>DQHR01000054.1 GCA_003531155.1 Bacteroidales bacterium | reverse complement strand
ATCCTGAGCACAGCGAAGGATCTAAATGCTTTTAATTATAGATGCTTCACTTCGTTCAGCATGACATGGTGCTATTATTCAAAAAACTGATTATGTGTATATTATTGTTAATCCATATTAACATATGATACTTGCATACTTTACGAAAAGCTAAATTAAGGCTTTGCGACCTTTGCGTGAAAGAAGTTTTTACATCAACCTTTCTATGGTATTACCTATTAGGCTATCGAGATCAATTAGATTATTCTTCAATTCTTTCTTGGTTAGAATCACCTTAACCCACTTGAGATCAGCAACTGCATTATAATAGCATTTTCTCCACTGATAAGCTATGATTGCGCCTATTAACAAACTCGCTAAATAATTCAGTGCATAAACTCCATTTCCAGAAATAGCCCAGAACAACAAAGTTTGAATTAGATATGCAATGGGGAATAGCAACATTCCAACAACAAATCGAATGGAGCTAATAAACTGATCATCCTTTATCTTCTTGCTTATCTTATATGCAACCGCTACTGGTATAAAATTATTTACATATCCATAAACGAATAGCGGAAGAGTTGCAATAAGAATAAGAATCTTTACGATTAAAGACCATAACTTAAATGCAGATTTTTGAACCGATTTGTAGGTTAATCCTGCTTCCTTAATTTTTATAGAATATTCTTTAACTTGATTCATTAGAGAGTCAAAGCCTGACATATCTTTAATCTTGTATCCATCAACAGCAGCAATCATCTTTTTGTCAACTTCAAACTGGGAGTTTTGGCTGCATGATAAGCGATTCTTTTTGATATAAAGTGGTGTGAAAATCTCGCGAAGCGATTCATACTCGTAGTATGTTACCTCGTCATCAATCTGAATCATCTCCTTTTTCATGCTTATCTCTAACTCCTCGATAAGTGCATTGTAGGCTTGAGCAGGATTTTGGCGATACAGATCAAGATATTTGCTTACATCAATGGGTTCGCCTAAACGAATAAGCAATTTGCTACGCAAATTTATGTAGTTGCTATAGTTTAGCCCAACAGGGATAATTTGAATCTTCAGCTCGTTATTGCATGCATCCTCGGCCTGAAAAGAGATTCGGGCTATACCCTTCTTTAATGTTCTAAGCCTGCGCTGACCAAAATGGTTGCCCTCGGGCAAAATTCCAATACCATTGCGATTCTTTAGAACATCAAGCGTTTTACGAAATATATCGTCGTTGAGCGCAAGGTTTTGATAGCCATCGCGAATGCGATAAACAGGAAGAATCTTGAAGAAAGTTAGAATCTTGCAAAGAGTTTTTCCTTTAAAGACATCTGCTCTAGCCAAAAAAACGGGTTGCCATCTTTTAATCGATAGAACTGCCAACGCATCGATAAGCGAATTTTGGTGGTTTGGAGCAAATATCAAACTTTTACCGGTGGGTAGTTTTTTTAGTCCAATGACTTTAGTTCTAAAGTAGATTTTAAAACAAAAATCGGTATAAGATTTCAACAGATGGTAGCCCAATGACCACTGTTCAATTTTTTCTCTATCGGTTGGCATAGTTCGATTAATTCTTTCATTTCAATGATGGTAAAAATGGATATTTCTTTTCAATTTGCCAAAATCGACCTCTACTGATTTTTTTTCACATCAACTAATCTTTTTTGCTTTTTATGTGTTAATAGGTTAACAATGTTTTTTTAGGAATAAACTCGCTCTAATATTATAAAAAACCTATTTTTGATAGGAGATAATAGCAATGAAGAATAATATTTTTTATAAGGTATTTCACTTTTATTACGATGGTTTCAAAAATATGACCATCGGCAAAACACTTTGGTTAATAATTATCATTAAGCTATTCATTATGTTTTTTATTTTAAAGATTTTCTTTTTTCCCAACATCTTAAAAAAGAATTTCAAAACTGATGAAGAGCGAAGCAACCATGTAATTGAACAACTAACTAATAAAAAATAATCCTTCCTATGACAGATAGTTTTGATCTTTCAGTGGTCGACTGGTCGAAAGCGCAATTTGCGCTCACAGCAATGTACCATTGGATATTTGTACCATTAACACTTGGTTTAGGCTTTATCATTGCCTTTATGGAAACGCTTTACGTCAAAACTGGCGACGAAGAGTGGAAACGAATTACCAAGTTTTGGATGACCCTTTTTGGGATAAACTTTGCCATTGGTGTTGCAACAGGCATCATCCTCGAATTTGAGTTTGGAACAAACTGGAGTAACTACTCGTGGTTTGTTGGCGATATTTTTGGAGCCCCACTTGCTATTGAGGGAATTATGGCCTTTTTTATGGAAACAACTTTTATAGCTGTGATGTTTTTTGGATGGAATAAGGTTAGTAAAAAATTCCACCTTCTGTCTACATGGCTTGTGGCCATTGGGGCAAACCTCTCGGCACTTTGGATTCTAGTTGCCAATGCTTGGATGCAATACCCTGCAGGTATGCACTTCAATCCTGACTCAGCTCGTAATGAAATGCTAAACTTCTGGGATGTACTATTCTCTCCAGTTGCAATAAATAAATTTTTACATACTATTTCATCAGGGTTTCTTCTTGCCTCAGCATTCGTTGTTGGCATTAGTGCTTGGTATCTTCTTAAAAACAGGCACACACTTCTTGCAAAACGAAGCATAATTATTGCATCAGTATTCGGGCTGTTGTCTTCAATATTCGTTGGCCTTACAGGTGATGGTTCAGCTTATCAAGTATCGCAAAAACAGCCCATGAAATTAGCAGCCATGGAAGGTCTTTACCAGGGTAAAGAGGGTGTTGGGCTTGTAATTATTGGAGCTCCAAATCCAAGCAAAACATACAACGATGATAAAGATGCATATCTCTTCAAGATTGAAGTGCCCAAAATGCTTTCAATACTGGGTTATCATGACAAAGATGCATTTGTACCTGGGATAAAAGATATCATCGAAGGCGGTTATACATACAAAAATAAAGATGGACAAGAAGTTGTTGCACCATCGGCAGCTCAAAAAATCGAAAAGGGAAAACTAGCTATTCAGGCGCTTGCTGATTATAAAACGGCATCTGATTCGGGCAATAAAGAGATGATGGCGTATCACAAGAAAATACTTGACGAAAACTTTGAATACTTTGGGTATGGCTACATAAAAGATGTAACCTCGTTAATCCCAAAAGTTCCTCTTGTATTCTACAGTTTTAGAATCATGGTTGGTGTCGGTTTGCTTTTTATAGTATTCTTTGCTCTTGTTCTTTACCTTGTTGTGGAGAAAGACATTGCTCAAAAGCGATGGTTACTTAGAGCATCTATACTGATGATACCAATGGCATACATTGCAAGTCAGGCAGGATGGATTGTTGCTGAGGTTGGTCGTCAACCATGGGTTATACAGGATATCCTACCAACCGTTGCAGCAGTTTCGAGAATTGGGGTTGGTGCAGTACAAGTAACTTTCTTTTTATTCTTCGCCATATTCACAACTCTGCTTATTGCTGAGTTGAAGATTATGTTTAAACAGATTAAAAACGGACCAAAAGAAGGAGGACATTAAAAATGATCGATAGCACATATATCCTATTACAGCAGTACTGGTGGTTAATTATTTCGCTGCTAGGCTCGATATTAGTTTTTCTCCTCTTCGTTCAAGGTGGACAAACATTGATTTACACTTTAGGCAAAAATGAATCGGAACGAACTGTTCTTGTAAATGCCTTGGGTCGTAAATGGGAGTTAACATTCACAACCCTAGTAACTTTTGGAGGAGCATTCTTTGCTTCGTTTCCGCTATTCTACTCAACAAGTTTTGGTGGAGCTTACTGGGTATGGATTGCGATTTTGTTTTGTTTCATAATACAAGCTGTTTCTTACGAATTTCGTACTAAGCCAAACAATTTCTTAGGGCATCGCACATATGAGGCTTTCCTTCAGATCAACGGTTTGCTTGGCACCATTCTTCTTGGCACAGCCGTTGCGACCTTCTTTACTGGTTCTCAGTTTTCGGTCAACAAGATGAACCTTACCAATATCGGAAATCCGATTATATCATCGTGGCAAACCCCTTGGCATGGATTAGAAGCAGCTTTAAACCTTCATAATCTATCCTTAGGGTTAGCGGTATTTTTCCTATCAAGAATACTTGCATCGCTTTACTTTATGAACCATGTAAACAGCGAAAACATTTTTGCACGTGCAAAAAAACAGCTGCTTTACAACACGATCCCTTTCCTTGTGTTTTTCCTAACCTTTGTAGTTTGGTTGATTTTACGCGATGGATTTGCTGTAAACCCTACAACAGGGCAGGTTTTTATGGAACCTTTTAAATATTTACACAACTTAACAGCCATGCCCGTTGTGCTAGGATTATTCCTAATTGGCGTTGTTCTTGTGCTATGGGGAATTGGGAAATCACTATTAACCAATTATTTTAATGGAATTTGGTTTACAGGCATTGGAACTATATTTGCCGTCCTTGCACTATTCCTAATTGCCGGATACAATAACACGGCCTACTACCCCTCAACTTTTGATTTACAAAGTTCATTAACTATTTTCAATAGCTCTTCGAGCAAGTTTACCTTAAAGGTAATGAGCGTTGTATCGTTACTTGTTCCATTTGTCATTGCTTATATCTGGTACGTTTGGAAATCGATGAACAGCAAAAAGATTGATGCAGAAGAGATGAAAAACGAAGGGCATATTTACTAGCTGTTAGTTGACTGTTTAGAATTGATAGAATTTAAAATTGAGAAAAAATGAAATATTTACCATTGATACTTTGGCTACTAACTTGGCCGTTGCTCATCTACATAAGCCTGAAACTATCTGTTTGGGCAATTAAGTATTGGGAGAGCAAAAAAACGAAAGATTAAATTTTTTATAATCGCCTCAAAATCTAAAATGATTTTGGGGCTTTAATTTTTTTTGCCATCTTTGATCTAGACAATCTAAAAAGATAAAATGGCACCAAGAATTATCCTCGTTTCACTTCTTTTAATTTCTTTAAAAGTAAATTCTCAAAATAAAATTGAAAACTACGAAGTAGGCTATGCTTTTGACATGACCCATCAGCTAATTGATGGTTACTTTGACATTGATTACGAGCCCAGCAAATCGTTTAAGGTATCTTATACCATTGGTGATAATTATACTCCTGGATACTACTATGATTTAAATAATAATAAAATAAGTGGTTTATTAAAGTATTCTCAATTTAACACATACTTTAAATTCAAACCAAATAATAATTCTTCAGAGAAAACAATTCACCCTGATGAATGTAATGGCTATGTTATAGGGATAGACTCTTTTGCTGTAATCCAAAATTTCCCAGTCCAAAGAGATCTCGGGGCATTTCAATCCGGGAAAATGGAATTTGCCGAAGTTATTGAAGAGTTTAACGATATAACATTCTACAAACACACTCGCATAGGTATGAATAACGATGTTATTACCTATTTATACAAATTTAAAGGGACAACAGAATATATTGGATTTCCTAAAGGGTTTGCAAAGTATACAGAGGCTTCGTTAAAGATTTTTGGCGAAGTTAATTCGCTGAGAGGTAGTTTATCATCCCAAGGATACAGCGAAGAAGACATACTTGGAAGAATAAAACTATTAAAGTACAAGAAGAAATTCGACAATGACGAAAAAATTTATTTCAACTCATCTTGGGATGAGGTTGATAAGGTAAGTGAGTCATCATACTATGCAATAATAAAATCAATCGATAGCCCAGCATTTCACTTAGTTTTTTATTTCAATAACAATATCCCAATTTATGAAGGATACTTCACTTCATTTTACCCTCATAAAAAAACCAAAGAGTTTAATTGGTTTTATCCTAATGGTGCAATCCGAAAAACCATTAAATACTTTGATAACAAGCCACAAGAAACAATCATTTTTTATAAAAATGGGAAAATCCTTAGGGCTTATGCACATATATATTCAGAGTTCGGCAATAGCAAAGAAATTGTATTAAAGAAAGTATTTGGTTTAGAGGGCAATGAATTATTAGACAACAAAGGAAATGGAGTTGAGTCATTCTATGATTCAATTTCTAACAGGCGGATAACCTTCGAATATGAAAAGAATAAGTTGAATAAAGCATATTATTTCGATTCAAATAATAGAAAAATATACTTACAATGCGAAAGAAATGCTAAACTCAGAGAGTTTAGTTTTTTGCAAAGTGATCTTAATGATGCTAGCATATATCCAATAAACTCAATAATTAAGAACAACCATGGTTTTGCTTTGCTAAAATGTATTATTGAGCCAAGCGGGATTATTTCTAAATATGAATTCATTAAAGGTGTTGACAATGACTGCAACGTGGCAATTCTAAACTACTTAACCATAGGTAAAAAACTTAATAATTGGAAACCAGCCAAGGAAAGCAAAGAGTATGTTACCCAAGAAATTATTATTCCAATTGATTTTTCAATCGTAAGTTTCTCAAGATACCGGAATAATTACAACAACTCATGGATGCTGCAAAATCAAATGATGATGCAGCAAATGCATTTCCAACCAAAAATGCAAGCTCCAGGTTTTAGATAAACTTATTTGATTTGATTTAAAATAAACTCGAACAACCTATTCGCCGATTCTTCGGGCGACTCACTATCAGTATTAAGAATCAAATCAGGATTTAGAGAAAACTCATATACATCAGATATACCTGTAAAATGGTAAACTTTATCGGGATTACCATCAGGTAGCAAAGCTCGTTTATAAAGTCCTTTTGGATCACGTATTTTTAACGTTTCAATATCACAATTAACCCAAACAGTTTTAACTTTTGGGGAGAAATTGGAAAGTTCTTTTCTGATGCTTTCAAAAGGATTGATTGCAGATATTATTGATATTACATCGTGCTTTAATAGCAGTTTAGCAACAAACCCTAATCGCCGTAAGTTTTCAACTCTATCCTCATATGAAAAGCCCAAGCCTTTACAAAGAGTTTTTCGATACTCATCACCATCAATAATTTCAATTTGAATATTTTGTGTTGCAAACTTCTCCTTAACCAATTTAGCTATGGTTGTTTTTCCTGAACCTGATAATCCTGTGAGTTGAATTAAAAGCATAATAAAAGTTCCCTAATCATAATAAATTATCTACTCATCAATCTCCAGTTTTGGATCTGAAGCAAACATTCCCGAAAAATCTCCGCCAACCAAATACGCATTTATCTCTTTATCAAATTTGACCAATATTGTATCCTCGATAGTTCCATCATTATAGAACATCCCTGACTTTGCATAAAATGGTATCTGCAATATGTATTTACCAGTATCAAGTTTAATTGCCTTATCCACCTCAAATCTTTCATTTGATGTTTCACTATTTAACTTTTTAAGCAAAAAAACATCATCAACAACCTTATAAATTTTTGATTGAACCTTAACACGAAGAATTCCTTTAGGTGTGTGACTACATGAAAGAAGAAATAAAGGAAGCAGGATTAAAAATATCTTTTTCATATTTTTTTTAATTATTTAATTACCAAACAAAATATTAGCCAATATCTGAGGATAGGAACCTTATTATTGGGTTAATCGCCGCTATCTCCACCTCCAGAGTCTGAGCTATCACTACTTCCAGAATCGTCACCCCAACTACCTCCTGCTCCCGCACCACCAAATTCTCCACCGCCGCCTCCATGAAAACTTTCAACTGATGAATCTGTCGAATCAAAGCCAGAACTTGATGGGAATGATGAATCAGAAGATGAATAGGAATTTCCTCTTGCCCCTTTGAAAAGAAGGACAAAGATTAAGACGAGAACTATTCCAACAACAATGAAAATTAACATAATTATTACGAGATTAATTCCACATTAAACAATTGAATACAATATAATAATAAGTTTAGTCTCACTTATAGTTTTTCTAAACTTTCAAATCCTATAATGAACTTATTCAATAATTACTTGTAGCAAATAGCAGTCGCCGCTAACATAACTATTGACTCTTTTTTTATCAAGATACACCAAAAATAGCTAAATTGACCTATTAATTCATTAATATCGCTAGACAAGTGAACCATAAATGTTGTTTAAAAACAGCAATTATATGAAAACAAAAGAACTATTTTTTTACCTGACAATATTTATGCTATCTACTGGCTTATCAAATAAAGTTTTAGCCTCAAAACCAACAACGCAAATCGATTATCAAGCGAGATATGATTCTGCGCTTGCAAAGGTTGAACTCGCCAAAGAAAAAATTGAGCAACTTGAACTTATGATCAATGATGGCAAACAAATGGTAAAAGAAGCAACGAGAGAGAAGAAGCGCTTAACCAAAGAGATTAACTCCTTAACAAGAAGTCATAATAGAAACCTAAAAGAGTATGACGACCAACTTAAATCAAAAGATCAAGAAGAGCGCACTGAGGCAAAAAACGCTGTCCGAGAACTAAAAGCTACATTTAAGGGAGAACTAAAAGAACTTAAAACTGCCCTAAAGGAAAACAATAAAATACTGAGTAATGGCAATCAGTTAATTACGAGAGGAAAAACAAAACTCAAAAGCACTAAGGCTCTCATGAAAAAAACTGAGTTGAAATTGAAAATTGCTAAGAATAACCTAAAGAAAATCAAGTAGTATCCTATTTTTGCTCGGATAACCTTCCTCTATTTATTAATTATTTCGTTTTTAAAAGTTTTCATTATTATTTTCAGAGTATATCTCGATCTGTAAATAATTTTGAAATGAAATCTCTTTTTTTCTCAATTCTAATCAAGTTTCAAAAAACTGTCGTGATTATTTATCACAAATTCAACTTTTTTCAAAATAATTACTAATTTTCTTTTTCGTTTTCTCAATTTTTAAAGCCCTAAATACCAACCTTATGATTAGAACCAGAAATCCAAAAGTAATAGGAATAGCGCTTAGCGTTATTTTTATCGGCGTGTTTATTGCTATTTTTAGCAACAAACACAGCAAAAAGGAACAAAATCGTAAAGATTTTAGCAGCTATATCTCGGCATACACCAATGGTGTAATCTCGAATCGTAGCGTAATACGAGTAGTTTTCGCCGCCGATTTTGCTGGCAATTCAGTGTCAGGCACTGTAGCCGATAAGAATCTAATAAGCATTAGCCCTTCCATTAAAGGTGAGATGATGTGGACAGATTCACGAACCATTGAGTTAACTCCATACGATCCACTTCCTGAGGATAAAGAATACACTGCAACTGTTTCTCTAGATAGGCTAATCAAGGATATTCCTAAAGGTTTTGAAGAGTTTGAGTTCTCGTTTCGTACCATCAAACAATCGATGGAGGTAGTGGTAAACGGCCTTGAGTTTTACCAAGAAGCCAACAAGATGGAACGTCGTCTTAGCGCTATAGTTAACACTGCCGATTTTGCTGATGCCAACGATATTAAAAAAACTGTTGAGGCAAAGCAAGATGGTGAAAAATTAGAGATGACATGGGAAACCGCATTGGATGGGAAAACTCATAAGTTCTGGGTAGAAAACATCAAACAAAGCGATAAAATTTCCAAAGTGATTTTAAAGTGTGATGGTGATCCTATTAACTGTGACTTTACAAAAGAAATTGAAAACGAAGTACCAATTAAAGGGGATTTTAGAATTTTAACAACCAGAGTAATACAAAACCCAGAGCAATATGTTGAGATTCGATTCTCTGAACCTTTGGATCAGGCTCAGAATTTGCTTGGACTAATTACTTGTGATGAGATTTCCGACTTACGAATGATTATCGAAGGCAACGTGGTTAAAGTGTACCCATCAAATCGTCAAAATGGAACCTTTAGCTTCAACGTTGCTGAAGGTGTTAAGGGTTATGGTGGACAAAAACTTAGCGAAGGCGTAGTACTCCCTGTACAATTTGAAGTATTTAAGCCAGAGGTAAAAATGATTGGTGAGGGAGTAATTATACCTTCGACAGAGGGTTTACTTTTTCCATTCCAAGCAGTCAGTTTAAGAGCTGTTGATGTTGAGATTATTAGAATTTATGAAGATAATATTGCCCAATTCCTTCAGGTAAACAATCTTGCTGGTAATAGGGAATTGCATCGAGTAGGGAGAATGCTTCTTAAAAAAACCATTCTACTTAACGCAAGTGGAGAGATTGATTATGGTTCTTGGAATACTCACCATATAGATCTTTCAAAGATGATTAGTACCGAGCCTGGCGCAATCTATCAAGTTAAAATTTCTTTTCGTAAAAGTTACTCAGCATACAGCTGCGAGGGTCAAACCAATACAGAACCTATTCAAATTAATACTGAAACTTACAACGAAGGTGATGATTCACACCAATCATACTATTACGATTATTATGATGATTATTACTATGAGGAAGGTGAAGAATATGATTGGCGGCAACGCGACAATCCTTGCCATTCAACCTATTACCGTAACAAGGAGGTTCAAAAGAACGTTCTTGCATCAAATTTCGGGATTCTTGCTAAAAAAGGAACTGATGGATCTGCCGTTTTTGTAATTACGGACTTGTTAACAGCAAAACCTTTATCGGGAGTTAATATTGAGATATTCAACTATCAACACCGAAGCATGGCTACCGCAACAACCGATGGCGAAGGTATGGCTAAAGTTTCCTTTGCAGGGCCTGATAAACCATTCCTTCTTGTCGCAAAGCAAGGATCACAGCGTGGCTACTTAAAACTCGATGATGGATCATCGCTATCTTTAAGTGCATTCGATATTTCAGGCGAAGCTGTTCAACGAGGAATTAAAGGTTTTATTTATGGTGAACGTGGTGTATGGCGCCCAGGTGATACACTATTCCTATCATTTATTCTAGAGGATAAGAACAAGATCTTACCCGAAAATCATCCTACATCCTTTGAATTACTCGACCCCAAAGGTCAAGTCACGTACAAAACAATTTCTACTACAAACGTTGATGGCGTATATGCATTCCCAGTTGCTACACAGCAGGATGCTCTTACCGGCAACTACACCGCAAGGGTAAAAATTGGTGGTGCTACATTTACTCAACCAGTAAGGGTTGAAACCATTATGCCAAACAGGTTAAAACTCAACCTCGACTTTGGTGTAACCGAGTTGAAAGCAAACAGAAGTCTCAATGCAAACCTTAGCGCAAAATGGTTACATGGTGCTCCAGCACGTTACTTAAACGCTAAGGTTGATGTAACACTTAGCGCATCAACAACATCTTTTAAGAATTATAAAGATTATTCTTTCGATGATGGCGCTCGCTCATTCTCTGCCGAAGAACAAAACATCTTTGATGGTGAATTAAATGAAAATGGAACAACATCCTTCATCCCCAGAATTGATGTAAGAGCAGCTGCTCCTGGAGCACTAAGGGCTAGTTTTAAAGTAAGAGTATTTGAAGAAGGTGGGAATTTTAGCATAGATAAGTTCTCGATGCCTTATTATCCATTTGAGACATATGTTGGTGTTAAAATGCCAAATCCGGGAACACGTGGAAATATGTTTGTTACCGACACCGATCAAAAACTTAAGGTGGTAACAGTAAACGTTGACGGCAATCCTATTTCGAGACGTAATTTAAAGGTTGAAGTTTACAAACTTGATTGGCGTTGGTGGTGGGAGCAAAATTCCGAAGACCTATCAAACTATGTATCAAATTCTTATTCAAGAATCGTTCAGCGTGGATTTTTAAGTACAGGCTCAAATGGCGAAGGTGAATTCGCTGTTAGAATCAATCAACCCGAATGGGGGCGATTCCTTATCAGAGTTATTGATACAGATGGAGGACACGCTGCAAGCACAACAGCATATTTCGATTGGCCAGGATGGGTTAAGCGCGACAGGAATAGAAACCCTGAAGCTGCAACTATGCTTGTTTTCTCATCGGATAAGCAGGAATACAAAGTTGGAGAAAAGGTTAACCTTACAATCCCCACTGCCGAAGGTGGAAATGTTTTTGTAAGCGTTGAGAATGGAATTAATGTCCTCGAAACATACTGGGTTGAGGCAAAGAAAGGTGAAACACAATTCTCGTTCAATGTTACCGATAAGATGACCCCAAATGTTTACGTTCATGCTACGTTCATTCAGCCACATGGGCAAACGTCAAACGATTTACCAATCAGGCTTTATGGCATTGTACCTTTGATGATAGTTAATCCCGAAACTCATCTCAATCCTGTTATTTCTTTGCCTGATGAACTTGAACCTGAAAAGAAAGTAACCATCACTATTTCGGAACAGAATGGCAAACCAATGGCTGTAACACTTGCAGTTGTTGACGAAGGTCTTCTTGATTTAACTCGTTTTAAAACTCCAGATCCTTGGAGTCGATTCTATGCTCGCGAGGCTCTTGGCGTTAAAACTTGGGATTTATTCGATATGGTTATGGGTGCTGATGCAGGCAAAATGTTACGCATTATCTCTATCGGAGGGGACGAATCGTTAGAAAATAAAGGTGACAGAAATGCCAACCGTTTCAAACCTGTTGTGAAGTACATCGGCCCATTTACTGTTGATAAACGCGAGAAGAAAAAGATCAGCTTTATAATGCCTAATTATATAGGATCAGTTAGGGTTATGGCTGTTGCTGCAAAAGAAGGTGCATATGGTTCCTCTGAGAAAACAGTTCCAGTTCGTAAGCCTTTGATGGTATTATCAACGCTACCAAGGGTTCTTGGACCAGAAGAAGATGTTGTTCTTCCTGTTACAGTTTTTGCAATGGATAAAAAGGTGAAGACTGTAAAAATTAAAATTGAAACCAATGATCTTCTCCAACCTGCTGGGGAAATGCAAAAAACCATCACCTTTAATGAAATTGGCGATCAGGTTGTTAAGTTTAATTTAAAAGTCGCTTCGCGCCTTGGAATTGGAAAGGTAAAAGTGATTGCAACGAGCGGAAATAACGAGGCAACCCACGAAACCGAGTTGGATGTTAGGAATCCTAACCCACCAATGACTACTGTTCAAGAAGTTGTTCTCAATCCAAAGCAGAAATGGAACCCTACATATAAGGCCTTTGGTATGGAGGGTACAAATAAAGCATCAATTGAGTTTAGCACCTTACCTCCTATCGACCTTGGCCGTAGATTGGCTTACCTAATTGATTACCCACACGGATGCTTGGAGCAAACCACATCAGGAGCATTCCCTCAGCTATTCATCAGCAAATTGGGAGATTTTGACGTCGAGACTCGTAAAAGAGCAGAGGAGAATGTTCGTTATGGCCTTGATAAGATGAGGTCGTTCCGCACAATTGACGGAGGGCTTTCTCTGTGGCCAGGTAATCAGCAGCCCGACGAATGGGCTACAACCTATGCAGGACATTTTATTCTCGAAGCAGAGGCACTTGGTTATAGCGTACCTGCAGGGATCATGGAAGGATGGAAAAAATACCAACGTCAAAGAGCTTTAACTTGGGCTCCTTCGTCAAGTACCTATTACGCAACAAGCGATTTAATGCAAGCATATCGACTTTACACTTTGGCTTTAGCCAAAGCACCTGAACTTGGAGCTATGAACCGCTTACGCGAATACCCATCACTTTCGATAACTGCTCGTTACCGCTTAGCTGCAGCCTATGCTTTAGCCGGCAACCCTGAAGCTGCAAAAAGCTTAATACAAGGAAAACCGATTGAGATTGCTCAATACCGTGAAATGGGATACACATACGGCTCTCAAACTCGCGATAAGGCTATGGTTACAGAGGCTCTTGTTCTCATGAAAGAATATGATAAGGTAATGCCGCTTCTGATCGACCTATCTGGGCAGCTAAGCAAGGAGTATTGGATGAGCACTCAAGAAATATCGTTCAGTTTACTGGCCTTCTCTAAATATGCAATGAATATTAAAGCTGCCAAAGGCATCGAGGTTAATTTTAAAACAGATGGAAGCGATGGCAAAAAACTTCAAACTAATTTAACTTTTGCACAGCAAAAATTTGCACCAGTTCAAACGGGTGAGGGCAAAATTGATGTCACCAATAATGGCGAAGGTGCTGTTTATGTTCGACTAATCAACTCAGGGATACCTGTTGCAGGAAACGAAGCCCCACAATCGAGCAATATCAATATGGAGGTTTCATACCATCTGATGAACGGCATGACTATAGCACCGGATAAACTTGAGCAAGGAACTGATTTCTACGCTCAGATTAGCCTACATAACCCGGGAACAAGAAGCAACTATGAGCAACTTTCGCTATCGGTAATTGTCCCTTCGGGATGGGAAATTCGTAACACCCGCATGGAAGAGGCATCAGCCGTAGAAAACTCATCATACGAATATCAAGATGTTCGCGATGATAGGGTTTATACATATTTTAGCCTACAGTGGGGAAAAACAAAAACATTTAGAATTGTTTTCAACGCTGCATATATTGGGAAGTATTACTTACCTTCATTCACTTGCGAAGCGATGTACGACAACTCTATCTACGCAAGAAATAGTGGGCAGTGGATAGATGTAGTGAATAAAGAATAATGCGATTTACTAATATGAAACAAAAAACCTCGGCAATTAGCCGAGGTTTTTTGTTTCTTTTATCTTCAAAAAGCAACTATCAATTGCAATAAACTTCAGATCAAAATCATTTTTTTAAGTCTTCCATCAATGCTCCAAGTTTATTAACATAATCTGTAAATTCTTTTGAATACCTAACAGTTTCGTTTCTTTCCTGTGGTAAATCAATTTTAAAATGATGTTTAACATTTGCTGGACCTGAATCAAGTATGTAGATATCAGTTGAAAGAAATACTGCTTCACTCTCTGAATGGGTAACAAAAATAACAGTAGGATCCAATTTTGCATGCTCGAAAATAGATCTA
Organism: Bacteroidales bacterium; assembly: GCA_003531155.1. Taxonomy (GTDB): domain Bacteria; phylum Bacteroidota; class Bacteroidia; order Bacteroidales; family Tenuifilaceae; genus UBA8529. Next base: position 8,542 of record DQHR01000054.1, on the reverse strand, counting down.
AGGAAAACTTGAATCTGTTTACGTGTAATCGTATCTAGAGCACCAAATGGCTCGTCCATGAGTAATATCTGAGGATTAACAACAAGGTTTCTAGCTATGGCAACGCGTTGAAGTTGACCCCCTGAAAGAGTAGGATACTTGGCCCATTTGTTTTCATGTCCCGATAAACCAACAATTTTAATCATATCCATGGCCCTTTCATTCGCCTCATCCTTCGAAACACCTTTCAGAATTAAAGGAAGCGCAACGTTTTGCAATACAGTTTTCCATTCAAAGGAAGTATATTGCTGAAAAACCATTGGTATGCGATCTTTATCAGATCGCTTTTTACCATAAATAAAAACATCTCCAGATGTCGGGTTTTGCAACCCAGAAATATACCTAAGTAATGTAGATTTCCCACAACCAGATTTGCCCATCAGTGTAACAAATTGCCCCTGATCCTTAATATCTTTAATATCCAGATTGAAATCTTTAAAAACAACATTATGAGGTACATGATCTGTATAAACCTGATTAATATTAACTAGATTTATAATATCTGAACCCTCATTTGATGATTTAACTATTTTCTCATCAATACTAGATGAACTTTCAACTGAATTGTTAACTTCACTGTCATCCTGCTTTTGGAAAATATTTCGTTTCATTATCAAGCATATTTAAATTTGAAAAGTTTTCTATCTAGTATTTTTAGAAGTTTATCTTGAACAAAACCAATAAAAATAATAAGAAGTAATATTGCATATAATTGATCAACATGTGAGCCACGCGATGTAGCCATATAAATCATTGAACCAAGTCCTCCTTGGGCATTTACCATTTCAGCAATAACAATATATGTCCAACTAACAGCAACGAGGTTAATCACATCCATAGAAAAACGACTTAATACTGAGGGGATATAAAAATGCTTAAGCGTCATCCATGGACTAGCATTTAAAGTCCACATGGTTTGTTGCAATGCCTTAAGATGATCGTCGGTTTCAATGTCTTTTATCCTTTGTGCAATTGCAGGGAGCAAGTAAACAAAAATACCAAATGCAAGAAATTCTACTTTTACACCTAGTCCAAGGCCAAATAATGCCATAAAAATTCCAGTTGTAGCAGGGAGTGGAGTAAATCGAATGGCCTCTATCTGCTTACTAACAAGATGTCTAAAAAAAGGAATAAGGCCAATTAAAAATCCAAGAGGAATTGCAAATGCCATCGCCTGTAAATATCCTCCAAAGTTTATAAATATTGAATACCCTGTATTGTAGAGTAAACTCCTTTCAACAAATAGCGTTTTATAACACTTTATAACATCAATTGGAGAAGGTAATATTGTAGGTTTAATCCAGCCCATGGTAGGAATTAGCCACCAGAAAAAAACAAGCAAAATCCAACCCAGAATATTAATTATGGTTGAGGTCTTTTTATCAACTTCACCCGCAAATTTAAATAGGTTTTTTAGAGTCGTCATAACAATTATTTATTAATGACTACAACAAAGGGAGGGTTTAAGTAACCCTCCCTTTGTTGTATTTAATTTGATAATCTATTTACCTAAAAGTTGGAACTCTGTACGACGATTTGCAGCTCTTCCTGTTTCTGTATTATTGCTAGAAACTGGCTTATCTGGGCCATTTCCAACAATCACAAATCTGTTAGGATCAAAATTATATGTCTTAACTAAATAATCGGCAACAGACTTTGCGCGCTTATATGAAAGGTCTCTATTCATATCTGCACTACCAACATTATCGGTATTACCTTCAATACGAACTTTCATTCCGGCAAATTCAACAGATAGCTGACCGAGTTGGTTTTCGATTTTATCTTTCATATCAGGAGTAAGTGCCCATGAACCTGTTGCAAAGTTTATGATAATTGGCTTGATAGCTACGGCAGGGGTTTTAGCATCTGCTGTTGTAGGAGCATCAAACTGTATTTGACCTTCTGCTTCATGTGCTTTCCCTTGCAAGTCTTTAATTTCCTGTACAATTCCTGGATAAGAAGCTTCAGCCCAAGGAACAATGTTTGTTAACTTATTTCCGTAGCCAGATTTATAAACTCGAGCCATTTTAGTATACAGCTGTTGTCCTGTAATACCTGTGTAATCGGTACTTAGACCGAAAAAATTAACATTATCACCATAAGTTGCAAAATGGATTTTTTTCATTCCATCAAGTATAGTAGTAGCATCGTCTGGAACTTCAAAAGCAATTTTGTAGGTTTGAGCGGCTTGAGCCATCTTGGCTGGATCTGTCATTTCAGAGTTTGCAACTAACCATGCTTTAGCAAGTTTTACAAAAAGATCTTTTTTCTTCTCCAAAACATCTTTACGAGCAATAAATCCATCCATAATAATATTGGGAAGTAAATCTGTACTTGTTAAAACCTTAGAAGGTCTTGATTTCAAACACTCTTCATCATCTGGAGACCAAACCACTGTTGCATCAGCATTGCCTGTTGTAAAAGCTGTTTTAGCAGCAAATGGGTCGCCCATTGGCAATATTTGTACATCTTGCTCAGTTAGCCCTCCAGCCTCAAGAGTTGCATGAAGAAGAGTATTACTTGGCCATCCAAGTGCGCATGCTATTTTTTTACCTTTAAGATCGGCAACAGTATTAATTTTCTCATCAACAATAAAAACATCAGCACCTCGTGAATCATCAATTTTTAAGAATTGAACAACAGACATTTTAGCAAGGTCGCTGCTACGATCCATTCCAATTGGAGTAATATCAGTGGTAGTAAATATAAAATCGAGGTCACCATTTTTCAAAGCATCATTAAGCTTTTGCATATCGTCCATCCTAACAGCCTCGAAAGTTAAACCGAACTCCTTATACATTCGTGAGTCCTTGTTAGGTGCAGCGCCACCATTCATATTGATGCCAGGAGCAAAGCCAACAAAATTATTAAATCCTGCACGTAAATCGGCTTTATTTCCCATTGATGCCTTATTCATGTAAGGATAGCCAAAATATACCCCAAATCCAATAACTCCAATAATTAGAAAAAGAACTATTAGCTGAAATCCAAAGGTCCAGTTTTTAGGAAATCCAGGGATTGTAGCTCCTTGCTTGTTTTGATAATCGGTTTGCATAGCGTTCAATTTATTTTGTGATTATTTGGTTAAACTAAAAAATATCGCCAAGAGGGCCAGCTGAATGCTTCTCTTCTCGAGTCAATTTGTGATTAGGATTTGAAATTTTCTCAGGATTAGGAATTTCAATCTGACCTGCATCTAACTTATTACCTATTGATAGTAATTTTTCATAGGCCTCGTCGCTATCAAAGTTAAAAGCAGATGTATTTCTTTCTAAATCTTCAAGGTTTTGAGCGGTTATAGCAAGATCTTCTGAAATGCGCCCTGCTACAAACTCAAGTGCATATTCTAATTTCCAATTCTGTCCGCCGGGGCCTAAAATTTCTTTTAGAATAGCTGTAGCACCTCTAGAAGCGGCGGCCATTTGCCAATCTTTTTTCATGATACTTATGCTCTCTTCAAAATCCTTAATCTTATTTTCGAGTAGAGTTGCACCAATTGCTAATTTACGATCAAGGTTGGCAAAAATATTTGATCGAGCAGCATATTTTGTTGTCCATTCAATATTTTTCTCAAGTATAGTGTTGGTTCTTGTGCCAGCAGATGTTGCATTTATGAATTGTTGTTGCAATTCAACAAATTCGTCTGTCTCTTTAATAGTCTCGCCTTTTTCTGCAATCATCTTACTCATCTTCTCTTTAATCTCTCCGGCCTTCTTGGTAAAACGTTGAACCTCGTCTTTTGAATCTTCAGCTACCTTTCTAGTCTCGTTAGACATTTGCTCAAAATCATTTCTAAGCTGCTTAATTTTTGCCTTATGCATTAAGAAAGAATCATGAGTTTCCCACATTTTTTTCTTTTGTTCATCCAGCTCTTCAAAAGGATTCCAGCGAATAATGGCTTTGTGAACCCAGCGAACAATTCTTCTAAAAAACTTAAATATTGCGGGTAAAAGCAGAATTACAAGAATAACTGCTAAAACGGAAACAATTACAGCCAGAACTTGACTTAAAGCAACAAATACCGCAGGTATAATCCATCTAAAAGTGCCATAGGCAATAACACCTATGAGGATTAAACCAATAAATGCACCAATAGGCTTTTCACCTCTTCGCCATTTCCCGAGGGTCTCTTTTCCAACTTGAACCAACTTAGCATCATCAAAATACTTCATTATTGGAAGTTGGGTAATTGTTTTAGGTTCTGTTTGCATAATACCATTTATTTATGAAAGATTCGATTTAATTCCTGCTTCTATGTCAACAATGCTCACAAGCACTTCTTCTTTTGCAATTCGTATAGCGGTTATTTTTTTATCAATATCTACAAATTGATTGCTATACTTTTGATCTACGGCTAACAGCTGATTATTCATCTCCACTTCCTGACTTTGAAGCTCTTGAATTTGCTTTGTCAGCTGCTGAATTTTTGTTCTCGTGCTTTTTAAATTATTTTCGAGGTTCTTTTTTTCAGTATCTTTCTCTTCCTGCAAAGCATTCTTTTTAGATTCTCCTTTAGATACCTCAGCCTCAGCAGTACTCTGCACTAAATTTTTATAAAACATAGCACTTTCTAAAAGACGCGCAGGAGTTAAGGATTTATCAATTTTCTGAGCTATTCTAAAAACTGTTTTATAAACCTCGGGGTTAGGATTTTGCTTTTCTTCGAAAAGTGTTTCTGTAAATTCAAGAAAATCGAACCCAGACTGATTATTCTGATTAATAAGATTTTGTAGTCTTTGTACAAAATCTTCAACAAGCATTTGATCTGCATTTACAACTGACATTGGAGCATTCTTATAAACTGAAGAATCTCCCTCTTTTTGGCTATTTTCAGAGATAGTTTTTTCTTTATTGTCACTTTCAACATCTCTGAAAAATAGTTTTTTGAAACTATATCCTTTATTTTTTTCTGACATCTCAGTAAATTTATTATTGTTAGGAGTTTCTGATAAAGTCTTTACAAAATTAATAGTTTTTTAATACGTTCTTTTTTAAGAGACAGAATTATTAGAGTGTTTTCAATGAAGCAATACCTTAGTCCAAATTAAAACACTCAAAAAAAACTTACTTAACCTTTACTTGGTTTCTTAATCAACCTTTTTTCTCTTAAGCAACAATAAGCCTTGAGCAATTAATATATATACTAAAAGGCCGCCCAATGGTGCATAAACCATGAAATAGAATACAAAAGTATCCCATACAGAATAGCTTTTAAAATAGAATAGTTCCCAGTAAATATTTGGTTCATCGTGCAGGTAAATAATTTTTAAATTCGAATACTCATCTTCAAACGTTTTCTTATCCTCACAAATCTTGGTTCTAGAAATTGTTTTCCCTTCTGCCGTTACAAATTCGATTTTAAAGTGGTCGAAACTATATTTACTTTGAATAAATTCAGTCTTAGCTGTTGTAATAATTCCATTTGTTTTAAGTTTCTGAAAACTAATATAACTATTGTAGAATTGGTAAAATGAAATAGAGAAAGCAGCAATTAAACAAATAATTAAAAGTTTAATGTGCTTAATTTTTAGTCTCTTAATGCTGAATCTTTTTGACATCAAAAATTATTTGAATTCAGAAATTGAAAAAAGTTAATAAACATTACATAATTCTAAAACCCCTTAAAGTTATTAAGAAAAGTAACACAGGTTAATGCATTGACATTTTAAAATTAAGTTAACATAGTTTTAATTCATATCTTCTTAAGATTTTAAAGGATTTAATGGCAAGAATAAATGAATATAAAAGCAAAACCTCGGCGATTTGCCGAGGTTTTGTTTTTATATTCCTAATGTCATCTGTGTTCCAGTATCGGTTTCGCCATCCAATGGGTTGTCGTTATCATCGCCATTAGAATCTAGGTCTTCGTCATCTTCAGATGGTGGAAGTTCCTTTTGAAGAGGTTCAATAAAGGTTACTGCTTTCACCTCGTTAGTGGTTAAACGCTTACCTTTTGCTTTATACCCTTTCACTCCAATGAACTCGTAAACATCAATTTGCTCGGGATCTTTCTTCGCGTGTTTGCCCTTGAAAGTGATTTCAAGACATGGGAAATCATCGTCGTTAATAGCAAGAAACTTAGAGCCCTCCTCCTCGGCAATGAACGATTGTGGCTTGTCGGATAGTTCGAAAACAAATCGTTTTAGGTAGTAAAAATCTTGTTCACCATCATAATAAACAGCAGAGAATACCTTTTCGGCATCGAACTTCTCGATAATGATTGGGCTATTCTCGAATCGAACCGAGAAATCAAAACCAGTTGTACAGTATGTTCCGTCACCATTAACTACAAGAATTCTTTCTCCATCGTGGAATTCACCCAGATATTTACCGCGGCTATCAGAATTGAGGCGAAGAACATCCTCATCGAGCCAAATTTGATGGCCACCAAGGGTGCTCACACCCTTTTCCTTGATTTGAATTTTATGAATTGCGTAACGGGTAAAGATATTACCCATTGAACTACGACCTTTAATAGATAATTGGCTAAAATCGAGTTCAATTATCAGATTACGTAAGCGTGGTTTTGGCTTAAGGAATACCTTTAAAATTTCGGCTTCGCCGTTGGGGTTTGCGCTCATGTAAAGCACTTGTGAACCTTCGGTTCCCTTGCTGATATCATATTCTTTATCGCGGGTAATACCTGTAATGGCGCAACGCTTCATCATGATTGAGCCATTACGTCCATCGCGATAAACCACATTGTAAATTGTACGCTGATCGTTCTTTTTGAATACCGCAATATGAATAATATCCTTACCTACAAATGCTTTATCTTGCACTTTAGAGATATAGTACTTACCGCTCTTGAGGAATACAATGATATCGTCTATATCTGAGCAATCGCAAACAAATTCATCCTTTTTAAGACCTGTTCCAAAAAATCCTTCCTCGCGATTAACATACAATTTCTCGTTTGCAACAACAACCTTTGTTGCCTCAATTGTGTCGAAACTACGAAGTTCCGTTTTGCGTTCTTTACCTTTACCGTGTTTCTTCTTTATCTGTTGGTAATAGTTGATGGTGTATGGTACAATATTATTAAGGTGATTCTTAACCTCCTCAATTTCTTCAACCACTGCACGGATGTGCTCATCGGCCTTTTTAATATCAAATTTCGATATCTTACGTACAGGTTTTTCAGTCAATTTTTGCAAATCCTCGCGGGTAATCTCACGCTTAAATAGTTTTTTATAAAGATTAAATCCTTTATCGATGGCATCAATAACCTGTTCCCATGTTTCGGTATCTTTCTCCAGTTCACGATAAATCTTCTGTTCAAAGAATATCTTCTCGAGAGATGAGAAATGCCAATCCTCTTCAAGTTCATCTAATCGATTCTTTAACTCCCAAGTAAGAAGGAATTTCGTATGATCGACTGATGCTCTAAGAAGATCTTTAACACCCATGAAGCGGGGTTTATCTTGATAAATTACGCACGAGTTTGGCGATATAGATGTTTCGCAATCGGTGAACGCATAAAGAGCATCAATTGTAACATCGGGCGATATATCCGCAGGAAGGTGAATTAGTATTTCAACATTCTGAGATGTATTATCATCAATCTTTTTAATCTTGATTTTGCCTTTTTCGCTTGCTTTTACGATGGAATCAATAAGCGTAGATGTAGTTTTTCCAAATGGAAGCTCAGTAATTGATAACGTCTTTTTATCAACTTTCTGAATTTTCGCACGAACCTTAATGGCTCCCCCACGAATACCATCGTTATAACGAGTACAATCAGCCAAACCACCTGTAGGAAAATCGGGGTATAGATCAAAATCTTGGTCTTTTAAGTAGGCAATTGCAGCATCAATTAGCTCGATAAAATTATGCGGTAGTATTTTTGATGCGAGTCCCACGGCAATTCCTTCCACTCCCTGAGCAAGCAATAAAGGAAATTTTACAGGCAAAGAGATTGGCTCTTTATTCCNNGAAATTGCATGGTATGACCGATGATGTTTGCAACCTTATTATAACGACCATCATCAAGGCGTTTCATCGAATGGAGAATACGTCGCTGAACAGGCTTTAGTCCATCATCGAGATGAGGAACGGCACGCTCAAGGATTACATACGATGCATAGTCGAGAAACCAACTTTTGTACATCCCNNGGGTATTATCTTCGTTCAAAAATTCATCCGCCTCAAAATCATCTAAACGCATTTCTTAAAACAGTTGTTGGTTGATAGTTGTCGGTTGACCGTTTTCAAGTAACTCGTAACTATAATAAAATTAATTAAGCCACCTTTTCTGCTACTTCCTCTTCAAGATCTTCTTCAAGTGGTGGTTTTGACTCCTCGATAATATCCTCGTCAATCTTTAAATTCTCGATGATGAAATCTTGTCGCTCAGGAGTGTTCTTACCCATATAGAAGCTAAGAAGATCGGCAATAACATCCTCGCGGGTTAAACGAACGGGATCGAGACGAATATCCTCACCAATGAAATTCTTAAACTCATCGGGGGAAATCTCACCAAGACCTTTGAATCGGGTTATCT
>DQHR01000038.1 GCA_003531155.1 Bacteroidales bacterium | reverse complement strand
TTGGGTAATACCTCGCGAATTTTGTTAAAGTTGATATTTTGACAAAATTCGCGAGGTATTACCCAAGTTTCTGGAAGAAGCTCAGAACAACCCTACATTTAGCAGCGTTGATGTAAATCTTAAGTTTAATAAACCTGAGCTGAATATAACCGTTGATAGATTGAAGGCCTCAAGCCTTGGTGTAAGTGAAAAAGACGTTTCAGATGCGTTAAATCTGGCATTAAGCGGCGGAAGATATGGCTACTTCTTAAAGAATAATAAACAATACTTTATTATTGGTCAGGTTGAAAGGGAGAATAGGAATAAGCCTGCCGACATCTCATCTCTTTATGTTAGAAATAATGTTGGGACTATGATTCAATTGGATAACCTTGTAACAATTGAAGAGAATAGCAATCCCCCCGCATTGTATCATTTTAACAGATATAAATCGGCTATTATATCAGCAAACCTTGCTCCAGATAAAACGGTGGGAGAAGGAATAGAAGAGATGCGTATTATTGCCAATAAATTACTTGACGATTCGTTCAGTACCGACCTTGCTGGTCCATCGAGGGATTTTGCCGAAAGTAGCTCTAATATTTCATTTGCGCTAATACTGGCACTAATGCTTATCTATCTGATACTTGCTGCACAGTTTGAGAGTTTTAGAGATCCATTTATAATAATGCTAACTGTTCCTATGGCTATCACCGGGGCAATGCTTTCGCTCTGGATATTTGGGCAAACTTTGAATATCTTCTCTGAAATAGGTATGATTCTACTAATTGGTATTGTTACTAAAAATGGTATCCTAATCGTAGAGTTTGCCAATAAAAAATATCGTAGTGGGATGAGTAAGCGAGAGGCTGCTTTCGAGGCTGCATCGGCTCGTTTTCGCCCAATTGTGATGACTTCGCTAGCAACAATATTTGGAGCGTTACCAATTGCACTAGCAATTGGGGCAGGTGCCTCAAGTAGAGTTTCGTTGGGTATTGTGGTTGTTGGAGGTTTACTATTCGCATTAATCCTAACGCTCTTTGTAATACCTGTAATGTATATTCTTTTCTCAAGTAAAAAGATTGAAACGGCTTGATTTTGAAACATCAATTATGAATAAAATGAAAGGTTTTCTTGTAATAATATTTCTCTCAATATTCGGTTTGGCTGAAGCACAATCAGTTTTAACTGTTGAAGACGCTCTTAAGATAGCGTTAAAGAATAACTATGGGATATTAGTTGCTAGTAATGCCGCCGAAATTTCCAAAACGAATAATTCATGGGGGAATTCTGGTGCCTTACCAAGTGTTTCATTGATTGGAAACGGAAATCTCTCAATACAGGATGGTAAAGATAAATCGCCTTCAGGAGTTACAACCTATTCAGGTGAAACATCAAAATCAATGAGTACTGGTGTTCAACTTAGCTGGACGTTATTCGATGGAGGAAAAATGTTTGTTTCAAAAAATAAACTCAATGAAATTGCTGCTTTAGGGGAAATTCAATTTAAAGACAAAGTACTTCAAACCCAATATGCGGTTATTGCGGCATACTTTGAGGTTGTAAGGCAAAAACAACAGTTGAGGAATATTGAAGAGATAATCAATTACAATGAGAACCTAGTTAAGATTTTTCAAACATCATATCAGGCAGGTTCAGTTCAGAAAAGTAGCTTTCTACAAGCAAAAATTGATTTAAATGTTTATAGAGAAAATTCTATCAACCAACAATTTGTAATTGATGCTGCAAAAAAATCATTATCAACCCTTCTTTGTATAGCCGTTGATTCAACTTACGATGTATCAGATACTATCTCGGTTAACTTTACTTTTAATAAAGATGAACTAATTCAAAAACTTGAGTCATCAAATACATCTATATTATCATATCAAAAGCAAGTCGGAATTGCTAATTTATCGCTAAAAGAATATCAGCGCGAACGCTTTCCTCAAATAAGTTTTACCGCAGGATATATGTATTCCCAATCAAGTAGATCGATTAATAATACTAGTGGAAATAGTATAGGTCCACAGTTTGGTGGTTCAATTTCCATCCCCATTTTTAAAGCAGGGGAAATTAATCGCAAAATTTCGATTGCAAAACTAGATCTAAAATCGGCAGAATATAATTTCGAAAACGTTAAACTTCAAGCAAAAACTGATCTGTTGAATGCAATAACACAGTTCGAAAACCAGCAAAAATTATTGGAAATAGAACGAGAAAATAACATGCTCACAAAAGAAAATCTTGATATTAGCACTCAACGACTTAAGTTAGGACAAACTACCTCAATTGAAGTTCATTTTGCTCAAGAGAATTATGTTCAATCGTGTACACGTTTAATAAATTTTGAGTATACCTTGAAAATAGCAGAAACTAAACTAAAGCAATTACTATCTTCTTTTTAGTGTTGCATTAAATGAAAAGCAAGATAAAAAACCAAAAGATTAATTCATGTCGAATTTCATCTTTATAATCTGACTTTTACCGCAGTGAGGACATTTTCTTGTGGTTACTTCAGTAACCCCTTTCATAATGGTAATAGTTGTTTCGGAGCTATCAATATAACCACAACTTTCACACTTAAGCCTATAGGTAACTGTTGTACCTTTTTGGTTTGATATTTCACCTCCAACTATAGTAATCATATTCACCTCCTTTATATTGTAACCCACTTTAAAACAGTGCAATATTATATCGTTTTTCCGTTAGTTGCAATAAAAACAGGTTAGCAAAAAGTAAACATCCAGCAAGAAAATAAAAAAGTCTTCGGAAATCGAAGACTTTTGTCGGCTCGGAGAGGATCGAACTCTCGACCCCATGATTAAGAGTCACGTGCTCTACCAGCTGAGCTACGAGCCGTTTTTTATAAAAGAGGGTGCGAAGTTAAAGTTTTTGAGTTAATTTTGAAAGTTCTTAACCTATTTTAAATGAAAAAAACAATACTTATTACAGGCGGTGCTGGATTTATTGGTTCGCACGTTGTTCGTCGATTTGTTAAAAGTTATCCCAATTATAATATAATCAATCTCGATGCGCTAACATACGCTGGGAATCTTGAGAATTTAACGGACATTGAAAAGTTTGACAATTACTCCTTTATTAAGGCCGATATAACAAATGAGCATACCATTGAGCAAATTTTTAGCGATAACCAAATTGATGGTGTAATACATTTGGCTGCCGAGTCACATGTCGATAGGTCTATAACCGATCCAATGGCTTTTATTAAAACAAATATCCTTGGGACTGTTATACTCCTTAATGCAGCAAAAAGAAAGTGGAAAGATAATTTCGAGGGTAAACTTTTTTACCACATATCCACAGATGAGGTTTATGGTAGTTTAGGGGACGAGGGCTTCTTTACCGAAGCAACCTCATATGATCCACGTAGTCCTTATTCCGCTTCAAAAGCCTCATCAGATCATTTGGTTAGAGCATATCATCATACATATGGTTTACCAATTGTTATCTCAAACTGCTCAAATAACTATGGCCCAAATCAGTTTCCTGAAAAACTAATTCCTCTAGCAATTAACAATATCAAGAATAATAAACCAATTCCGATTTACGGCAAAGGGGAGAATGTCCGCGATTGGCTTTATGTTCATGATCATGCTGCTGCAATTGATCTTATCTTTCATAAGGCAAAAATCGGAGAAACATACAACATAGGAGGAAATAATGAGTGGAAAAACATCGATCTCATCAAGGTCTTATGTAGAGTGATGGATGTGAAACTGAATAGAAACACTGGTGATTCTGAGAAACTAATTACTTACGTGAAAGACAGGGCTGGTCATGATCTTAGATATGCGATTGATTCAACAAAATTACAAAAAGAATTAGGATGGAAACCGTCCCTTCAATTTGAGGAAGGTATAACAAAAACCGTGGAATGGTACTTATCTAATCAAAAATGGTTAGATGATATTGTATCGGGAAATTATCAGCAGTATTACGAATCACAATATAAAAGCAGATAAAAAGAAAGGGAGCTAATTGCTCCCTTTAATACTATTCAACTGTTACAGATTTTGCCAAGTTTCTTGGTTGATCAACATTACAACCTCGCATTAACGCGATATGATAAGCAAGAAGCTGTAGTGGAATAACCGCCAATAGAGATTCAACGATTTCATGTGCTATAGGGATTTCAAGAACATAATCAGCCATCTCCTTAATTAAAGTATCGCCTTCGGTTACAATTGCAATTACAACACCTTTACGAGCCTTAACCTCTTGAACATTACTTACAACTTTTTCGTAGCTACCATCTTTTGCTGCAATCACAACAACAGGCATTTTATCGTCAATTAGAGCAATGGGCCCATGCTTCATTTCTGCAGCAGGGTATCCCTCAGCATGTATGTATGATATTTCTTTTAATTTCAAAGCCCCTTCAAGTGCAACTGGGAAGAAATAACCTCTTCCTAGATATAAGAAATTTGTGGATTTATGGAATATCTCTGCTATCTTAATCACCTCATTATTAGATTCCAAAATCTTCTCTATCTTTTCAGGAACAAGCGTTATCTCTTTTATTAACTCCTTATACTTCTCGTTACTAAGATTACCTTTTCTCCAACCTAATAAAATTGATATCATTGTTAGAATTGTAACCTGAGCTGTAAACGCTTTAGTTGAAGCAACTCCAATTTCAGGCCCTGCGTGGGTGTATACACCCGCATCTGTTTCGCGAGGGATGCTAGAGCCAACAACGTTACAAATACCAAGAACAAGAGCACCTGCTTCTTTTGCCAAACGTATTGCTGCAAGTGTATCCGCTGTTTCACCACTCTGGCTAATAGCAATTACGACATCATCTTTATAGATAATTGGACTTCTATATCTGAACTCCGATGCATATTCGACTTCAACAGGAACCCTAGCTAGTTCTTCCATTAAATATTCGCCAACCAAAGCTGCATGCCAAGATGTTCCACAACCAATAAGAATAATCCGCTTTGCATCTATAAGCTTAGGAAGTACATGATACAGGCCGCCTAAATGGATTTCGTCAAGATCTGGTGATATTCTTCCCCTGAAAGTGTCGTGAATACTTCGTGGTTGCTCAAATATCTCTTTAAGCATAAAATGCTCGAACCCGCCCTTTTCAATTTCCTCAATATCAAGATCCAAGGTTTGAATATTGGGTTGTAACGATTCGTTATAGATTGTTTTAAGAGTCAACTCTCCTCTTCTAATTATGGCAACATCATTGTCGTTGAGATATATAACGCTATTGGTAAACTCAACTATTGGAGTAGCATCTGACGCAACAAAGTACTCATCTTCCCCTACACCTATAACTAAAGGGCTTCCTTTTCGTGCAGCAATTAGCATATTTGGCTCATCACGACAAATTACCACCAAACCATAAGCACCAACAACTTTTGTTAATGCAAGTCGAACTGCAATCTCTGCAGTAACACTACCTTTAAGATATATATATTCAATGAGATTAGCTAAAACCTCGGTATCTGTTTCGGTTTTAAATTCATAATTTCTCTTTTCGAGACGATTCTTTAATGAGCTATAGTTCTCAATAATTCCATTGTGAATGATTGTAAACAATCCATTCATTGAAACATGCGGGTGAGCATTTATGTCATTAGGAACACCATGTGTTGCCCAGCGAGTATGACCCATGCCAAGTGTTCCCGTTAAAACATTTGACCCAATATGTTTTTCAAGATCAGTTACTTTCCCTTTACACTTGTACAATTGAGATTCACCATTCATTATACAAACACCAGCTGAATCATAACCCCGATACTCTAATCTTTTTAGCCCATTTATTACAATAGAGTAGGCCTGCCTGTGTCCAATATAACCAACAATACCACACATAATGCTATAGCTTTGAGTAAGTTATAATTAATTTTATAGGTTTACTATTATTCCCAGTTCTAAAAATTCCTTGTCTATAATTAGATTTAAAATCTGTTGGTTCTAAGAAAAAGTAATCTTCTTTAACCTTACCTTTAATAATATTTTGAAGATGAAGCTTAACATCAACACTGTAATATTTCTTTGCTTTATTGTAACTTACTTTATTCGTGTTAGAAATATTATAATCTAATAGTTTTGATAAATCATCCGTAGCCATAGTGTTATCATTATCCTGAATTCTTTTATAATAGTATGAAACGGGATTGATAATAGAGTCTGGGGAATAATCAGAATGCGGTTGAACATCAAACAGTAATTGAGCCCGATGAATTGCAATGGGCATAAGTTTTCTCCACTGTTCAGCACTTTTAAGTTTTATCATCCCTCTTACTCCACCAAGTCCATCAACATAAAATACGGTGTCTTCTACATTAACGGCATTTGTTGTTGTATCGTAAAAATGATTTATCTTTAAATCAGCCCTAGCAGAACTATAATCGTGTGTGTAGTGGTTAAACCGAGGAGAAACGACGCTAAGCAAATTAAAAACAGTATCAACTTCAATCTGCACACCATTTCTTATAGTCTGCCTTTTATGATGTAACACTAATCTGATATTATCGCTTTTATTTCCAAAAAAGTATAATACTCCATCATTGCCATTATAATCGTCACTTGTTATATATAAGCCTTTGAAATATCGCTGAAGAACTGTGTGACTAATAAATGCTGAATCGGGTAGCCCTTTTAGAAAATCAACAAAGGTTGATTTGAGTCTAATTCTAACGCTATCTTCGCCACTATAAACAAAAGATTCGCCAACCTCATCTGGCAAATATTTATCACTGGTAATATCCTTAAGACCATTTATGTATTGAATCTTTGTGGTAGAATTATAAATATCATAATTAACCCTGTAAATTCTCACGTTTATAGCATGGTTTTTTTGACCCCATGTTCTCGCCAAATTCATTTCAAGGAATACTGAATCGATTGGTCTGTCTGGTAGCTTTTGAAAAGTATCTTTAGTGCTCGACAACGCAAACTCAGTCATAAAGTCAGATTTAACCTTTCCAAAAATATCTGAGTTGTCGCAACCCAACACTGCCGAACCATAAGCACTCGTCGAAATTGAGTCAGTCTTAATGGTATAAGCTGCAACTTTAAAGGTATCAGTAATAAAAATTGCTGTTTTATCCTCTCCGGGAATCATATCACCACCAATTGTATTCGGCTCATTATAGCATGAGTTAAAACTAATGAGTAAAACCAGAACTGCTAAAAACTGAAATGAGATGTGTTTTCTAAGAAAAAAACTCAAATCCTTGCTAAACTTATTTCTTGTCATTTATTGAGTTGTTTAAAATCTGATCGTAAAAATTATTGAAAGATTCGATATAAGTATCTTTGCTCTGAAATGGCAAAACGGGTTTATTAATGCTATTAATATATTCGTTTACATCATTATTTATTTCTTCGCTACCAAGAATTATGCCATCCGAAAAGTTGATGGCAAGTTTTGAAAGATTGACAAAATCTGGAGTTTTAAGTATTTCAACATCTTTCTTTGTAATTCCTTCGATTAAAATCTTATTTCGCACATTCGGTCTAAAAGCATTGTCAAATCCATCGTTGTATACAGAATAAACAACTTTTGATTTTGCAAATAATGGATCGTCATAGTATGCTTTCTTAACTAAAAGGGGTACAAATGCTGATATCCACCCATGACAATGGATTAAATCAGGTGCCCAACGAAGTTTTTTTACAGTTTCAAGAACTCCGCGAGCAAAAAAGATTGAGCGTTCGTCGTTGTCATCAAAAAAAGTATTATTCTCATCACAGAGGGTGAATTTTCGATGAAAGTAATCCTCATTATCAATGAAATAAACTTGCATCCGAGCGCTTTGAATTGAGGCAACTTTGATAATTAGAGGATGGTCAGAATCATCAATAACCAGATTCATACCCGAAAGACGAATCACCTCGTGGAGTTGGTTACGCCTTTCGTTTATACATCCATAACGTGGCATGAATGTTCTAATCTCTTTCCCTCTTTCTTGTATCCCTTGTGGAAGATTACGCCCAATTAAAGCCATCTCGCTCTCTGGCAGATAAGGGGTAATTTCCTGGGAGATAAATAGAACCTTTGTGTTCTTCATTACTGTTTCAGGTTTCTGATTTAAAACATCAGAGGTACAAAACCCGGATTCGGTTTTAGTTTTAACAGTCCGTATCCGGGCAAATATTTATTTTACAAAAGTATAAAAAAATATTTACATTTATCATTGGCTTATTCTCTGATTTTTAAGGATATCTTAAGTGATATAATTATTTGATGTTCATTTTTATTGATGGATGGTATTAGTTTTTAATTTTTTACGAACTTTGCACCGCTAATTTGAATGGCTTTTCTTCTATATTTTAAGCTTTATTTAACTTTGAACTTATTTCACATTTGTCATAAATGAATGTTTTAAATA
Source organism: Bacteroidales bacterium (assembly GCA_003531155.1). GTDB lineage: Bacteria > Bacteroidota > Bacteroidia > Bacteroidales > Tenuifilaceae > UBA8529. The sequence continues at coordinate 20,230 of DQHR01000038.1, read as the reverse complement.
ATATATCAGAGGTTAAAAGTATTTTAACTGACCTTCGGGCCAAAAATCTTTCTATTGGCTTTGTACCAACGATGGGAGCTCTTCACCAAGGGCATATCTCTCTTGTTGAGAAGGCCATTAGAGAAAATGATGTTGTTGTGGTAAGCATTTTTGTTAATCCAACCCAATTTAACGATAAAACAGATCTTAAAAACTATCCAAGAACACCTGAAAAAGATATAAAACTCCTTGAAGATTCTGGGATTCATTACATATTTATGCCTTCTGAGCAAGAAATATACCCCGAACCTGATACACGTATTTTTGAGTTTGGACAATTAGACAAAGTAATGGAAGGGGCTCATCGTCCGGGGCATTTTAATGGCGTCGCTCAGGTAGTTAGCAAACTGTTTGATATCGTTAAACCTCATCGTGCTTATTTCGGACAAAAGGATTTTCAGCAACTGGCAATAATTCGTCAAATGGTTAGGTTGCTCGATCTCAAAATAGAAATTATCTCTTGCCCAATCGTTCGTGAAAAGGATGGTTTGGCGATGAGTTCGAGAAACCTTCTTCTAGAACCAGAGGTAAGGAAAAGCGCCCCATTAATTTATAAAACACTCTCTGATGCTCAGAAAAAGGTTGGAGAATTAATGGTTAATGATTTAATTGTTTGGGTTGAACGAAATATTAATAAAGATCCTAACTTGTCTGTTGAATATTTTTCTCTTGCCAATAGCCAAAATTTACAGCCTGTAAATAATTGGACAGATTCTGATTCAATAATTGGGTGTATTGCAGTAAGAGCAGGAAAGATAAGATTAATCGATAATGTCTATTTTAAATAATTTTTGAATAAAATGTTTATTGAAGTTGTAAAGTCAAAAATTCATCAGGTTTCGATAACTGAGGCTAACCTCCATTATGTTGGAAGTATCACCATTGATGAGGATTTAATGGATGCTGCTAATCTTATTGCTAACGAGAAGGTTCAGGTTGTTAATATCAACAACGGAGAACGTCTTGAGACCTATGTAATTAAAGGCGAACGAGGTTCAGGCAAAATTTGCCTTAATGGACCTGCGGCTCGCAAATGTGCTGTTGGAGATGTTGTTATCATCATGTCATATGCAATGATGGACTTTGAAGAAGCTAAGCGCTTTAAACCCTCAATCATTTTCCCCGATACCCAAACCAACAAACTCGTTTAATCATCATAAATTAACAAACATTGAGCGATAGATTAAAACAAATTTTAAACTATTTAATCTTTGCAGGGCTAGCAATAGTTCTCCTCTACTTTGCTTTTCGTAAAGTGGACCTTGATGTTATTGTAAAAGGTTTTAAGGAGGCAAACTATTTTTGGGTTGCGTTATCGTTAATCGTTGCCATTTTGGGAAATATTGTTAGAGCATTGCGTTGGCGCCTACTTATGGAGCCTCTTGGCCCAATGCCTTCGGTACGAAATGTGTTTGGAGCTGTAATGATCGGATATTTGGCAAACCTAGCATTTCCTCGCTTAGGAGAGATTACTAAATGCGGAACACTAAAAAAAACAGACAATGTTTCGTTCGAATCATTACTTGGTACTGTTTTGGTTGAAAGAGCAGCGGATATGGTTGTACTTCTACTCTGTGTAGTATCAGTCTTTTTAATCAAAATTGATTTTTTTGGGAGATTTATTCTAGATCAAATATTTAAACCCATTTTCTTTAAAGCCTCAGGGTTTTCATATGCCTCCATTGTCGTTATTGTTGCATTTTTAGTTTTTTCCTATTTAGTTCTTCATCTTATTCGCAAAAATGTTTTTGGACATAAAGTTAAATCACGCGTAAAAAGCATGGTTTATGGAATTATTGATGGTCTAAAATCTGTTACAAGAATGAAAAAGAGAGGGCAATTTGTCTTTTATTCATTTTTACTTTGGGGACTTTATCTTTTAATGACCTTCCTTTTAGTTCTTTCAACAAAACCTACAAGCAGTTTAACAATTGTGGATAGTCTATTTATATTGGTTGTAGGTTCTTTTGGCATGGTAGTACCTGTTCAAGGCGGATTTGGTGCTTTTCACATAATAACTGCTATGGGACTTGGTTTATTCGGCATTTCTCGCGAAGATGGGCTTGTATTTGCAACTATTGGACACGAGTCGCAAACTCTTTTGATTATTGCTCTTGGGGCAGTATCAATGGTTGTGCTTTTTATTAAGAAAAAAACAAGTAAAGTAGAACCTGTTTCATAATCACAATTCTATGGCCAAAACAAAAAGTATGTACGTTTGCCAGAATTGTGGTGCCGAATCAGTTAAGTGGTTAGGCAGATGCCCATCTTGTAGTGAGTGGAATACTTATGTTGAGGAACGAATAAGCAAAGATACCTCTCGCCCCGGATTTGTAGATGTTTCGAGAAATGCAACACCAAAAGCAATAAAAGATATTGAGTCAAATAACGAAAAGAGGCTTGATACTGGTATTGGTGAGGTTAATCGAATTCTTGGAGGTGGCATTGTAACGGGTTCACTCATCCTTATTGGAGGTGAACCGGGTATTGGAAAATCTACGCTGGCCCTTCAACTTGCACTAGGGTTAAAACATCTAAAGATTCTTTATATATCAGGAGAGGAGAGCGCCAAACAGGTTAAACTTCGGGCAGATAGAATTAACCCTGATAATCAGGAGTGCTTAATCCTAAATGAAACCCTATTAGAGAATATTCTTACCCAAGCCGATAGTACAAAACCTGATCTTATTGTAATAGACTCCATACAAACGCTATACTCCGATGCTATAGAATCATCGCCGGGAAGCGTATCCCAGGTAAGAGAATGTACCGCAACTCTGCTTAGGTTCTCAAAAACAACCGGAACACCAATAATTTTAATTGGTCATATAACTAAGGATGGAAGCATTGCAGGTCCTAAAATACTTGAACATATTGTTGATGTGGTTTTGCAATTTGAAGGCGATAATAATTTCATATACAGAATCCTTCGTTCTGCAAAGAATCGATTTGGTTCGACCTCAGAGTTAGGCATTTTTGAGATGCAAAGTGGTGGCTTAGTCGAAGTGACAAACCCTTCGGAAATACTACTTTCTCATCGCGATGAGGCATTAAGTGGCATTGCCATATCAGCCGCAGTTGACGGTGTTCGTCCTTTCCTCATAGAGATACAGGCTTTAGTTAGCTCAGCAGCATACGGAACTCCTCAACGCTCAACAACAGGTTTTGATACCCGTAGGTTGAACATGCTTTTAGCTGTGCTTGAACGACGGGCTGGCTTTAAACTTGCAACAAAGGATGTTTTCTTAAATATCGCAGGGGGGTTAAAAATAACTGATCCTGCAACGGATTTGGCGGTAATCGCATCAATACTTTCTTCGGCATTCGATTCAGCAATCCCCAACGATACCTGTTTTGCTGCAGAGGTTGGCCTTTCAGGAGAGATTAGGCCTGTTAGTCGTCTTGAGCAAAGAATTTCTGAAGCAAAAAAATTGGGTATGCAGCGCATCTTTGTATCAAAATACAATAAAGCAATAGATATAAAGAATGAAGGAATTGCTATAGTACAAATAGCAAAGGTCGAAGAACTTGTAAAACATCTTTTCGGAAGAAATTAATCCCTAAAAGATGGACTTGTAAAGGTTTATCAGGCAATTTTTATTCCAATTTTCAAATTCCTTGCAGTATCGGTTTTTGTTTTCGATATTTGGGAATATCTAATTCATTTTACTATGAAAATCGCTATCATTGGATTTGGGGCTGCTGCGATAGGTCTTCTCGAAAGATTAAAGGAAACCTCTCACGAAATTCATATTTTCGAAAAGAGTAAGGATGTTTACTCTTCAAGTATATCGGGGATAAGAGCCGATGGAAAGCTGTTCGTGTCAACCGAAATGGGCGGCGATATCTACATAGATCCAATACTACAAAAGAAACTTGTTGATTACTATATCAATTTCACTTCAAACAAGCAGGTTGAGACCGGAAAATCGTTTGGGAATCATCATTACTATAAACTTTTCTACGAAAAAGGATTTCAACCCATTAGTTCCGATTTTTACCATATTGGCACCGATCAGCTAAAAGAGGTGCTATTTAATATCTATAATGATTTCTCATCACACTCAAATATCCATTTCCACTTTAGCTATGAGGTGAACGATATAGATGTTGAAACGAATTATGCAAAGATTAATGGTGATGGGAAGTTTGATATGACCATTGTAACCGTTGGTCGTAGCGGTCATAAATTAGTCAATAAGATGATGACCAAGTATCCTAATCTCGTTTTAGATAATACCCGGGTTGATATGGGAATCAGGTATGAGCTACCAAACCATGTAGTGGATGAAATAAACAAGGAGATGTACGAGTTTAAAGTGAAGTACCGAAGCAAGACTGGCTATATGGTGCGCACCTTCTGCAATAACCCATCTGGCTTTGTTGTAACAGAAAACTATGGCGATTTTCTTACAGTAAATGGACATGCTAAGATGAAGGAGAAAAGCAGCAATACCAATTTTGCCATTCTTGCTTCGCTCAAATTCACTGAACCATTTAACGATCCCATTGGTTACGGTTCATACATAGCAAAACTTTCGAATTTACTTGCTGGCGAAGACAAGGTGATTCTTCAAACCTACAGCCATTTTAAGGAATCGAAACGAACCAAGAACCTATACCGTGTTAACCCAACTCTCGATCCAAAAAGTTTTATTCTTGGTGATGTAAATCTCGTATTCCCTCGAAGAATTATCGAAAGTATTATCGATTTCATCGAAAATCTTGATAAAGTAATTCCGGGTGTGGCCAATAACGACAATCTTGTATATGCCCCCGAAATTAAATTTTACTCTAATCGCCTGAATAACTTATCAATGCAATGCCTTAAATTTGCTGGTGATTGTTCGGGAGCAACAAGATCCATTATTTATGCTACTGCTCATGGTTACCTTATCGGGGAGGCTATTCTCACAAATCAATTTTCAAATACCTCCCTATAATGCTTAAGGTAGAAAATCTAAGTGTCCGATTTGGAAATATAACCGTTCTTAAGGATATCTCCTTCACTTTAGAAAAAGGTGAAATTCTTGGAATTGTTGGAGAATCGGGATCGGGGAAATCAATCACATCACTTAGCTTAATGGGGTTATTACCTCCACAAGCAATTATAGACAATGGTTCGGCACAAATAACTTTTAGCAATGGTTCATCAGAGAATCTTCTTACTCTCGATGAAAAAAGTTTTCAGTCGATTAGAGGTAAACGCATAGCGATGATATTCCAAGAACCTCTCACTTGCCTTAACCCTTCGATGAGGTGCGGTAAACAACTACTCGAAGCCGTTCAACTTAACTCAAATTTAGCGAGAACTGCATCTAAAAAACGTTGCATTGATTTATTAGAAGAGATGCAACTTCCCAATGCGCAAAAGATTTACAACAGTTATCCACATCAGTTAAGTGGAGGTCAAAAACAAAGGGTAATGATAGCAATGGCCATTTCGGGTAACCCCGAGTTGCTCATCGCTGATGAACCAACAACAGCTTTAGATGTTACAGTTCAGAAGGGATTGATTGAACTTCTTAAATCGCTTCGCAAGAAATATTCGATGAGCATGATCTTTATTAGTCACGATCTTGGATTGATTAAAGATATTGCAGATAAGGTAATGATCCTCCAACATGGAAACATTGTTGAGCAAGGTCTCGTTAATCAGATCTTTGAGTCACCACAGCAGCCTTATACAAAGGGTTTACTCGCCTGTAGGCCGCCTATTTCAAATAGACCTTATAGATTACTTACTGTTGAGGATTTTTTAACAGGTGATTTTGAAAAAAAGTTAACCGAAAAAAATATTACAAAACCACAGATTAGCAGCAACTTACTTTACAATGCAAAAAAAATAGTAACCTGTTTTACTACTAAAAGAAATCTGTTGGGTAAGCCTACTTCCCAGTTTATGGCCGTTAAGGAAGTTGATTTAGAATTATTTGAAGGTGAAACCCTTGGGATTGTAGGAGAATCAGGATCAGGAAAAACAACGCTTGGGAGAACTCTGTTAAATCTAATAAAAAATCAATCAGGATTCATATATTACAAGGGGGTAAGACTCACTAAAATGAACAAACAGTTTAACAAAGATTTCCGAAAAGAGGTTCAACTAATTTTTCAAGATCCATATTCATCGCTTAACCCTCGAAAAACAGTAGGACATTCAATTTCTGAACCTTTGAAAGTGCATGGAATCTGTCGGAAAAAAAAAGAACGAAAACTAAGAGTGCTCGAATTGCTTAACAAAGTTGCTCTCCCTGCAGATAGCTATTACAGGTATCCTCACGAATTCTCTGGAGGTCAACGTCAGCGAATTGTGATTGCACGTGCTCTTGCGTTAAACCCAAAGGTTATTATTTGCGATGAGATAGTTTCGGCTTTAGATGTTTCAGTTCAAGCGCAAGTCCTTAATCTGCTTAAAGATTTAAAAGAACAACTAAACCTAACTCTAATTTTCATTTCACACGATTTAGCCGTTGTAAAATATATTAGCGATAGGATAATTGTCCTAAAGAATGGGGAGTTGATAGAATCAGGAACTTCTGATGAGATTTTTTATCAGCCCAAAACAGAATATACCAAAAACCTCATAGGTTCAATACCAGGTCTATAATTAACAAATCAATTAAAAGAAATCGTCCTCGTTAACCTCCTCAATTTTCTTCTTCCCTTTAACGTTCTCACAATCAATGTCGAAATATTTTTCGACCAAAGGCTTCTCCCACTGATCATTGGGTGAAACACCCAAAAGAGGATCTTTATATACCTTTTCTATAAAAAGTGCAAATATTGGCAATGCCATAGTAGCTCCCTGACCAAAGAAAAGTTCCTGAAAGTGTACCGATCGATCTTCAGCACCAGCCCATGTTCCTGTAACAAGATTTGGTACCATTCCCATAAACCAACCATCAGCATGACCTTGGGTAGTACCCGTTTTGCCAGCAATAGCACCAGGTAACTCATAGGTTGCTCGTAAACGATATCCTGTTCCAAAGTTAATTACACCCTCTAATAGATTAGTCATCAAGTATGCTGTTTGTTCGCTAATAGCTTCTTTTTTCTGAGGACTAAATGATTCTAAAACATTCCCGTTTTTATCCTCAATTTTGGTAACCATTAGCGGCTCAACATGAACTCCCTTATTTGCAAAAGTACTGTATGCTCCAACCATTTCGTAAACCGAAACTTCAGATGTTCCAAGAAATACAGAGTTAACAGGCTGTATTTTGCTTGAGATGCCCATCTTCTTAATAATATCAGCAAGCGCTTGTGGAGTAAATTGCTTAATAAGCCACGCCGATATATTATTCACCGAGTTTGCCAGTCCCCATTTAAGGGTGACCATCTTTCCATCATATTTTGAACTCCCTGAGTTTTTTGGAGTCCATGTGGAATCCTTAGCTACACCATCTTTATCTTTTATCCTTTCAATGAATGTTTGTGAAACATTTGGAATCTTATAGCAAGGAGAATACCCCTCCTGCATAGCAAGAGTATATAAAAAAGGTTTTATCGTAGAACCAACCTGACGCTTACCCTGATAAACATGATCATACTTAAAATGTCGGTAGTTAGGCCCACCCACGTAAGCACGAATATGACCATTGTGAGGATTCATTGCCATAAACCCTGCTCGTAAATGGCGTTTGTAATGCTTTATCGAGTCCATAGGAGACATAAGTGTATCTCTCTCTCCTTTCCAAGTAAAAATAGTCATTCTCGTCTTAGCATTGAAGTTGGCATATATACTATCCATTGAAACGCCTTTGTTTCTTAAAAGCCTATAACGTTCCGTTTGTTTCATTGCACTAAGAAGGATACTTTTNNACTTTTAATTTGCTCATTCGTCAACTTAGGATCGAAAAGCCTATAGCCTGTTTTTTTCTGTTCAAAATCAAAATGAAATTGCAAGTATTTTGACAAATGCTCTTCTACAGCTTCTTCAGCATATTGTTGCATTTTAGAGTTTATGGTAGTATATATTTTTAAACCATCACGATAGATATCGTAGGGTCTTCCATCTGGTTTAAGGTTTTTGTTACACCAACCATACAATGAATTATTTGCCCATTGAACAGAATCCTCAACATATTGCTCGTGCGTAGAGTAAAAACGTGGCTCAGGTTTTCGGGCGCTGAGAATTTGCCTTAGAGTTTCGCGAAAATAGGTTGCTGGCCCAACGTTATGATCCTGAACTTTATATTTTAGTTTAATAGGTATCTTAATCAATGAATCGTATGTATGCTTCGATATAAACTCATATTTATGTAACTGAGAAAGTACAAAATTTCTACGAGTCAAAGAACGCGCTGGATTACGAACAGGGCTATACCTTGTAGGCGCGTTAACTAGTCCAACAAGAACAGCTGCTTCTTCAAGCTTAAGAGAATCGGGAGAGGTGTTAAAGAATGTTTTTGCAGCGGATTTAATACCAAAGGCATTCCCTCCAAACTCAACAACATTGAGATACATAGCAATAATTTCATTCTTTGTATAATTCTTCTCAAGCTTAACCGAAGTTATCCACTCTTTAAACTTGGCAATGCCAAGATGCGCTATTTTGGACAAAAAGAAGCTGCGATAGACTGTGTCTCTTGGAAACAAATTCTTTGCTAACTGCTGAGTTATAGTACTTCCTCCTCCTGCATCCCTATTTCCAAGAAGCAATGTTTTAACAAATACCCGACCTAAACCTCTGGCATCGATTCCGCTATGACGTCGGAAACGAATATCTTCAGTAGCAACGAGAGCTTTTATAACGTTTGGAGATATTTTATCGTAACTAACAAAAGTTCTATTCTGAATAAAGTATGTACCTAAAACTTTATGATCTTCGGAGATAACCTCAGATGCTAAATTGCTTTTGGGGTTCTCTAACTCTTCGAATGTTGGCATTGGACCAAAGACTTCCGCTGAAATTAAAATAAAAAGCAGCGTGCCTATAAGAATTACAAATGAAACAGAGCCCCATATCCACACTCTGAGTTTTACCTTGGATTCAAGTTTTTTATGTGCCATAGTCCAAATTTTAAAAATCAATGCCAAAGTTAACAATAATTTAAAAGCTATTCTTAATAGATTACTTCGTTCAAAAGATCCTTTGTTAATTAGTGTTTAAAGGGAGATATTATTTTTATTCATCAACGTTTTATGAATGAAAATAATCTATTTTAAAAATTTTTTTTGCTGTTACTTCGTTAATTGTTTTACTTTGTGCCAAATTTCTTCAAACTTATTTAATAAGGTATGATCAAGAATCTTGTCATAGTAGAGTCTCCAGCCAAAGCCAAAACGATAGAAAAATTTTTGGGTAAAGATTTTATTGTAAAGTCTAGTTTTGGCCACATTAGGGATCTTTCTAAAAAAAACCTTGGAATAGATATCAAAAAAGGGTATAAGCCTGAATATATTATTAGCGAGGAGAAGAAAAAGGTTGTTGATGACCTTCGTAAAAGTACAGCAGAGGCACAAACCGTTTGGCTAGCTTCCGATGAAGATCGTGAGGGAGAAGCAATTGCTTGGCACCTTAGCGAGGTTTTGAAACTTGATCCTAAAAAAACCAAAAGGATTGTATTCCACGAGATTACCAAAGATGCAATTCAAAATGCAATTCAAAATCCTCGTAGTATCGACTATAATCTAGTTAATGCACAACAAGCTCGAAGAATTCTTGATAGATTGGTGGGCTTTGAACTCTCTCCCATTCTTTGGAAAAAAGTTAAGCCAGCACTTTCAGCAGGTAGAGTACAGTCTGTTGCGGTTAGATTGCTTGTTGAGCGCGAAAGAGAGGTTTTTGCTTTTAAATCAGCTTCATTCTTTAAGGTTAATGCCCTTTTTAATGGTGATGTTGAAATTAAGGCAGAACTTTCAGATAAGATTAGTACTCTTGAGGAGACGCTTAGTTTACTCGAGAACTGTAAAAATGCCACATTTACTATTTCTGATGTAAGCAAAAAGCCATCAAAGAAAACTCCAGCCCCACCTTTTACTACATCTACATTACAACAGGAAGCGAGTAGGAAACTTAACTTTTCTGTATCGCAAACGATGACCATTGCTCAGAAACTTTACGAAGCGGGGCATATTACTTACATGAGAACCGATTCTGTTAACCTTTCTGATACAGCTATTGAATCGGCAAAGCAGACCATTTGTAATGAATTTGGTGAAAAATATCACAATCCCCGTCAGTTTAAGACTAAATCGAAAGGTGCACAGGAAGCCCACGAAGCTATTCGTCCTACCTATATTGATAAGCACAAAATAACAGGTAGTAACGCTGAGCAACGCCTTTACGAATTGATATGGAAGCGTACAATCGCTTCTCAAATGAGCGATGCTCAACTTGAAAAAACGATTGTAACTATAAACATATCTACTTCAAAATATAATTTCATAGCTTCAGGAGAAGTAATTTTATTCGATGGTTTTCTAAAAGTTTACCTAGAATCATCAGATGACGATTCCGAGGAAACGGGTAAAGATCTTTTGCCCCCTATGAGAGCGGGACAAGTGCTAAATCCAATGGAAATCATCGCTAATGAAAGATTTACTCAACGCCCTGCAAGGTATACAGAAGCGAGTCTTGTAAAAAAACTAGAAGAACTAGGCATCGGTCGCCCTTCAACATACGCTCCAACAATTTCAACAATTGTTACACGAGGTTATGCTTTGAAAGAGGATCGTGATGGGGTTGAACGGAAATATGTTTCAATACTTTTAAAGAACGGCAAGATTTCCCAGCAAGAGAAAGTGGAAAATACGGGTAGCGAAAAAGCTAAACTTTTCCCTAGCGATATTGGTATCGTTGTAAACGACTTTCTAATTGAATATTTCGAAAACATCCTAAGCTTTAATTTTACTGCAACTGTCGAAAAGGATTTTGATGATATTGCAGAAGGCAAAATAGAATGGGCAAAAATGATTGATCAATTTTATCGCCCATTCCATAAAGATGTTGAAAAAACCCTTGTAGAATCAGATTATAGTAAAGGGGAAAGGCTATTAGGCAACGATCCAAAAACAGGAAAACCTGTATCTGTTAGAATTGGACGTTTTGGTCCTATCGCACAAATTGGCGAGAATAATCCTGAAACAAACGTAAAGGCTCAGTATGCTAGCTTGCTTAAAGGCCAATTAATTGAGACAATATCACTCGAAGAAGCACTAAAATTATTTGATCTTCCTCGTAACCTAGGACTTTATGAAGATAAAGAGGTAATTATCGGAGTTGGTCGTTTTGGTCCTTACGTTCGCCATAATTCAAAATTTGTTTCCCTAAAAAAGGAAGATAATCCTATAACAATTACTATTGCTCGTGCAATAGAACTTATTGAGGAAGGTAGAAAGAAAGAGCGTGAAAAGGTGATTAAAATTTTTGAAGAGGAACCTTCCCTACAATTACTAAATGGCCGTTGGGGTGCATACATTAATTACAAAGGAGATAATTACAAACTCCCAAAGGGAACTGATGCTCACAAGTTGGGTTATGCTGACTGCATTAAGATTATAGATAATCAGAAGCCAACTAACAAAAAGAAAAAACCTCAAGGTAAAGCAAAGAAATGAGCCCAGTCGATTATCTTGATCCCACCGATGCTCTTCCAAAAATTGGAGGAGTAGGCAAAGATGCATCAACTCTTTTAAATACTACATTCTTTAAGCATGGCAAAAGTTTTCCTTCAATAATTGATGGAGAAATAGTCATAGTTGGGTTTCCTGAAAGTAGAAACTCTTCTAACAAAGGAGCCTCTAAGTCTCCAGATTTGATTCGCGAATTCTTTTATAGCCTTTCGAGTTTCCCCATTAAAACAAAAATTATTGATGCTGGTAATTTAAAACCAACAAAAACGACCAAGGATTCTTACTCTGCCATAAAAGATCTAGCTGATTATTTCCTTTCAAAAGGAGCAACTCTGGTCGTGCTAGGAGGAACACAAGAATTATCATATCCTATATATCAAGCAATAAAATTACACCGTAAAAGTATTACCGCTTCATTCATCGATTCGAGAATTGATATGGATGACAATAATGGAGAATTCTGCTCAACTGGGTATATCAAACATTTCCTCGATGAACCTATAGAGAATTTGTTCAACATCAGCATAGTTGGATATCAGGGATATCTATGTGACCCCAATAGTATCGAAATGCTCAATAAAATGAATCATGAAATATTTCGCCTCGGATTTGTAAGGGGAAATTATCGTGAAATAGAGCCTACTTTTAGAGATTCCGATTTAGTTAGCTTCGATCTTGGTGCAATAAGAAACTCCGATTGTCAAGGAAATATTTTTCCTTCACCAAATGGATTATATGCAGAAGAGGCTTGTCAACTCTCTCGCTACGCTGGTCTTAGTGATAAAACTTGCTGCTTTGGTGTTTTTGAACTGAATGCTGAGAATTATCCTCAAAGTTCGCATTTATCAGCTCAACTAATGTGGCATTTTATTGAGGCTTACTCTCAACGTAAACTCGAACGACCAAATTCTAATGGTGATTTTAAAAAATTTATCGTTGAAAGTTCTACACCAGAAATTGAAATGGTTTTTTATAAGAGCCTCAGTTCTGATAATTGGTGGATGGAAATACCAACTTCTTTAAAAGATCAGTTTTCTAATAAAAGCATCATTATTGCCTGCTCTTATGCTGATTACGTTGCTGCAAGTAAGCATGAAATTCCTGAAAGATGGCTAAGAGTCTATAATAAAGTTGTTTAACTTATATGATTCTTTCCTTAATTTTTTTTTTGCTAGAATTAATATAAATTTTAGTATTAATTCCTAACTTTTTAGTTTGTTTAAAAGTATAAGCTTATACTTTTTCATTCTTTTATCAACACATTATTGTTAATAAAATTTGTAAGGAATCAATATTTTTATTTACTTTACCTTTCGGTTGAACCATTTTTAGTGAGGTATAATAACATGCAATTAAAGAAACCCGGATTAATGCTTGTTTTATTGTTTTTATTATCTTCTGCCTTTGCGCAGCAAGACCCTCAATTCTCACAAGTTATGTTCAGCCAAAATACTATTAATCCGGGTGCTGCAGGCAGCAATGATATGATTGCTACAAGCCTAATCAACAGAATTCAATGGGTAGGATTTGATGGAGCTCCCCGAACTAGTGCACTGAATGTAAATGCAGCAATTTCTCCCTTTGGCTTTAAAAGTGGTGTAGGATTAAATATTTTTAGCGATAATCCTGCTTTTAATAAAGATCTCGGTGTTAACCTTTCATATGCTGCTCGCATTAAAACTAGTAAAGGAATGCTTGGCATTGGAATAAATGGAGGTTTTATCAGTAAAAATATTGACCCAAAATGGAATTATCCGGGTGCAACAGGAGATATTGCAATTCCTGAAGGAAAAGAAAGTAGTTTAAACCTTGATTTTGGCGCGGGTCTTTACTTTAATAATGAAGAAATGTATTTCGGATTATCTGCAGCACACCTAAATGGAACAAAAATGAATGATGCTACAAATCCGTCTCACTATAAACGTCAATTTTACTTAACTGGAGGATATATACTAAATATGCCAAATTCATCTTGGCAGTTTAACCCCTCTGTTTATGCAGTTTCCGATTTATTTTTATCACAAATTTCGTTATCAGCTAACATTAAATACAATAAAAAATTCTGGGGAGGCGTTTCTTATCGTATGGGTCGTTTAGGTGATGCCATAACTGGAATGTTTGGAATTGAGCTTTTTAATGGGCTCAAGATAGGTTACGCATACGAGTTTTCGTTGCGTGAAATCAGTGCTTATAATGATGGTTCTCATGAGTTTATGCTTGGTTATAGTTTTTCTTTGAAGAAAGAAAGACCACCTCAACAATACAAAAGCATAAGATTTTTGTAGACCATTTAAAACTGAATTCAAAAAAAATTACGTTATTTGCTAAATAAATGGAGTGTTATGAAAAAGCTTCTTATTTTTAGTTTTGTAATAGCCCTGCTGAATAGCTGCGGCTCAGGAGGTCCTAATGGAGAACTTGTTGGTGTTGAAGGTAGAAGAAGTTTTGCTGAGCCTAACCCATACGGTATGGTATTAGTTCCAATGGGGTCTTTCAATATGGGTGGCAACGATCAAGATGTTTCTTGGGCAATAAACGCTCCAACCAGAACCATCTCTGTAGATGCTTTTTGGATTGATCAAACTGAAATTTCTAATAACCAATATCGTCAGTTTGTTTATTATGTTCGTGACTCTATTGCTAGAAGAAAACTTGCTGAACAAAATGATGAGTTTGCCATTTCTGAAGATCAATTCGGAAACCCAATTGACCCTCCAACTTTAAATTGGGAGATACCGATTGATCCAACTGATGAGGGACAGGCTGAAATCTTAAAAGAGATGTATTATACTAAGGAGGAAAGTTTTTATAATCGCAAAGAAGTTGACACTAGAAAACTTGACTATGAATATTTCTGGGTTGATTTAAAACAAGCAGCAGCAAGGCGTAATCGTTATAACTTCGAAACCCAAAGTTATGATCAAGGTGAGATAATAAATAATATGGGAGTTCCTGTAAAAGTTACAGATCGTTCTTCGTTTATCATTCGAGATAAAGTTAATGTTTACCCTGATACTCTTTGTTGGATAAGCGATTTCACATACTCATTTAATGAACCTTACGCTACAACTTACTTTTGGCATCCTTCATATGATAACTATCCTGTAGTTGGTGTTTCATGGAAACAAGCCACAGCTTTCTGTATTTGGAGAACCCAAATGCTTAATAAGTATATGGCTTCTGAAGGACAACCTGGTTCTCATGATTATAGATTACCAACTGAAGCTGAATGGGAATATGCTGCTAGAGGAGGTCTTGATCATAGCATGTATCCTTGGGGTGGCCCTTACACTCGTAACGCAGAGGGATGTTTCCTTGCAAACTTTAAACCTCTACGTGGAAACTTAGTTGACGACGGTGGATTTATAACACTACCTGTAGGTTCGTTCGATCCTAACGATTATGGAATTTATGATATGGCAGGTAATGTTGCCGAGTGGACTGCTAATGCTTTCGATGAAAGTGCCTATGCATTTACACACGACATGAACCCAGATTATAAATATAATGCAAAGCCAAATGATCCTCCTGCTTTAAAACGCAAAGTAATTAGAGGTGGTTCATGGAAAGATATTGGCTATTTTTTACAAGTTGGAACTCGTACTTTTGAATATCAAGATACTACCAAGTCTTATATAGGATTTAGGTGTGTAAAAACATACTTAGGCAGTAAATAGGTAAAGTGCACTGATGTGCAATAACAACTTAATATTTAAACACCATGGGATTTAATATTTCTGAAATAGTCCAAGGATCAGGTTGGAAAAACTTTATGAAGTATCTTTATGGTTGGGGTGCTTCAATTGTAATTCTTGGAGCTCTATTCAAAATCCTTCACCTGAAAGGTGCTACCATCATGCTTATGTTTGGTATGGGTATCGAAGCGATTATTTTCTTTTTCTCCGCTTTTGAGCCTATTCATGAAGAGGTTGACTGGACGCTAGTTTATCCTGAACTTGCAGGCATGTCAGATGAAGAGGAACTTCGTAAGTATAGAAGTGACAGCAAACATGGTGGGCCTCTTGATGCTGATTCAATAAAGGAAATAATATCAAGTGTTGTTGCATCAAGTGGCGGTATTGCTCAAGGAGCAACTCAATCATCTGGATCTAGCCAAACTCAGCAAGTTGCTGTTTCAGGTGCCAATATGGGAGGAGCACTTGTTTTTACAGAAAAGTTTAATAAAATGCTCGAAAGCGCAGAGATTGGTCCTGAACTATTTGAAAAAGTTGGTCGCGGTTTAAATAAACTTGGTGAAACTTCTGCAAAACTTGCAGATATTTCAAATGCTGCTGTTGCAACAAATGAATATACCGAGAAAATGAAAAAGGCATCCGAATCTGTTGGTTCATTTACTGATAACTACTCAAAATCTGGGCAAGTTTTAACAGAGTCAATTAATATTCTTTCCGAAAACTATCAGAAAACCGCGGGTATCGTTGCTGAAAGTGGTCAGGATTTTATGACTGGTGTAAGTAAATCTGTTACTAATTTACAGGACCAACTTACTAAGGCTGGAGAAAATGTTAGTAATAGGATTACCGAGTCTGGTAATAAAGTAGCGTCAGATATTAGTACAGCTGCAAGTGGCTTAACTACAACCTACCAACAACTTTCTGATGCTATGAAGGTTAATGGAACCTTAATAAGTGAAGGAAGTGGTGGTTACAAAGAGCAACTTGAACGTTTAAATAAAAATATGTCAGCACTTAATGCTGCACATGAGTTACATTTGCAGGAAACTAATCAGCGTTTAAAAGAGGCTGAAAAAGTATACTCTGGTGTTGATGGTATGATGAAACAGATTAACTCTACCGTATCTGAAACTGAAAAGTTTGCAAAGGCTATAGAGTTACTAAATAAAAATATATCAGCATTAAATTCTGTTTATGGCAATATGCTTTCGGCAATGAACGTTATGTCGAATGGCAAATAATATACTTTAGACTAAAAGGTCAATGGCTCACGGCAAAGAAACCCCCAGGCAAAAAATGATCGGCATGATGTACCTCGTGCTGACCGCCATGCTTGCATTGAACGTATCGACTGAGGTATTAGATGCCTTTGTTCTTGTAGATAATGGTCTATCAAGAACAACAAGCAACTATCAAATAAAGAACGAAAAATTATATACTCAGTTTGGTAATGCTTATGAACTTAATAAGGTGAAGGTAGGCCCTTGGAAGAATAAATCCGATGAGATAAAGAAACAAGCGCAAGAAATTCTTACATATGTTCAAGATCTAAAAAAAGATATTGTAATTGGGGCTGAAGGGCCAGAAACACCTGCAGTTAAAGGAGATGAAGTAGACTGCGAATTTGTTCTGAACAAAAATGATACTGAAATTGCAGCAAATATTCTTATCGGTCTTGAAGGTAACGGTAAAGGAACAGAGCTTAAAAATAAACTCATAAAGTTCCGAGAGTATCTGATTAGTATAATAGATAATCAAAAAGCTCCGCAACTTGTTGAATCAGTAAGGAATATATTAAATACTGATTCACCAAAACCTAAAGAAGATGGTACTGTTCAAACTTGGGAAAGTTCACGTTTTGAGCACATCCCTCTAATCGCAGTAATACCTCAACTCACAAAAGTTCAAGTAGATGTTCTAAACTGCGAAGCGGAGGTTGTTAATTACCTTCTACAACAAGTTGGTGCAAACGACTTTAAATTTAATGTATTACAGGCAACAGTAATACCTTCTTCTACCTATGTAATTCAAGGTAATGATTTTAAAGCACAAGTATTTTTGGCTGCATCAGACACCACCCAGCAACCTGAAATCCTTATTTGCAATTACGATTCTACATTTAACAAAGAAACAGGGGAGTATGATTACAAAGTAGCAGGGAACTCAACTTCAATCCCAGTTTCTAAAACTGGCAAGGGATTGTATACAGCCAAAGGCACTCGTCTTGGCAAAAATTTTTGGTCGGGTCTTATACAAATGACCGCTCCAGATGGCTCAATTACACGTAAACCGTTTAAGCATACTTATGAAGTAGCGTCCCCTAATGTGGTAATTTCACCATCAAAAATGAACGTTTTCTATAGTAGTGTTGATAATCCTGTAGAAATTTCAATCCCTGGAATTTCAAATATAACCCCAACAATTAACAGGGGTACGATAAAACCTTCAGGTACGGGTGGCTTTATTGTTCAACCTGAACCAGGAACAACATCTTGTGATATAACTGTTTTTGCGATTGTAGATGGTGTTAAACGAAATATGGGATCTAAAAACTTCCGAATTAAGCAGGTACCTGCTCCTATACCTAGAGTTGGAGGTATAACAAGTAAATCTGTTGCAAAAAATGAACTCGCTGCAGCATTAGGTGTTATTGCAGAAATGCCCAAAGACTTTGATTTTGATATGAAGTTTACAGTTACTAGTTTTACTCTTGCGGCGACTATTCGCGGCTTTAACCAAGAAGAAACATCTAGAAATCAAGCGTTTACAGAAGGGCAAAAAAGAATATTAAATAATTTACAATCGGGTAGCGTTGTAAGTATAATCAACATTAAAGCTGTTGGTCCCAAGGGAGATGTTAGAGATCTTAACGATTTAGTAATCAAGATTAAATAATTGATACAACATATGAGACGAATATTGATTTTTTTAACCAGTGCAGAATTAATACTACAATCATTTAGTATTTCTGCACAAGATCAGAAGAAAGAATCATTGGTTTTGGATGGTATCTATGTTCGTGAGGCAGTTCCTCAACGAGTTCCTGTTCCTTATCCATACCTCAGAGAGGCAGATATGATGTATACTAAAAGAGTATGGCGTATCATTGATTTAAGAGAAAAAATTAATCATCCATTGTACTATCCTACAACTAGGATGCAAGATAGGGTTAGCCTTGTTCAACGCCTTGTTGATGCAATTAAGTACAACGAAATTAGCGCTTACGATCCAACACCTGATGATGAATTTACTACACTCTTATCTTATAATCAGGTTCTTCAGAATCTAGATGCACTTGATAAAACTAAAACTCAGCAGAGTTTGACAACTGGTTTAGATACCACTGTTACAATAAAGGGTGAAATTCGTTGGAAAGAAATTAAAGAACTCCTTGTTAAAGAGGAGTGGTTCTTCAACAAACAATATTCAACAATGCAGGTTAGAATTATTGGCATTTGTCCAATTCGTCATTTCTATAGAACCTTACAAACAGGAGGAGATGAAGAGGTTGGAGGAGAACTTCAACGTCAACCTTTGTTTTGGGTTGATTTCCGTGAAGCAAGAAAAGTATTGGCAAATACTGCTGTTTTTAATGATTTTAATGATGCACAAAGGATAACCTTTGATGATTTGTTTTTTAAACGTAGATTTAGTTCATATATCACCCAAGAATCAAACGTTTATGACAACCGCCGTATACAAGAGTATACGTATGGAGGTGTACCAAATATGCAAGAATCGGATAGGATAAAGTATGATTTATTTACCATTGAGCATGATCTTTGGGAATACTAAACCAAAATATTATGAGAAAAGGCTGCAAATTGCAGCCTTTTTTATTTAAAAATTCCTATTAGGTATACTTTTCGCCCTTCTCCATTAACACATCATTTACAAAGTTCTTAATTTCCTGCTCATCCTTTTTTTGACAAATTAAAAGAATATCATCAGATTCAACTACAATATAGTCCTCCAATCCTTGAAGTATTACAAGTTTATTATCAGGAACATTAACAATTGTATTGGAAGAATCGTATAGCATTACATTCTTGCCTATAACAGCATTCTGTTTAGCATCTTTATTTAAATGAGTATAAAGAGATCCCCAAGTACCAAGATCAGACCATCCAAATTCTGAGCATATAACATAAACGTTATCAGCCTTTTCCATTACTCCATAATCAATAGAAACATTTCGACATTCGGAATAGGCTTGTTCAATCCTCTTTTTTTCTTCGTTTGTTCCAAAATAAACTGCTGTATCTCTAAAAAGTCCATCCACCTCGGGTAAATGTTTTTCAAACGCTGTTGATATTGACTTAAGAGACCATACAAATATGCCCGAATTCCAAAAAAATTCTCCACTTTCAACAAAGACCTTGGCCAACTCCACATTGGGTTTCTCTGTGAATGTTTTTACCTTTTTAAGGTTCGGTGTTTGATCATCAACTGATGCTCCAACCTGTATATACCCATAACCTGTTTCTGGTCTGCTTGGTTTAATGCCAAGAGTTAAAAGAGCATCATTCTGAGATGTAAAAGCAATGGCTTTATTTATTGTCTCAATAAATTTATCTTCATTTAAAATTAAATGATCACTTGGGGCAACAACAACGACTGCATCAGGATTCTTTTGCTTTATTTTATAGTTTGCAAACGAAATACATGGTGCGGTATTTCTTCTCATAGGCTCAAGCAAAACTTGATCGGGAGTAATATCTGGAAGTTGTTCTAGAACAATCCCTTTATATAATTGACTTGTTACAACTAAAATATTTTCAGCAGGACAAATCCTATTCATTCGAGTAAAGGTTTGTTGCAAAAGTGTTTTTCCTGTGCCGAGTATATCAATGAACTGCTTTGGTTTTGATGTGCGACTTAATGGCCAAAAACGACTTCCAATACCACCAGCCATTATT
>DQHR01000093.1 GCA_003531155.1 Bacteroidales bacterium | reverse complement strand
ATGAAGTTTTTGGAGATACTTCTCCTGTGAAAAAGAGCAAAACTCTTTGGTTATTATTTTTGATAGGAATAGTATCAACTGGAGGCTTTTCTTTAGTTTACTATTTCAAACGTTTTAGAAGATCCTGAGCGGTTTTTTGATAANNCTTCAAGTTGCTTGGATGCGTTATCTATATCACCGTTTTTAAGATAAGCCAAACCTAAATACCATTGTGCTTCTTTTTTATACTCACCGTTACTCTGTACTACCTGATTTAGCAATTTAATTGCTTGCTCGTAACTATTCAGTTGAAGTTGAGTAATTCCACTAAAGAATTTGTATTTAATGTTGGTAGGATCTTCGTAAATTAGGTCGGAAAACATTGTACCTGCCGCTTGGAATTGACCTTCTTTGTATTTCTCAACTGCAGTTGAGAATGGATCTACAGCATTAATGTTATTACGAGTTGTTGTAGTAAAAGCGCTTAGAGGCTTATAGTATTCTTGGTATAAACTCTCTGGGCTGTTTGATTTTAATGTATTTAATACGATAAAAATTGCTATTGAAGCTGCAGCAATACCTGAAATTATTAATGCAATGGATTTACTTTTTCTTTTTGGAGTGATTGAGAGTCGTTCATCATCTAAAGATGCACTAATAAACTCTCGTCTTTCAATATTCTTAGGATTTCTGCTATCCCAATCTTCAACCCATTGTTTAGTTATACTATTTAGTGCTGAATCAGAATGCTCGCTTATGTTTTGAGATTCAGAGGTATCATTGTTTGAGAGCAACGAACTATTAATAAAATCTCTTTTTTCTGTATAATCAGATGTGTTTTTCCTGAACTCTAAAACCATTTGGCTGGTAACAGGGTTGATGTTTAAAAGCTCGGGATCGCTAATTACATCCTCTAAATCAAATTTAGCCCTCATCGTTTCTTTTACCTGATCAAAGAGTTCGTACTGCTCCATTAGGGTTTTATTTTTCGCTAATTCAGATTCAAACCACTTGTTTTTACTATCAGTGAGTTTCCCATCCGAATAATCAATAATATAACCTATGTAATTTCTCATTAACTTTATATTTCTTTAGTAATTAATAAGCTAATCGCAAACCAATTGCATAATTGCCTTCTCAGTTCTTTTTATTTGTTTGAATTTAGGATGATTCGTAATTCGTTTCAATAATTCAGCTTGGCATTCACATTTTTTCTTTCTAACATAACCATATGAGTAGCCAAGTTTCTCAGCAATTTCAAGAGGCGAATAGTCCTGCCAATATAGTTTAAGAATGTCTCTACAAACAGGATCCAGAGTTTGATAAACCTCGTTAAAAAGATTTTCGTAAAGCTGATTGTCATAATCTTCCGAGAAATCATTGTCATTTGAGGTGTCAAGTCTTCTTGTAAAATAGTTATTTGCTGCTTTACGTTTTTCGAGGATAGATTTCCATAAGTTTTCACAAACACTATATAAAAACGTTTTAAACTTACATGTAAGGAAAAATTGATCCGAATCAATTTTTTCAAGCATAATTACAAGCCCATCCTGGAAAATATCTTTTGCATCCTCAGAGGTTCCTCCCATATTGGTTACCATTAACCTAATCATTGGTAAGTACCTATCGGATAAGTATCGTACAACGTAACTTTGGCGATTTTTAAGACATTCAATTATCTCTTTGTCAGAGAATTCTTTCATAGCTCTTAAAATTTGTGCAATTTTTCAAATGTATTGAATTATTATAAAGCGGTCAATGTTTTATACTGATTTTTAATGTTAAAGTTTGAAAAAGTGACAAAAAAGTTAGAAACATTTTTTTATTTATTTTTTCTTGTTTTTTCAGGTAACAAATCGACCCCTATTCCTATTAAACCATAATTTGATTACATAATAATATTAAATTATATGTAAATCAATGAGTTGTCGTGTTTGAGATTTATACTTGTTTTTAAGGTTGATTTTTGTTTATGGGGCTGTTTGAGTTTTATTTTTTTAGTATTAAAAATTTAGACAGCCCCACCTTGGGAATTTTATTTGAGTGCTTTGTAAGGAATAATGTGTAGTTTTTTATAAATAGTTAACTAAATCAGTAAACTTATGATTGAGGTTTTTGAAACATGGTTTAATCAATTCACAAAAGAGGAACAGGTTAAACTGCTAAAACATATCAGAGTTCATCATTTTGATCTGATAGAGGAGGAGACAGCTATTAAATATGATAGAAATGAGAGGGAGGCCGCTGATATGACAAAGCTCTCATCAAATCATAAAGTTAAACATGTTAAGGTCTAGAAATAGGGTAATTAACGCACCTGTAGACTTTTAAAGTTTGATGAGATGACGGTTATTAGTGCTGACAATTATTCCTCGAAAGTAACTTACTCTACCGATTGGCTTGACCTTGAAAAATATAAAGGTCTAGAATCGGGTTTTGGCGTTTTTATTTTCTCTAACTTTTTTTATCAAGTAAAATATGTTGGTATAGCAAGAGAAGGTGAGATGATAAATTCGATACAAGAATCAATTGGTATAGGAAAATCAGTTGGTGTAACGAAAATAAAAGTGTTATATACCAAAACGGAATCACAAGCTTTGGTAATTCGGCGAAGATTAATTGATCGTTACAATCCAATACTAAATTTAGGGTGAAGAAATTGAAAAAGCCTTACAATAAACTTGTAAGGCTTTTTTGTGCCCAGGACAAGACTCGAACTTNNAGCGCGTCTACCAATTCCGCCATTTGGGCTTCGTTCTTTTTAAGGGTTTAGATGTATGCTTACCAATCCCTTATATTTAAACTTTTAACCATAAGTGGCGGGAGCTCGTTCCTCGGTTCCGCCATTTGGGCGTATGTGTTAGCGACTGCAAAAGTAATAAAAATCTTATTCCTTCAAAACGTTGTAGTAAAGATTTAATATGATAGTCCTTTATTATAACTGTTGAGTTTTTCTAAAGCCTATAGCCTAAAACCTATTGGTCTATACTTATAAATTCTCTTTCACGAAGTTAGTAAGTTTTGTGAAAAGATGTTTGGTCGTATTTCCTCCGTAAATCCCATGATTCTTATCGGGATAATACATCATGTCAAACTGCTTATTTGCCTGAACTAATTTTTCAATCATTTCAATTGAGTTCTGTAAATGAACATTGTCATCTCCTGTGCCATGAACAATAAGTAGTTTTCCTTTTAGCTTGTCTACATGATTGATTGGAGAGTTGCTATCATATCCTAGTGGGTTATCTTGGGGTAACCCCATAAAGCGTTCTGTGTAAACCGAATCGTAATATCTCCAGTTTGTAACCGGTGCAACTGCTATTGCCATTTTGAAAACATCAGCTCCTTTAAATAAGCATAGAGACGACATGTAGCCACCATAGCTCCATCCCCAAATACCAATTCTTAAAGGGTCAACATAACTCTGTTTCTGAAGATATTTTGCAGCCTCTATTTGATCAATCGATTCGTAATAGCCCATTTGACCATAAGTAATCTTTCTAAATGCTTCACCTCGTCCACCAGTTCCGCGTCCATCAACACATGCCACAATATAGCCAATCGATGCAAGGTACTCATCCCACCCAATTGTCCACTCATCTTTAACCGAGATGGAACCTGGACCACTATACTGGGTCATTAAAACAGGATATTTTTTGTTCGGATCAANNGTTTAGGGGTTTTACCATAAAACCATTTAATAAAACACCCTCGGTGGTTGTGAATGTGAAGAACTCTTTGGCTGGAATATCATAGTTGCCAAGAACAGTTTTAATATGGCTATTATCCTCAAGCACTCTTAGCTGTTTGCCCTTATCGTTATTTAAGGTTATTAGCGTTGGTGAAGTTGTACAGGTGTAAGAAAGAATGAAGTACTTATAATTCTTGCTGAATTCAGCACTATTATTTCCTAAGCCTGTTGATAATTTTGCGAGTTCAAGATTGTCGGTTCTTACAGAGTAAATGGCAGTTCGTAATGGACTTTGATCGTACGCTTTAAAGAAAACCTTCATGCTTTTTTGATCATAACCATATATTTCAATCACTTCGTTCTGACCATCGGTTAGTTTTTTTATCAATTTACCATCCATGCTGTAAAGGTAAATCTGGTTAAATCCATTCTTTTCGCTTGTGATGATAAAATTCTTTGAATCATCAGTGAAAGTTAAAAAGTTGTTGTTTGGCTCTGGTAGATAGTATTTATTCACTTCAGTGTAAAGCGTTTTTGATTCACCAGAACTAGCATTAGCCAAAAGAATATCCATCTTGTTTTGAAGACGATTTAAGCGAATAATACTAAGTTGTTCGGGATTCTTTGTCCACTTAACTCGAGGAATATATTGATCTGTTTCATCTCCAACATCCATCTTTGAGGTTGATGAAGTTTCTGTATTATTAACATGAACTGAAACGATAGAGTTCTTTTCACCAGCTTTAGGGTATTTAAACGTGTAATTCTCAGGGTAAAGATTCCCTTTGAAAAGGGTCATGTTAAACTGTTTTACATCGGTTTCATCAAACCGAAGGTAAGCAATCCTTTTGCTATCGGGCGACCATTGCATACCTGTTTCAAGAGCAAACTCCTCTTCATAAACCCAGTCAGCTGCACCGTTGATGATTGAGTTATGTTTGCCATCAGAGGTAATCTGCTTAACCTCTTTTGTGATTAAATCCTTTATATAGATATTATTATCCATCACATACGAAACCTTTTTGCTATCGGGCGAGAAAGTTGCAAGCATCACCGGAATTTCATCAGTTAAAGGTTCTATGTTTTTACTTTTAATATCATATATATAAAAGTTGGCTTTGAATGAATGTCTGTAAATATTAATCACTTTGGTGGTTAAAATCATTTTAGTCTCATTATCGCTCAGCGTATATGAGTTTAATTCCTTAAGATCATTGTTGTTAAAAGCTGAAGGATCAAATAGTATTGCAAGTTGTTTACCTGATGAGTAGCTGTACTTAACTACTTTTCCATCCTCCTCTAGCACTGTGTAGCTCTCACCATCATTCATCGAGGTGATTCCATTTATACCCCTTTCGTAGAAGGTATAGTTCTTAAAAAGATCATCAAGGCTGATTTTTGATTTTTGTGCTGATGCAATCGATGCTACAAATACTAGAACAACTAAAATAACTTTATTAATCTTAACCATGTTACGATTTTTAAATTTGCAATGTATGACAACATAAATGTAAAAAGGCTTAAAACGTTTAACAAAAGTAAATACTAAACGTTTATAGAATGCTTATATTTTTTCACCTCTTTTGATTTATACCATTGTACTCACAAAGAAATACTTAATTTTGCAGAAATTTTTTGGATTATGATAAAGATTACTTTCCCCGATGGTAATGTTCGGGAGTTTCAAGCAGGGGTTACTGCTTTTGAGGTTGCAAAGAGTATATCCGAAGGCCTTGCAAAAGTTGTGCTTTCGGCAACAGTTAATGGCGAGGTGTGGGATTTAACCCGCCCAATTACTACCGATTCAACATTAAAACTACATAAATGGGACGATGAGGAAGGCAAGCATGCGTTTTGGCATTCAACTGCTCACCTTATGGCCGAGGCCATTGAAGTACTTTACCCAGGAGTTAAACTAGGTATTGGTCCAAGCATCGAGAATGGTTTTTATTATGATATAGATTTTGGTTCAACTACCATCACTGAAGCAGATCTTGTAAAGATTGAAGATAAGATGATGGAGTTTGTTCGCGAAAAGCAGGATATCGTTCGTAAAGAGGTTACTAAAGCCGAAGCGCTTAAAACGTATACTGATAAAGGTGATGTATATAAGGTAGAACTTATTACCGATTTACAGGATGGTACTATCACTTTCTATACTCAAGGTACATTTACCGATTTATGCCGTGGTCCACACTTGCCCGATACAAGTTATATTAAATCGGTTAAACTATTAAGCATTGCTGGTGCATACTGGAGAGGAAACGAGAAAAACAAGATGCTTACTCGTATCTACGGTATATCATTCCCTCAAAAGAAACAGCTTGATGAGTATCTAGTATTGCTCGAAGAGGCTAAAAAGCGCGATCATCGTAAAATTGGTAAGGAACTTGAGCTATTCACCTTTTCTCAAAATGTTGGTCAAGGTTTACCATTATGGTTACCTCGTGGAACACAATTGCGCGATAAACTTGAGCAATTCCTTAAGAAAGTTCAAAAGCAACATGGTTACGAACAAGTAATCACTCCACATATTGGTCAAAAGGAGCTTTATATAACTTCTGGTCACTGGGCTAAATACGGGAAGGATAGTTTCAGACCAATTACTACACCTCAGGAAGGGGAGGAGTTCATGCTAAAACCGATGAACTGTCCTCACCATTGCGAGATTTACAAATCGAAACCACGTTCTTATAAAGATCTTCCTGTTCGTTTTGCCGAGTTTGGTACCGTTTATCGTTACGAGCAGAGTGGTGAACTACATGGATTAACAAGGGTTCGTGGATTTACTCAAGATGATGCTCACCTTTTCTGTCGTCCAGATCAGGTTAAAGAGGAGTTCTTAAAGGTTATCGATATTGTGCTTTACATCTTTAAAACGCTTAATTTCTCTGAATTTACTGCACAGATTTCGCTAAGAGATCCTAATAATAAAGAGAAGTATATTGGTTCCGATGAGAACTGGGATAAGGCAGAGCAAGCCATTATTGAAGCTGCTAATGAAAAAGGACTGAAGACTGTAACTGAGCTGGGTGAGGCTGCTTTCTATGGTCCAAAGCTCGACTTTATGGTAAAGGATGCCATTGGTCGTAAATGGCAGCTTGGAACCATTCAGGTTGA
>DQHR01000127.1 GCA_003531155.1 Bacteroidales bacterium | reverse complement strand
AGCTTTCCGGTATGACCGGTACGGCACTGACAGAAGAACAGGAATTCCAGGACATTTACAAGTTGGATGTTGTTGTGATTCCGACCAATAAACCTATTGCAAGGGTTGATTTTAACGATGTTGTTTATAAGAACGAGCTGGGTAAGTTTAATGCAGTTATAAACGATATAGTTGAATGTAACAAAAAAGGGCAGCCTGTGCTTATTGGTACTATATCCATTGAAAAATCTGAATTATTAGGTTCCATACTCAAAAAGAGGGGTGTTCGACACCAGGTCTTAAATGCAAAATACCATGACAAGGAAGCTGAAATTATTGCACAGGCAGGTAAGTATGGAGCGGTTACCATTGCAACAAATATGGCAGGTCGTGGTACCGATATTAAGTTAACTCCAGAGGTTAAAACTGCTGGAGGTTTGGCAATTATTGGTACTGAGCGTCATGAGTCGCGTCGTGTTGACCGTCAGTTACGTGGTCGTGCTGGTCGTCAGGGAGATCCAGGTTCATCACAATTCTTTGTTTCGTTGGAAGATGAATTAATGAGGCTTTTTGGTTCTGATCGTATCGCTAAAATCATGGATAGGCTTGGTTTGAAAGAGGGTGAGGTTATTCAACACTCAATGATTTCCAAATCTATTGAGCGCGCTCAAAAGAAGGTAGAGGAGAACAACTTTGGTACTCGTAAGCGTTTAATTGAGTATGATGATGTAATGAACTCACAACGTGATGTAATCTATACGCGCCGTCGCCATGCTTTATTTGGTGAGCGTATCGATGTTGATGTTGCAAACCTTATTTACGACGTTTGCCAGGCAGTTGTTAACGATACCCATGGCAATGTTCCTTTCGAGGATTTCAACCTGGAGTTAATAAGAAACCTATCAATTGATTCTCCTGTTGATGAGCATGAATACATGCAAATTAAACCTGAAGATTTAACAGAGAAGATTTATAAAGCAGCCATAGATTCATACGAGCGTAAAGTTGCAATTATTGCAAATCAAGCTTACCCTGTTATTAAAGATGTTTACGAGAAACAATCGGCTTTATACGAAAATATTGTTGTCCCAATTTCTGATGGACAAAAGGTTTATCAAATTATTACAAACCTTAAGAAATCATACGAAACTGGAGGAAAGGATTTGATTCGCTCATTCAACAAGTCAATCAACTTAATGATTGTTGATGAGTACTGGAAAGAGCACCTCCGTGAGATGGACGAGTTGAAACAAAGCGTTCAGAATGCTGCTTATGAGCAGAAAGATCCTTTGTTAATCTACAAATTTGAAGCTTATGAGCTATTTAAAACTATGCTCGATAAGATGAACAGAGAAGTTGCATCGATCCTTGTTAAGGCATTTATTCCAACTCGCGATCCTAGTCAAGTTCAGGAGGCTAGACAGCAACGGAAGTTGGATATGAGTAGATACGAAACAAGTCGCACAGATGCGCTTCAGGCTGGTGCTAATACTCAAGAGCGAAGACATGAACCAATCAGGGTTGAGAAGAAGGTTGGTCGTAATGATCCTTGTCCATGCGGAAGCGGCAAAAAGTATAAGGCTTGTCATGGACGAAACGAAGCTGGTATCTAAAGAGAATAGGAAATTTTTATTTATTTCAAGAGAATGTCTACAGAACTTTTCCTTCAAATCGAAGCAAAAAAAGCAGTTGAGAAGTTATACGGTGTGATACCCGATGATTCTCAAATTCAAATACAAAAAACACGTAAAGAATTCGAAGGCGACTACACTTTGGTCGCCTTTCCTTTGCTTAAGGTGTCAAAGAAGAACCCTGAGGTAACTTCTAATGAGATTGGGCAATTCCTTATAGAAAACAACAAATTAATAGCGAAGTACAATGTCATTAAAGGATTCCTAAACCTTTCGCTAACCAATGAATATTGGGCTAATGTGCTGAATAACATCGCATCGAGCACTGAATTTGGCTATAAGTTAGCAAGTTCAGCAAGCAGATCTGTAATGGTTGAGTTTTCATCGCCAAATACAAACAAACCTTTACACCTTGGGCATATTAGGAATAACCTTTTAGGGTTTTCTATATCTCGTATTCTTGAAAAGAACGGGAATAATGTTAAGCGAGTGAATCTTGTTAACGATAGGGGAATCCATATCTGCAAGTCGATGATTGCTTGGCAGAAGTTTGGCAATGAAGAAACACCTGCTTCATCAGGGAAAAAGGGCGATCATTTGGTTGGCGATTATTATGTCTGCTTTGATAAAGAGTTTAAGGCTCAAGTAGAGCAACTTAAATCTTCGGGTCAAACTGAGGATGAAGCAAAAGCCAATGCACCTTTAATGCTTGAAGCTCAAGAAATGCTTCGCAAGTGGGAGGCAAAAGACCCTGAGGTATATGGACTATGGGAAAAGATGAATGGTTGGGTTTATGAGGGTTTTGCAAAAACATATAGCGCACTTGGTATCAGTTTTGATAAAACCTATTACGAATCACAAACTTATTTACTTGGCAAAGCAATTGTTCAGGAAGGGCTTAAAAAGGGTGTTTTTACCCATCGTGCAGATGGTTCTGTTTGGGTTGATTTAACTGCCGATGGTTTAGATGAGAAATTGCTTATCCGTTCCGATGGAACATCGGTTTATATTACACAAGATATTGGAACCGCCACTCAACGCTTTGATGAGCATCATCTCGATGAGCATATCTATGTTGTTGGCAATGAGCAGGAATATCACTTTAAGGTTCTTAAACTAATTTTATCGAAATTAGGATATAAGTGGAGTGAGCACCTATTCCATCTATCATATGGCATGGTTGAATTGCCCGAGGGCAAAATGAAATCGCGCGAAGGTACTGTTGTTGATGCTGATGATTTGGTTGGGGAGATGGTAAGTACGGCTCACGAAATGTCAAAGGAACTTGGTAAGCTCGATGGGTTAAGCGGAGCAGAAGTAGCATCAATTTGTAACACTGTTGGACTTGGTGCTTTAAAATATTTTATTTTAAAGGTTGATCCTAAAAAGAATATGACCTTTAATCCTCGCGAATCGATTGATTTTAATGGGAATACTGGTCCATTTATTCAGTACACTCACGCTCGTATTCGTTCCGTACTTCGTAAAGCTCTTGAAATGGGGCTAGACGCATCAAAGTCTGTATCCAGCCAAAGTATAACTGTATTAAAAGAAATTGAGTTGATTAAGCTGATTAGCGAGTTTCCTGCAGTTGTTGAGCAAGCAGGGAAGGAGTTAAGTCCATCGCTTATTGCAAATTATGCTTACGATTTAACAAAGGAATACAATCAGTTCTATCATGATCATCAAATATTGAAAGAGGAAAATGCCGATGCTCGTACATTAAGGTTAATTATTTCTAAAATGGTTGGTGACACTATTCGCCGCAGCATGTGGCTACTAGGTATTGATGTTCCAGAAAAGATGTAAAATTAGGTGATTGTTGACAGTATAACTATTAAAAAGCTCCTGTTTAAGGAGCTTTTTATTTCTGATTAATATTTCAAAGAGTTAATGGCTCTTTTATGAATTTATTTTTCATTTTTTTTAATTTTGAAATCGAATTAACAGTATTGTTTTAGCGTTATTCATTACTTAAAAAATTGATAACTATGGCCTTTTTAAATTGGACTCAAAGTTTAAGCGTAAAAATCGATTCTATAGATGATCAGCACAAGAAGCTGTTCGAATTGATAAATAAATTTTATGAGCAGGTTAGTCATCGAACTAATGACGAAAATATTTCGCTCCTAATTAAAGGAATGAAGGAATATACTCAAATGCATTTTAACTATGAAGAGAAATATATGCAGCAGTTTAACTATCCTGAATATACTGCTCATAAAAGAGAACACGATCTTTTCATCGCAAAAGTAGCTGATGTTGAAGAGAAGTTTAACAAAGGAAAAGTTGTTCTGTCGTTCGAAATTACTTCATTCCTAAAAGACTGGATTAAAAGCCACATTCAAGTTTCTGATAAAAAATACACCGATTTTTTTATTAAAAATGGGATAAAATAGTTTATTGCGTTGCTGCAATTAGAATTTTAGAATCGCTTTTTTCCCTAAGAAATATCCAAATTTCAATGCTTCCTTTTCAATTATGTTCATAATTGATTTGTTTGGAGTATGGAAAAAGTTGGTTTCTACGATCACTGTATCTTTCTTTATTGTTCGTTTCCATATACCAACTACTTGCCCGTTTAGCACAATAATAGGCCAGAAGATTCCATTATTGGAAACGGCCTTCTTTTGTTCTTTAAATGGGAGTGAAGCGTTTCGATCCTTATAGCTAATTAAAAATTCATCGAAAGCGGGAAGTAAAAAGGTATTGTCATTATTGTTTTTATGCTTTGAGAAGGAACTTGGGAGCCAATAGGTTTCCGAACCTATTTTTTCCGAAATAAAACTTGCCTTTACCATTTCTAAAGCATTTCGAGCATCGCTAACGGATAAGCCCGNNCTAGCGGCTTGTAAAATATCTCCTTGCAATTTTCTCCAGTGCTTGTTCTCTGGTTAAGCTTTTAGGTTTTGGAACTCTCTCTTTGAGCAAGGCGTATGTTTGTTTTTTACCTTTTGTTGCTCCACTACATACTATGCCATCTAGTTCAGCGCTGAGCATAATATGAGAAGTTCGATTTTCATTTGTCGCTATTTTAGCATTCTGGAGTATAACAACCAGTTCCTCTCGTGTTAAGTATTTGCCCCCTACAAGCGCTTCGTGTATTAGCGTATTACATTTAGCAATAATTGATTCGGTAAGTCCTAATCCTTTATGTCTTGTTCTCAGCGAGGCTTTAATTTTGGGTGCAGTCAGTTCAAGTAACCAATAAATATCATCAGCCGAAACGATATGCCAGGTTGGTCGAAGTAGATGTGTTCTTATTATCTCCCCCTTATCAATGGCTTCTTCAACCATTTTAATCGTAGAACTGGGAAGTCGAGTTCCAATTGCCCATTTCGACATGGCATAATCTTGAGCCTGCATTGCGCCCATCCATCCAACAATATCTTTAGCAGTTTTAAACTTTGTTGCTGTAACTTGCTGGTTGATAAGTCGAATATTTGAAATATCTGATAAAGTCATACTTTTTTATTGTTATGCTAAATAAAGTTTCGTATAGAATTAAAGAACTGCGTATTATACTAATATAACTGCTGATAATATTATTTCTTGGATTTTATCTGTAGCGTTTCATGCCATGCTTTTTGAGGTCTGCTTGATGGATAACCGTTTTCGAGACGAAATTTTTTTCGTTCCTCAGTAAAGTCCCACCATTTTTTACTGTTATCTCCAGTGTTGGCGTAATGGACCGCTAACCTAAACTGATTTTCAACGCAAGGGTCAATCCAATAGCCTTTTAACAACTCAAACTCGTCAGTTAGCATTGCCCCGTCTTTACCTTTCAAATCATTTATGGAATAGTAGCCCATTGAAATTAGATCTTCGGCAAACCTAATTCCAATAGATGGTATCATTTGGAACTCAATCAAAGCATAAATCTCTCGTGCACGTTCAGATGAAATACCCAACAATACTTCAATCTCATCAACAGCATAATTAGGGATATCTTTAATTGCAATTTTATTTACCCTCATTTTCTGTTTTTCAGAATCGGTAAGTTCTATTTTGATTGTGGTTTTAGTTTTCATCGTCATTTAGATTTATAATCCGCACTCATACTTTATATTATAATCAAAACCTATTTCCCCTTGAGCAATTTTCATCATAAAGTCGTACCTACCATCAGCATAATCAGAAAAGTAAATCGGGAAGGTTTTTAATACTACATTCTCAGTAGATGGAAATAAACAATCTTGATGAGGTTTAAACTGAACCGTCATATCTTGTAATAACGCTTTTTCGCCAATCCATACTTTCCATTTGGCGTTATTTCCAACAGGTTCATACAAATACCACTTGCCTTGTAAATAAATTCCTACGATGCCATGTGTAAACAAGTGATCTTTTTTCTCACCGTTGAAAGTGAAATCTTTTAATAGCATATATTGATATTGTAATCGTGATGGAATTCTTATAGCACGACAAAGAGCTGCTAGCAGGATTGAACGTTTATAACAAGAATTACCTCCTCTTTTTAATATTTCGCTAGCAACGAATATATCATATTCATCTTGAGTATAAGAATCTCTTACAAACTCGAATAGTGCTTTAACCTTTTCAATATCAGTTTTACAGTCTTTTGTTAGCTCCATAGCCTTTGATACGATGGCTGGATTATCAGAATCTATAACCTTTGTAGGGTTTAAGAATACTGAGAGTTCTTTTTGTTCTTGTGAGAATAGACTATTTGCAGCGATAATGCACCCGAAAAGAGTTGCCAATAAATACTTTGTTTTCATTTTATATAATTTTTTAATTTATGTAATAATTTATTTTCAATCCATTAGTTCAATCTTTCTTATTCCACAAGGTGTATGCATAATGAATTTATAGCGATTTTTGAATCGCTTCTTCAATATTCTCAATACGCTTGCTATTGATTACTTTTTGGTAATTATCGTATGTAACAGGCCCTTTTTTATCCCTAATTAGCTTCAGATTATCAAGATTTCGCTTCCACCTTTCCAATACCGCCTTTGATACCTTATTGTTATTGCTTGGAGCGAACAATCGCTTAGGTATTTGTGCCTCAATTCCTAAAACCTTTAATTGACGTTGAAGTTGTGGTAGGTGATCGATCCCGAAAACAAAAACAATTACACGAGCATTTCCATCAGCAGCCATACCATTTTCAACTATTCGTCTATTACGCTCAGTCCAGCTGCCGCTTGCTATTTCTGCAAGCGCATTAACTCTAATGATCTTTTCGTACAGTGAATCGAGGTCATTTAAAATTGCCTTATCATGTAGGATATCATACATCGACTGAATATCTGATACTTCTAATTTTGGTTGTATACTTTTTAATAACGCTAAACGTTGTTCTTTTACTGATGCTGGAAACTNNGGAAACTCACTGTCGGCTTTTGATTGAGTTGCATAATCGAGCCGCCAATCAACAGGTACGAAGCGATAATTCAATTCATTTGCCATTTCAGCAAGAAATGCTGCTTCGGGAGGAAAATATCCTTCCATTGGTTGATTAAATGCATCAGGGGTTATCTCTCCACATACCAAATCGGGCTTTAATAAACGGATTTGTTCCAAAAGGTCATTTATAGAGTAATGCTTATCGGGGTTAAAATGCA
This sequence comes from Bacteroidales bacterium, assembly GCA_003531155.1. Classification (GTDB taxonomy): domain Bacteria; phylum Bacteroidota; class Bacteroidia; order Bacteroidales; family Tenuifilaceae; genus UBA8529. The sequence goes on along the minus strand of DQHR01000127.1, from coordinate 2 downwards.
TA
>DQHR01000111.1 GCA_003531155.1 Bacteroidales bacterium | reverse complement strand
TTATTGAAGAACTAGGTGTTTGATAAAAATCTTGCTTATTCATGGTCCAAACAAAAAATAGTGTGGAGCCAGGCCTATATTCCCATCGAGCAATGAAAGTCGATTGGAAATCGAGAAAGTTTTGATCTCGTAAATCGAATGAGTAATCATCAGAGCCCCCATCTTCATTAACATAGCATACATCGTTATCTCTATCGAAAGTTAATTGTGCATCGTTATACATCACAAATCGATCTTTGAATTTATTCGCTAACGGATTAGTAACATACTTGTAATCAAAGTAACTTACGCTTGATAAATAGGGGCGGGCATAATATTGAAATGTCAGTTCAGGGTTAACGCTGTATTCAACTCTGAGTGAAACTTCATATGATTTCCGGTCAATTGATGCATTGATATAGCGAGGTGAACCATTCATTTCAGCATTCGCTACATATTGCATCTTATTCCTGCCATAGGAGTATTCCGGTGTTAACGTAAGCGATAATTTTTTTGAAGGGCGGTAATTGATAAATGCGAAATAACTTGTACTACGATTGTAACCCTCATCACCCCAGTTATTTGAACCTCCAACGGTAAGGGTTATGTTTTTTCGCTGATCGGACCTAATGTTGTACCAGTTATTCCAGTTTCCAGGAAGTTTAAGCATTGGTCCACCTCGTAGTGCGCTATTCGATAATCTATCACCGTTACGATTCATCCCAGCGCTAACTCCCCAATAGTTTTTAAATTGAAAATGAACGTTGATGTTTCCTCCTTGGTAAGTGTTCTCTTTTGCAAAGTTCCAACCTGACCATTGATTAAAGTTAATATTAAAACTTCTGAAGATAAAAAATGGCTCCCAGTACCTAATCCCTAACCAAAGTGCTTCGAAAACATCATCAACACTTTGAGAGTATCCAATGTCGTTGATTTCTAACTGAGGCGATTTCCAAGATAGGAAAGACATATAGCGAAAATGTCCCTCGCCAACCTTGCCAAGTTGCATTAAACCACCTGTTCCTGTTAGTGATGTACGGCTTGAATCGAGTGAGACGTGTTTGATATCAGTGCGTTGGAAATATCTTAAAGGAGAATTTTGAGTATTAGCTATAGCGTTTTTAGTTCCTTGAACATTGCTAAAATACATTTTTAGATTGAAGAAATAGTTTTTATTCTTCCAGTATTGCTGCAAATCCAATCCCCCAGTAAATGCATNNCGGTTTATGAAGATAATCTTTAGTAACATCGGTAAGTTGACGATTCGTTGATGTGAAAATACTATTAACGATAGTGTTTCCTTTATTGAACTCTTTTTTTACAGTACCTACAAAGTAATTAGTAAGTGGTTCTATTATTTCTTTGGTTCGTTTGCCATTATCATCAATATTTGCGTAGCTATTTAGAGTCAAACTTTCCATAATGCCCACCGATAATCCGTTATTTGTCCTTCCGCTTAGCTTGGTAGCACCAAGTATCGTTGTGTTTGAAGGTATTTCAACGAATGCATTATCGCTAACGTCAGGATATAGTTGGGGCGAACGACCAATTCTACGTGAGTAGAAAAGGTTTTCGAGCGATCCGTCTCCATCACCACCCATTAAATTGAAATTGAAAAGATTTCGACCTTCAACGAAAAATGGACGTTTCTCTTCAAAGTACGTTTCAAATGCGGTTAGATTTTCTACAGATGGGTCTGCTTCTACTTGTCCAAAATCAGGATTGATAGTTAAGTCAAGTATAAAGTTATTGGTCAATCCAACTTTAGCATCTGCACCAACGCTAATATTGTTCTTTGTACCAGTCATAAATGGGTTACCTATTTCCTTTTTAAATCGTTCGGTTTTTGTTACAACGTAAGGAGCAATTTCTACTTGTCTTTTAGGCGTTAAGCCTCTTAACCCATTCATTTCGCCAAAGTTATGTACCCATCCCGAAGCATCTTTGGGTATAAATTGCCAATATGATGATTCTTGTTTACGGAAGAAGTATCTTCCAACCTGTAGTCCCCATGTTAAATCGTTGAGACCTGCAAAACGAAGTTGGTTGAGCGGTATTTTCATTTCTGCGGTCCAACCTTCGTTATTTTTTGCAGTTTTAACCCACCAAATAGGATCCCAGTTTTGATCCTCGTAATCACCATCATTGGTGATGATAAAGTCTTTTTTTACACCAGCGGCGTTAACCCAGAATCCAAAAGCGGTTTGCTTATCATTGTAGGAGTCGATAGCTAAACCAACAGCGTCTCCATCAATGTCATCGCGACGCGAAACTCTGTGCATAATACTATCGGGAGCATTATCGTAAGCTTTGATAGCTATGTAAAGATAATCGTTATCATAAATAATTTGGAATTCTGTGTTTTGCGAAGGATTCGCACCAGCCCTTGGTTCACGTTGTATAAAGCCACCTTGCCATTGACCTTTTAACCAAACCTCATCGTTTAGCACACCATCAATAATCAGCGACTCTGATGTTGAGGTGGTTTCATAAAATCTTCTCTCGTAGGTTTTGCTTGCCTGTGCAGTGCAAATAAATAGGATTGAGGCTAGCAACATTGTGGTTAGTCGATTGAATCTCATCTTGAATTGAATTTTAAATTTTTTTAAAGCAAAAAAGAAGGTTTGTAATTTTTGATAAAATCTTGTTTTAATATTGAATTGTTAATTTTATTCTTTTTGCAATGACTTTTTTTGTGGTTCATTTGTTGCATCGAGTTTGAATTTTTTTTTCGCCTTCTTTTTTGTTCCGTTTTTTAAACAAGTGTTTTATTTTCATAATCTATACCATATGTATTAATTTATTTATTTTTAGCTAGTTCTGTGATCTTAAGTATAGAATTTAGCGTTCATTAACGTATAACCCTTGTTCGAAATCGAACAGACGAAAGAATCTATTAGTATTGTTTTTTGGGCTATATTTATCAATTATGTTTGGTTGTTTTACCGCTTAAAAAGATTGTTAGAAAAGTATTTACTTCATTAATGAATTGAATTACAATGGGCAACATTATCTCTGAATTTCGCCGTAGTTTAAACCTTTTCGATGCCACCTCAATTGTAGCCGGAACTATGATTGGTTCGGGTATTTTCATTGTTAGTGCTGATATTGCACGAACACTTGGATCTCCTGGATGGCTACTTGTGGTATGGATTATTACTGGGATTTTAACTCTTATTGCAGCGTTAAGCTATGGAGAACTTGCATCGATGATGCCGCAAGCTGGGGGTCAATATGTTTACTTACGTGAAGCGTACAATCCTTTGAGTGGTTTTCTATTTGGATGGACTCTTTTTATGGTTATTCAAACTGGTTCAATTGCTGCGGTGGGGATGGCCTTTGCAAAATTTATGGGTGTTATTTTTCCGTGGTTTTCGGAGCAGCGAATCTGGTTGGATTTAGGATTTATCAAAATAAGCACAGTTCATGCTCTTGCTATATCTAGCATTATTCTTTTGAGCTGGGTAAATGCTCAAGGAATAAAATTCGGCAAATTCGTTCAAAACAGTTTCACAATAACTAAAATACTAGCTTTAATTGGACTTGTTGTTGTCGGATTCTTTTTTGCAAAGAGCACAGGTGCAATTGAGTTAAACTCAAAAATATTTTGGGATGCAGTTCAAGTAAAGGATGGTGTTTCTATTCCACTTTCTGGATTTGCTCTCGTCGCAGCATTAGGAACCGCTATGGTTGGAGCTCTTTTTGCAGCCGATGCATGGAACAATGTTACATTTACTGCTGGTGAAACATTAAATCCTAAAAAGAATATACCGCTAAGCCTATTTTTAGGTTCGTTTATCGTACTAACTCTATATGTGTTGGCTAACTATGTTTATATGCAAGCATTACCTTTACGTGGTAACCCTGATGGAACAACTGTTTTTGAACGAGGAATGCAATTTGCAACAGACGACAGGTTAGGCACTGCTGCCATTTATGGTTTGTTTGGTAGTTATGCGGCAATTATAATGGCCATACTTGTTGTAATCTCAACTTTTGGGTGCAATAATGGAATGATTCTTTCGGGAGCAAGGGTATACTATGCCATGGCTAATGATAATCTTTTTTTTAAAAGAGTTGGTACTCTGAATGCTAAGGGTGTTCCATCAAACGGCTTGCTGTATCAAGCCATTTGGGCTTCGTTACTTTGCCTATCGGGCACTTATAATGATTTGCTCGATTACGTGATTTTTGCTGTATTAATTTTTTATGCTCTTACAATCTTAGGCGTATTTATACTTCGCAAGAAGCAGCCCGATGCAGAAAGACCATATAAGGCATTTGGATACCCTGTGATTCCTGCAATTTATATCATTGCTGCTACATTTATTATGATAATTCTGTTAGTCTATAAGCCAAATTATACTTGGCCAGGGCTGGTAATAGTCATTTTGGGAATACCAGTTTACTATCTATGGCGCAAGCATGATGAAAACAAGGATTAAATATTCTAAAAACTCATTTATTCCTGGGTAGTTAAGTTTTTTTATTGCCACCTCTTTGGGGTATGTAAAATACTGAACGACACCTTCGGCGCATAGTTCATTTTTTCCATCATATAGTTCGGTGCGAATGTTTGCTAACCTTTTCTCTTGGTTAATTAAACTTGCTTTTATAGTTATTTTTCCATTTGAGATCAATACGGGTTTGAGAAACTTTATCTCCATCTTGGAGGTTACACCTCCTGTTTGTAGTAAAATGTAAACAGCCCAACTGGCAACCTCATCCATAAGAGTTGATTGTATTCCACCATGTAAAACGTTGGGATATCCCTGAAGAAACTCGATAGGATTCCACTCTGTTTGAACCGTTTGATTCTCTTCATCGTACCAGAAATCGAGCTTTAAGCCAATCGGGTTATTGGGCGAGCAGCAAAAACATTTATGCTCAGGAATGCTTGCAAAGGGGTTTTTGATTTTTATCATCCTGTTTTTTCTACAAATATGATAAAAATAAAGAATGCATAAATACAAAACATTCTATTCGTACTTAAGCGTGCGAGCCGGATTAATTCTCGCAGTTTTTATAGTTTGATATAGAATTGTTATTATCGATATAGAGAACAGTAGGAATGCAGTAAAAACAAATACTTGCCATGGCATTTTGATCCTGTAAGGATATATGTTTAGCACTTTATCCATTATAAACCATGCTATTGGCCAAGCGCAAAGATTTCCAACTAAAGTCCATTTTGTGAAGTCAAGGGATAATTTGCGAATTACATTTAAGGTTGATGCCCCCATAACCTTCCTAATGCTTACCTCACGAGTTTTGGTCTTCATGTTAAAGCTGGCAAGTCCAAGCAATCCTAAACATGATATCACTATGGCTAGTAACGTGAAGTATAGAAATAGTTTTCCGAAATTTTTCTCGGTTTTATAATGATTCTTATATGTATCACTAATAAAATGATAATTCATTGAATATCCTGGCTGGGTTTTGCTCCATGCCGATTCAATTTTAGCAATTACTTCCTTTGTTATTTTAGGCTTTATGCGAATATGAATATATGGAGACCAATAATCTCTTAGCTGTTTAAATGGAAGAAACATTATAAGAGGCTCAATGGAGCTGTGCATTGAAGCATAGTGAAAATCTTTTATTACACCAATTACATGAAACTCTTTTTCGCGGATTATCTTTTTCCCAATGGGATCTGTCCAGCCTAACTGTTTTACTAATGTTTCGTTGATTAATACTGATAAACTATCGGTAGTAAGGTTATCTGAAAAATCGCGACCTTGGATAATCTTAATACCTAAATTATTTATATAACCTTTGCTGATACCAAGAGCCTTTATCATTACTGGGTTTTTTATCCCTTCAACCATATAACCATTCATGGTAAAACCTTCGCCTGTTGTCTGAGTTGCATAGCTAACGGATTCAATCTCGGGGATATCATTAAGTTCATTTTTAAACACCTCCACACGTTGCCATGGGTTTGAACCATTGAAACCTATAACCAAAAGATTATTAGTGTCGATACCAATATTCTTATTTTGCAAATACTGTAGCTGAAGAAAAAGTACAATTGTACAAATGATTAAAATGGTTGATACCATGAACTGAATGGAAACTAAGATGTTTCTTAAAAATGATTTTCCATTCTTTGAGCCAATATTTGATTTAATGATTTGAATTGGCTTTAAAGATGTAATGTAAAATGCTGGGTATAAGCCAGCGAAAAGACCATAAGTAATTATGAAAAAAGGAACTCCAACTTGTAACCACCAAAATCGCGATTGGTATAAGCTGAGTTCAACTCCTAAAATATTGTTGTAAACTGGCATTAATAATTCTACTAGAAGAAGAGATATCATTCCAGCAATTAAGCACAATATCACGGTTTCACCCAAATACTGAAGCCTTATTTGATTTTTACTCGATCCCGAAATCATTCTAACACCAACCTCCTTTGCTCGTTTGCTGCTTTGAGCAGTACTAAGGTTTACAAAGTTGAACCCTGCAATAAATAGAATGAATAGGGCTATTGCTGTAAAAATATAAAGAGTGTTTGCCATTCCTGATTCCCCATCGAGGTTTGAGAATAGATGAATATCTTTTAAAGGTTGCAGTGTGGGTTCTAGTCGATAGTTGAATTGTTTAAGCTTTGGATTGATAATTTTGTCAGCTAACTCAATAATTTTCTTTTCAAAAGCATTTATATCGCTTCCGTTCTTTATCAAAAGGAAGGTTTCGTAGCTAAAATTGCCATCCCATTCGGTTAAAGTACCTGTTTTAAGGTTGTAAAGAGTTTGAAACGATACAAATCCGCTATACTGAAGTGTTGAGTTGCTAGGAGCATTCTCAACAATACCTGTCACTTTATAAACCTCTTTGCTGTTGTTTCTGATAAGCGATTTACCGATTGGATCTTCATCACCAAATATTTTTCTCGCTAAGGTTTCTGTTAGAACGATTGAAAATGGTTCGACTAATGCTGTTTTTTTGTCGCCTTTAACAAGTTTAAATGAGAAAATATTCCAAAAAGATGAATCAGCAATAATAAGGTTGTTATTGGTTGTGATTCTGTTGTTATAGTTAAAATCTCCACCAAATTCACCAATTCTAGTTATGTATTCAACTTCAGGGAAATTCTTTTTAATATCAGCACCCATTGCAGGGGAGGTTATGTGTGAATTATGTTCATTTCCATCCTCAATTTCCCGAACATTGAGCCTGTAAACTCTTTCAGCATTTACATGAAATCGGTCGAAACTCCATTGATGCCCGATATAAAGAGTAATTAAAATGCAACATGCAAGCCCAAATGCGAGACCTACAATATTAATTGCCGTAAAACCTTTATTTCTAGATAGGTTTCGTAATGCTGTTATTATATAGTTTTTAATCATATTTTATGATATAAATATACTATAAAGTGTATTATTCAGGTTATGTCTAGTGTTTATTGAAAAAAATAATAAGACGTATTAAAAATAAAAAGTTGTTCAGAGTGATTTAATTTCGAAAATTTCCTCTCCAAATATTAACTATATCTTCTGGGATTTTGGGAATTAAAAACTCTGGAGTATAAATACTATTGTACACATTTAAAAGTTCTTTAGGATTTTCAATTACGTATTTTAATTTATCATATCCGCCACTTTCATATATAGAATTGTATAGATGGTAGCTTATATAGTAAGTAATTGATGGTCTGTTGGGAATAGTTCTGAAATCATACCCATTGGGGCTATATTTTTTAAGTAAAGACATGGAGTAATCAAACTCTTGACGGGATTGAGTTTTATACCATTTTTTGATATTTTTTTGTGTCTCAATTTCGCGAATTAAAGCAACAAGTTTGTTAAACAGCTCCTCTATTAACTGTCGATTATTGTATAGAGTTTTTGATTGTTCGTTCTTATCAACGAAATTAAATTGTTGCGCAACACCTTCTTCAATTAATGATATTTGAAATGCTTTAAGCACTCTTTGCTTACTCGTTATTCCTTTTAGAGGTGCGTTTTTATTAAGCCAATCTACGTAATATCTATGGTGAAGTTCATGACAAAGGGTGTTGGTAAATGCGGATGTGTCGAAATTATTGTAGTATAGCAAATCCATTACGATATTGTTATCCCATTGGAAACTTCCTCTATTTCCGTCTATACATATGAAGATATTTGTTTTTGAAGTTGAATCTGCGGCTTCCGATGGGAGATAAATATTTGTTTTATTAATTACTTTTCTAAGAAACTCTTCTCTATTACTTGAGATGTAATTTAGAAGAGGTTTTACATTTTTGTCAAGGCCATTTTGCCAGAATCTTACCCACATCTCTGGCATACCTGCTGTCATATTTATTTGTTTAAAAGGCAAGTACATGAATGCCATTTTATAGGATTTTTTCCCTGAGTATCTCTTTTTATTTACCCACGAGATAGATATTTTTTCAAATTTTCGATAGATAGGCAATGAGGTAAGAGAGTCAATTTTATTGATTAAAACTTTATCGTTGAAATTAGATTCTATTTTTTCTTTGTCTGGTTTTGTTGATAGATTATTGAATCCGGTAGGAGATTTCTTTTCGAGGTAATTCATTAAATCATAAAACTTCTCAGTTTGTTTTATATCAATATCGATAATGCCATAGGTATTTGTGCTGTCTTTAGCCCTAGTGTATTTTGGTTTTGAGCAACTTAATATAAGTGATGTTAATACAATTATATAAATTATGTTTTTGTATTTCATGTTTTTTCATTTAAATATGTAAAACATGATATCAATAGATATTCCATTAAGGTTAATGTGGTGAATGTGAGGTATATGTATTTGATTATAGTGTTTTTTTGTAAATAATTACTGTTTCATTTTGGTGCAATTTGATTCGTTTTGATACATTTGTTATTATTTGATTTTTTATGGAGTTAAGTAAAGGACGAGTTATTGCCATTGATGATAATCAAGAAATTCTATTATCGTTAAGGGTTGCACTATCAAAGCATTTTGAAGAGGTAAAACTATACGTTTCACCTAGCGATGATGCTGTGAGTGAAATCTCTAAAGGAAACTACGAGGTAGTGCTTCTGGATATGAATTTTACCCCTGGATCATCAGATGGAAAGGAGGGACTGGATTTTCTGAAAAAGATCTTATCGATAGATTCAACCGTATCTGTTGTTATGATAACGGCATTTGGCGAAATAAATACTGCCGTACAGGCAATGAAGTTTGGAGCTACCGATTTTGTTCTAAAACCTTGGGAGAATAAAAAATTGCAAGCAACCATTTTGTCAGCATATAACTTATGCAAAAGTAAGCGGGAAACCAAAACATTACAGCAAAACCAAAAAGTACTTGCAAGCGATATCGAACAGCCATTTATGCAAATTATTGGCGAGTCGGAATCCATGAAAAAGGTTCTATCAACAATTGAGAAAGTGGCCTCAACCGATGCAAATGTTCTAATTCTTGGCGAGAATGGAACTGGGAAAGAGCTTGCAGCAAGGGCCATTCATCGTTATTCGGCAAGAGCTTCGCAGCTCTTTGTTTCAGTTGATATGGGAGCAATTCCCGAAACGCTTTTCGAAAGTGAACTCTTTGGTAGTGTTAAAGGAGCATACACTGATGCACACGAGAATAGACCTGGCCGATTCGAAATGGCATCGAATGGAACATTGTTTCTTGATGAGATAGCAAATATTCCGTTAACTCTTCAAGCAAAACTGCTTGGTGTTCTTCAAAACCGACAGGTATCACGTTTAGGCTCAACAGCAAGTAAAAATATTGATATTAGATTGATTTCGGCAACTAATGCCTCTTTAGCACAATTAGTATCAGATGGCAAGTTTCGGCAAGATCTTTACTATAGGTTAAATACTATTGAAATTACAATTCCACCCTTGCGCGAACGCGATGNNTAAAGTTATCAAAGGCGGTACAACGTTTAATTCATTCATATTCTTGGCCAGGCAATGTAAGGGAGTTAGCGCATGCCATTGAACGAGCTGTAATAATGACTGAAAGTACAACAATCGAAGTAGAGTCAATCTTTTTATCGCATCAAACGCAATCTAAATTTAATCAAAGGGATTCAAGCCTTCATATCGATGAGGTTGAAAAGCAAGCAATAATAAAAGCACTTAAAGTAAATAATGGCAATATTAGTAATGCTGCATTGGAACTGGGTATGGGGCGCACTACGCTCTACCGTAAAATGACAAAGTATGGTTTATAAATCGTATAGAATTAAACTTGTAGCAAGGCTCGTTTTGATTATCGCTATAATGGCTTTAATATTCTATTTTATATCAAAACCTTACTATTATTTTACAGTCGGAGAACTCATTATTGTTTTATTAGCGCTGCTTGTTGAACTCGTTTTTTTTATTGAGAAGGGTTATCGTCAAATCTCACAAATGCTTGAATCAATTAAAGAGCGTGATTTTAGCTTGGAGTTTAAACCTGTTGAGGATGGATTTATCTTTAAGCGCCAAGCGCAGGTTTTAAATCAGTTGGTAAAATCATATCGAGATGTACGGATAGACAAAGAGTTACACTATCAATTTCTTAATTTAATAGTTGATCAACTCAATTATGGGATTATTTGTTTCGATACAATAGGCAATGTTAGGCTGGCAAATAAAACGTTGCGACAGCTGTGTGGAGTTAATGCAATTAATCATGTTTCCATTTTAAAAAGATTGGATAAGAATCTTAGTAATGTTGTCATGTCGCTTAAAGCAGGCGATGAGCAACTGATATCAGTAATAAAGGATGGAGAGATGTTTAAATATACCATTTCGTGCAACGATATAAAGTTGCTTGACGATAGTTTTAAACTCGTTTCATTACATGATATTCACTCAACCTTGCAGGAGCATGAGTTAGATTCCCATAAAAAATTGATAAGGATACTAACACATGAAATAATGAACTCGGTTACGCCAATACTTTCTCTTAGCGAATCAATGAATGAGAACCTAAAAGATACCCAAGGGAATTTCAAAAGGTTAGACGAGATTAGTGAGCAGGATGCAAAGGATATTGTACTTGGTTATGAGGCTATTGAGATAAGAAGCCGTGCTTTAATGAGGTTTGTAAATGATTTTAGAAGTTTAACTCGCATCCCAGAACCAAAACTTGAAAGTATTCAAGTCGATAATCTGCTAAAGAATATTCTTTCGCTTTATAGGAGCGAAATGGAAGAAAAAGGAGTTAAATATCAGGTTTACTTATCGCCTAATGTAAACGAGATATACGCAGATAGGGCAATGATTGAACAAATTATTATTAACCTAATTAGGAATTCTATTGATGCATTGGCAAAAACAAATAAGCCAGAGCTTAGCTTTGAAACAGGAACCGATGGAGCTTTTATTACTCTTTCAGTAACAGATAATGGTAAAGGGATTTCTTCCGAAAACCTTGATAAAATATTTATTCCATTTTTTACAACCAAAAAGGATGGTTCAGGTATTGGACTCAGCTTATCGCAGTATATGATGCATTTACAAGGAGGTACAATAAATGTAAAGTCGATTGAAAATTTAAAAACAACTTTTATTCTCAAGATACCTAATAAGTAGTTGATTTTGCATTAAATTGGTTAAAGTGTAATTCAATTGCTTGATAGGTGTCATTGATATTTAAATATTTATATTTTTGTATGGTCAATACTTTAATCACATGGATACAGCAGCAGGAAATACAACGCGCGATAAATTAATTGAAACCGCAAAAGAACTTTTTTTAACAAAAGGTGTCGATAGAGTTGGCGTTAGAGAGATTGCAACAAAAGCTGGTATTAACCTTTCGTTGATGAACTATTATTTCCGTAGCAAGGAGATGCTTTTTGAGGCAATTTTTGAGATGTTAATTAACGAGAAGGCAGGTGTGTTAAAGCAAATTCTTAATTCAGATAAACATCTTGATGAGAAGATAAAAGAATACGTTTATGGCTATATCGATATGCTTGTCGAGGATCAGCTACTTGTTTCATTTGTATTATCAGTAATTCATCGAAACAACGATAAGATTGCAAGCATGAAATCAATTTATAACCTTTACAATACCGATGTTTTTGCTGCTCAATTAAAAAGCGAGATAGAACATGGTAGAATAAAGCAAGTAGATCCCGAGCAATTTTATGTAAATATGATCTCGCTTATCCTTTTTCCATTCTCTATAAAACCACTAATTTCCGATAGGAATAAACTTGATGAGAGAGCTACAAAGCTCTTTCTCATTGAACGTAAAAAGATTGTTTACGAGATGTTAATGGCCTCGTTAAAGAAATAAGTTTATCAAAAACAAAGGAATTAATATGTTCGCTTAACGGATAAAATTTTGATAGGTTTTACGAGATACTGATTTTCATCTTTTTGTTTTTGTATTTCATATACTATTTCCATTCCCTTAATTACTTTGCCGAAGGCGGCAAAACCTTGCCCATCGGGGTTTCTTTTACCGTCAAAATCGAGTTCGGGTTGATCTCCTATGCATATAAAAAACTCCGATGAGGCTGTCCCAACTGGACCACGTGCCATTGATATGGTTCCATCTTTATGTAATACTCCAGTTTCTTTGGTTGTTTCGTGCTTTATTACAGGAAATTGATACTTCTCAATTAAAGAATCTTCGTAAAAACCACCTTGAATAACTTCAATTTTCACTGGATTATTAGGTTGATTATCCATTCTGACTGTGCGATAAAAACACGATTTGTTATCGTATTTCCCTGAATCAACGTAGGCTAAAAAGTTAGCAGATGTAATTGGTGCCTTATCGGAATATACTTCAATAGTAATATCGCCTATTTCGGTTGATATTCGAACTGTTTGATTTTTACTACCGCAAGATAGCAACATGCTTGCAATACATATAAACAGAAAAGTTCTCATGATTCTTTAATTTTAGCTATTGGGTCATAAAAGTAGGTTTTTAAATCAATATTTAAATAAAAAAGCCCTGATCATTTAAATAATCAAGGCTTTGATAATGGAGTATCTATTTTCTAGTGACTAATATGTTCTACTGCTTTAGGATCGTGTTTATGCTTAAAGAATATAGCAAAAAGAATTGCAACAATCAATGCATATAAGGCAAATGAAAGCCATATCCCATGCCAATCTTTTCCACTGGCTGAGGTATAGTACTTATCAATAACAAAACCGCTAATTTTGCTACCCAAGAAAGCACCAACTCCATTAGTCATCATCATGAATAAACCTTGTGCGCTTGATCTTATTGATGGGTCAGTAGTTGTCTCAACAAAAAGTGATCCTGATATATTGAAGAAATCAAATGCCATTCCATAAACAACGCATGAAACGATAATCATCCAGAACCACTCTGGTGATGGATTGCCGTAAGCAAACAATCCAAAACGTAATACCCAAGCAATCATGCTAAATAGCATTACCTTTTTAATGCCAAAACGTTTTAAGAAGAATGGTATTGTAAGAATAAATAAGGTTTCTGATATCTGCGAAATAGACATGATAATAGTAGAATATTTAACAACAAAAGAGTCAGCATATTCAGGAAAATGTTTGAACTCATCAAGAAAAACATCTCCATACATATTTGTTAATTGAAGGGATGCTCCTAATAACATTGAGAAAATAAAAAACAATGCCATTTTATAATTTGCAAATAATTTGAAAGCATCTAATCCGAGCATTTTTGCGAAAGAAGTATTTCCAACAACTTTCAATTGTGGAGGGCATTTTGGAAGTGTAAATGAATATATTCCTAATACTAATGAGGCTATTGCAGAAAAATAGAATTGATATTCTGTTGCTTTATTTCCTGTAAGATTTGTAACCCACATTGCAGCAATAAACCCAACGGTTCCCCAGACTCGTATTGGAGGGAAATCTTTCACAACATCGTATCCTCCTTGTTTTAATGCATTGTAACCAACAGTATTTGTAAGTGCAATTGTTGGCATATAAAATGACATGGCAAGCAACATTACCCAGAAAAAAGTATTAGGGTCGTTAACCATCGGAAAACAAAATACTGTTATACCTCCTAAAATGTGAACAATGCCATATAATTTTTCTGCATTCAGCCATTTATCTGCAATAATTCCGGTTATGGCTGGCATAAACATTGATGCAATTCCTAAAGTCAAAAAAACAGCCCCAAATTCAGTACCTCCCCATCCTTTTGTCCCAAACCAATAATTAGCCAATGTAATTAACCATGAACCCCAAATAAAAAACTGCAAGAAGTTCATTATAACAAGACGTAATTTTATGCTCATAATTATTTAGAATTAAATTATAAAGGATTATTGTTCTTTGCTTCTTCTTGATATTTCATCACGAATTTCAGATGCTTTTTCGTAATCTTCGTCGCCAATAGCCTTTTCAAGTAAACCATTAAGGTCGTTAAGGTTGTATGAAGAATATTTAGAAGATTTTGAGGTTTTTCTGATAGGAATTTTTTGTTCTTTTTCTTCTATTTCTCCTTCTTCAATAATTCCTTGTTGCTGCTGTTTATCAAAATCTAAAATAATTCCTGCTTTGGTTAAAATATCTTCTGTAGTATAAATAGGACATTTAAATCTTAAAGCTAATGCTATTGCATCAGAAGTTCTTGCATCTATACGAATTGCAGCACCTCTGCTTTGAATGACTAATTCTGAAAAAAATATACCTTCTTCAAGTTTGTAAATATTTACTTCTGTGAATTTAATATCTACTGTTCTGGCAAGGCTGACAAAAAGATCATGTGTTAGTGGTCTGGGTGGTTTTAAGCCCTCCAGCTCTATAGCTATTGCTTGAGCCTCATATCCTCCTATTATAATTGGCAATCGCCTTTCTCCATTTTCTTCCGACAGAAGCAGTGCATAGGCTCCTGACTGTGTTTGACTATAAGTAAGCCCCAGAACATTCAAACTTATTTTAT
>DQHR01000019.1 GCA_003531155.1 Bacteroidales bacterium | reverse complement strand
CATTCCCTGAAATTAAATCCAAATCATCTTTAGTATCGCTGTAATGCAATAAATCGGATGGTTTTAAAATAAAACTAACCTGCTTAGACTCGCCTATTTTTAAATGCACTCTTTGAAATCCCTTAAGCTCTTTTATAGGTTGTAGTCCAATCTGATGAATATACAATTGAACCACCTCGTCACCTTCAACCTTTCCGATATTTTTGACGGTTAGAGTAATCTCAATCCTATCTCTCAATTCTTTTGAGGATAGTTTTAGATTGCTATAGGCAAACTGGGTGAAACTTAGTCCAAACCCAAATGGGTAGAGGATTGGTTTACTGCAATATTTGTAGGTTTTCCCATCCATCAAGTAATTATCAAATGCAGGAATATCTGTAATTGATTTATAGAAAGTAACTGGCAGTCTCCCCGCAGGATTATAGTTACCAAAAATAACCTCAGAAATCGCTTGTCCTGCAGCTTCACCGCCATACCAACTCTCAATTATTCCATCGATATTTTCATTTTCCCAGTTAATGGAAAGGGCACTCCCATTCATTAAAACTAAAACGATCGGTTTCCCTGTTTTCTTCAACTCCTTCAGTAATTCGGTTTGAACAACAGGCAAATTAAGATTGGTTTTATCTCCACCATTAAAACCATCTATATCCACTTGCAATGCTTCTCCCTCTAGTCTCGGAGAAATGCCACCAACAAAAACGATAGCATCTGACTTTTTAGCAGCCTCAATTGCAGGGATAAAATCTCTTTCCCTGTTATAGTTCGATGTATCAGTTATGTTGCATCCCTTTTCGTATAAAACGTTCGTCTTGCTACTAAGAATATTTTTAATACCCTCAACTACTGTAATAACATGTTCAGGGGTTCCATTGTAATTACCAAGAGGCACCTCGGTATCGTTAGCATTTGGGCCAATAACTGCTATAGACTTTATTTTTTTTGATAGAGGAAGTATATTATCCTTGTTTTTGAGCAAAACAATCGACTGCTTTGCCACTTCGAGAGCATACTCTCTGTTTTCTTTACAATTAACGATGCTATAAGATATTTTTGAATAAGGGTTTAACGAATCAGCATCGAACATTCCAAGTTTAAATCGTGCTCGAAGCAATCGTGCAACTGCAGTATCAAGTTCCGATTCGAGCAGCAAACCCAATTTAATTGCAGGTACTACAGCTCCTACATATCCTAAACAGTGGCTATCAACTCCAGCCCGAATGGCTTTGGCCATTCCTTCAATCGAGTCTTTAGCTGTATGATGAGAGATAAACATATCATACACAGCGCCACAATCTGTTGCAATAAATCCTTTAAACCCCCATTTCTTTCTCAAAATATCGCTTAAAAGAAACGGATCACTACAGCAGGGTTCTCCGAATAGTCTATTATAAGCACACATAAATGAGTAAACATTGCCTTCCTGTGCTAACATTTTAAATGCTGGTAAGTAGGTTTCCCAAAGATCCTGCTTAGATGGGATTGCGTTAAACTCATGGCGTGTTGGCTCGGGACCGCTATGAACTGCAAAATGCTTAGCTGTACAAATAGTTTTAAAATAGTTTGGGTTTTCGCCTTGCATTGCTTTAACAAAAGCAACCCCTAAGGTACCTGAAAGATATGGATCCTCACCGTAAGTTTCATGGCCACGACCCCAACGAGGATCGCGAAAAATATTGATATTCGGAGAATAAAAAGTCAACCCTTCATATAAACCATGCTTTCCCTCTCGTACAAATTGATGATACTTTGCACGAGCCTCATCGCTAATTATTATTCCCATTTTGTAAATCGCGTCGGCATTAAAGGTTGCAGCTAAGCCTATTGGCTGAGGAAATGAGGTTGCTAACCCTGCACGAGCAACACCATGCAATGCCTCGTTCCACCAATTATAAGCAGGAATATGCAATCGCTCAATGGCTGGGGAAGTATTGTTAATTTGAGATGCCTTTTCATCCAGTGTCATCCTTTTAAGCAAATCCTGAACACGATTCTCTGTTGGAAGATTAGGATTTAAATAGTCAGGTACCTGCGCAATCAGAGCAGTTGAGTTACTAAGAATAATAAAACATATAAGGAATGCTCTCATATCAATAAATATTTTATTCGTTTTAGCTTCTTACCTTTATTACCCAAACATGATTCGTAACCTTCTTCAGCTCCTTTGGGACAACTATTTCAACACCTTTATCACTTGCTTTCCATTCTATCCTTTTGTTGCTACCAAGTAGTTCCAACTTATCTGTTTTTAGGAATGATATTTTGGTAAGCAGAAGTTTATTCTCAGGAAAATCAAACATGAAAATGTATTTAGTTTTACCATCCTTTGATTGAGTAAACCGAATTGACTCTCCATCTTTATAGCTAGTATACATTCTGGTGCCATAAATGGCTTCGCCATTAACTTTAATCCATTCCCCAATCTCTCTCAATCGAAGATAAGCAGTATCATCAAATTCACCTTCAGGATTAGGTCCAATATTCAACAAATAATTCCCGCCTTTACTTACAATATCAACCAATTTCTTAATGATTTCGTTGGTAAGTTTATAAATATCATTTGGAACATAGCTCCAACTCGTTGCCATTGTCATACAAGTTTCCCAAGGATAAGGTAAGCCCTCATCGGGGATTTGCTGTTCTGGTGTAAGATAGTTTTGTTGTTCTCCAGGGACAGCCCTATCAACAACAATTAACTTAGGCTGTTTGAGTCGAACCTCTTTTACCAATCGAGGCATATCAATATCCTGACTTTGAGGATTACGTGCCCACCGACTCCCTTCCATCACATCCATCGCCTCGGTTTTAATATCTTCATCTGTTTTTTTACGAACCCAACCCCCGTCAAGCCAAAGAATATCTATTTTACCATAATCGCTGACCAACTCGTTGATTTGATTATGAGTAAATTCTGTAAATTTTTGCCACTGTTCAGGGTGTTTAGTAATTGAGTAGTTTGCATTACGATCACAAGCCGGGAAAATGTGCCACCAGTAATAATCAGAGTGCCAATCGGGTTTAGAAAAATATGCACCTATCCAAAAATTTTCGCTGCGGAAAGCATTAAAAACTTCCTTAGCAATATTGCTTCGAGGATTAGCTGAAAAAGGACAGTTTTTATCTGTTACCTTGTAATCTGTGAACTTGGAATCGAACATGCAAAATCCATCATGATGCTTTGTAGTAAAAACCAAATACTTCATTCCAGCCTCTTTGGCTGCGGCTGCCCATCGTTCAGGGTTGAATTTTGTAGGATTAAAGGTGTTTTTTAAATTCTCATAAGCCTTTACATAATCTTGATGATTATCTGCAACTCCAGCCTTTCGAGCACCAGTAGCCCAACTTAAATCTTCGGGGCAAATGCTCCAACTTTCCACTATACCCCATTGGCTATACGTTCCCCAATGCATTAGCAACCCAAATTTTAAATCTTTCCACTGTTCAAGTCTGTGCTGAATAGCTGTATCCTTATCGGGGTAATACTCCTGATGCTGTGCGGAGGTGCTTTTGATTAAGAAAGGAATAAGTAGAAAGTAAAAAAGTATCAATCTAATCGTTTTCATGGATATTCTTTTTCGTTAACTTATTGACTTAATTTACAATTAAGTTGCATGAACGAAGATAAATACTTTTTTCAGGTTTAATGCATTTATCAGCACAGTTGATATTTTTAATTGCAGATATGTTTCCTTTCCAAACTCTTTTTAGATAATTACTATTAAACCAATCTCATAAAAAATGTCTAAATTTTAGGAATATTTCCATACTCAGTTAACCCTAAACCTTCAATCAATGAAACATTCAAAACTTCGATTTAAGGCAATAATCTTTTTTCTTGTCTTAATAATGCTTTCACCAATCATTACTGTTGGACAAAAGAAAGCCACAGCAAAACCCGAAATAAAGGACTCGTTAGTTAAGAGCAGCCTCGTTTCGGGATTAAAATTCAGAGGTATTGGCCCAGCCTTTACATCTGGTCGTATTGCTGATTTTGCAGTAAACCCTAAAAATCATTCCGAGTTCTATGTTGCTGTAGCAAGTGGCCATATTTGGAAAACAACAAACAAAGGGTTGACCTTTGAGCCAATTTTCGACAACAATGGGACTTACTCCATTGGTTGCCTTGCGCTTGACCCGAACAATACAAACGTAATTTGGGCTGGAACAGGTGAAAACAACCATCAACGCGCTCTTGGCTATGGAAATGGCGTGTACAAATCTTTAGATGGAGGTAAATCATGGAAAAACATGGGTTTAAAAGATAGCCGTCAAATAGGGATGATCCTTATAGATCCTCGTAACTCCAATGTTGTTTACGTTGCGGCAGAGGGCTCTGCTTGGGGACCAGGTGGGGATAGAGGTTTATATAAAACCACTGATGGTGGTCAAAAATGGGAGAAGGTTTTGAATATTAGTGAGAATACTGGTGTTACAAACATTATTTGCGATCCTCGCAATCCCGATATTCTATACGCAACTTCAGAGCAACGCCGCAGGCATGTTTTCACCAAGATAGGGGGAGGTCCAGAATCAGCAGTTCATAAATCTGAAGATGCGGGAAAAACATGGAGAAAGTTAACTAGCGGATTACCATCCGAACATATGGGAGGAATGGGCATTGCCATTTCACCACAAAACCCCGATGTCCTTTATTTAATAGTTGAAGCAGCAAATAATGCAGGAGGATTTTTCCGAACAACCAACAGGGGTGAATCATGGTCTAAAATGAGCGATCATGCATCGAGCGGACAGTATTACAACGAAATATATTGCGATCCTGTTCAGTTCGATAAAGTTTACTCGGTTGAAACATTGACTTTTGTTACCAATGATGGAGGGAAAAACTGGTCGAGAATAAGTAATAAAGATCGACATGTTGATGATCATGCCCTTTGGATTGATCCGACTGACAATAAACATGTAATGATTGGTGGCGATGGTGGTGTTTACATCACCTATAATGTTGACGAAGGCTATTGGTATCAGGTATCAAATCTTCCAGTTACACAATTCTATCGAGTTGCGCTTGATGATGCTCTACCTTTTTATAATGTTTACGGTGGAACACAGGATAATAATACGCTTGGTGGCCCATCAAGAAATATATGCGAAGATGGTGTAAGCAGTGGAGAATGGATTGTAACCGTGGGTGGCGATGGATTTTGGCCAAGAGTTGAGCCAAATAACCCTGATATTATATACTCCGAATCACAATACGGAAATGTAGTTCGATACGATAAAAAAAGTGGGGAGCGCATCAACATTAAACCACAACCACGAAAAGGTGAAAAAACTTACAAATGGAACTGGGATTCTCCTATAATACTTAGCCCTCACTCTCCTACTCGCCTGTACATGGCAGCAAATAAACTTTTCCGTAGCGATGACAGAGGAAATACCTGGCAAGTAATTTCGGATGATCTTACTGCACAAATCGACCGTAATACATGGCCTGTAATGGGTAAATACTGGAGTGTAGACGCTGTTGCAAAAGATGTTTCTACATCACTATTTGGTACAATAATATCTTTAGATGAGTCGCCAGTTAAAGAGGATCTAATATATGTTGGCACCGACGATGGTCTAATTCAAGTTACAGAAGATGCCGGAAAAACATGGAGAAAGATTTCATCATTCCCCGGAGTTCCTGAGAATACATACGTTAGCGACATATTCGCATCAAGATTTGATGAAAATGTTGTTTTTGCTAGTTTCAGAAATCTCCTTCGCGATGACTTTAAACCATACATACTTAAAAGTACCGATAAAGGAAAGACTTGGACATCAATATCTGCAAATCTGCCTGAGAATGGTTCGGTTCATTGTATTGAGCAGGATTTTGTAAAAGCTGATTTACTTTTTGTTGGAACTGAGTTTGGAGCATTTTTCTCAATAAATGGTGGTCAAAGCTGGGTTCAGCTCGAATCAGAATTGCCTTCGGTTGCTGTTTACGATATGGCTATTCAGAAAAGAGAGAGCGATTTAGTTCTAGCCACCTTTGGTCGTGGCTTTTATATCCTCGACAATTACGCTCCGCTTCGCGATATCAATGGTGAATTTCCAAAAATGAGCAGCTATCTTTTCCCTATAAAAGATGCTTTATTATATATCCAAACTGGTAAAAAATACGGGCAAGGTGCATCATATTACCTTGCACCCAACCCAGAATTTGGGGCAACATTCACTTTCTATTTGAAAGATGTACCCAAATTGAAAAAGGATATCCGCCGCGATGCAGAGAAAAAACTTTTTAAGGATGGCAAGCCAATCCCTCAACCTAGTTTAAAAGATCTTGAAGATGAAAAGAATGAAATCCCCGCATATCTTTTAATAACAATTCGCGATGGACAAGCTGATATCATTCGTACTATTACGAAAAAGCCTTCAAAAAATATCCAACGAATTAATTGGGATTTATGCTATGATAATACTCGGGTAAGAAAAACTGATAAATTCGATCCTTTTGCAAAACGAGATGGTAACATATTTGTTCTTCCTGGAACATATTCTGTAGAAATTTCAATGGTTCAGAATGGACAAACCACTCAACTTGCAAAGCCAACCAGTTTCTATGTAAAAGCCCTGAATAACACCACTCTTCCTGCACAAAATCGTGAAAAAATGGTTGCCTTCCATCGTGAAATATCAAACTTATCGAAAGCAATGATTGGTACAATTCAACTCGCTGAGGATTTAAAAGATGAGGTTATTGCTATGAAACAAACAGCATTAACGCTTCCTTCATCACACGAAAAACTACTACCAACACTGTCCGAAATTGAAAAGGAACTAAATGATATTCTATTCTTATTTAATGGTTTTGAAGCAAAAGCAAGCGCAGAGGAGCTTCCTCCTTTTGATATGCCTTTGATAAATAGACTATATGAACTAATCGATACTCAAATCAACAGTACATCGGACATTACTAGCACATCAACTATGCTTTACAATATTCTCAGAGAGGAATTCCCTCCAGTCTTGGATAGAGTTAAAGCAATTGCACAAACCAAAATAGTTGAAGCAAGAAAATTGATGGATGAAAAAGGAGCACCGTACACAACAGGAAGAATCCCTGTTTGGAAGTAATCTTCAATAATCAGAATTAATAAAAGCGGAGCCTAAATAGGCTCCGCTTTTGTCTTTATGAAGAAAATTCCATATCAATCTTTAAACGATTTTGTTTTTATCTTTCAATCAGCTAGTTTTGCATCAAATGTGAAACGATTGACTTATTGCTATTGGGAGTTGTTTTTAAAACCACCCTTCTGAGAATTTAAAAGTACATTTACTTACCTTTAAAAAGCATTCGTTTTCTTATATTTGATAGCAAACAAATCGATACAATGGATTATAACACAAGCAGAAAGAAATTAAACCTCCCCGAGTACGGCAGGAATATTCAGCAAATGGTAGATCACCTATCAACCGTTGAGGACAGGGAAGAGCGAAACCGATTGGCTCGTTCACTTATTGGGATAATGGGGAACATGAATCCACATTTAAGAGACATCAACGATTTTAAGCATAAACTTTGGGATCACATCTTTATCATGTCAGATTTCAAACTTGATATCGATTCGCCATACCCAATCCCAAGTTTAGAAACTTACGAGGAGAAACCTAAAAAAGTACCATACCCTACTCAGCCAATTACCTATAAGCACTACGGGCGATCTATAGAGATGATGATTCAAAAGGCTATTGAAATGGAAGAGGGGCCTCAAAAGGATGCATTAACACAGATGATTGCTAACCACATGAAAAAATCGTACCTAATGTGGAGCAACGATGCAGTGTCCGATGATGATATTCTTCGTGATATGGCTGCCCTTTCTAAAGGTAAACTGAAATTAGCACCAGGAACAAGACTAAGCGATAATCGTGAAGCTTTTAAAAACAAACGCAAATTCATCCCTCGTAAAAAATAACCTTAAAACAAGCGACTATGGCCACATTCGAAGTTTATGGCGGTAGGCAGCTTAAGGGTGAACTACACCCTCAGGGCGCCAAAAATGAAGCATTACAAATTTTATGTGCAACACTTTTGACCCCAGAAAAGGTTACAATAAACAACATCCCTAACATAAGGGACGTACTTAAACTGATAGAGTTGCTTGAATGTATGGGCGTTGAGGTTGAGCGAATCAGCTCATCAACATGCACATTCAAAGCCCACAACGTTAATGTTGAATATCTTACTACCGACGATTTCAAGAATAAGGCTGCAAGCCTTAGAGGGTCTATTATGGTAGTTGGACCGTTACTTGCCCGCTTTGGTATTGCTTACATTCCTAAACCTGGAGGCGATAAAATTGGTAGAAGAAGACTCGATACTCATTTCATCGGCTTTGAGAAACTTGGGGCAACCTTTAACTACGATACAAAGGAGAGTTTTTTCAAGGTTGAAGGTAAAAACCTTAAAGGCTCATATATGCTTTTGGATGAAGCATCTGTTACCGGAACGGCTAACATTCTAATGGCGGCTGTTCTTACTCCCGGTAAGACAACCATTTTTAATGCTGCTTGCGAGCCATACGTACAGCAACTTAGCAAGATGCTTGTTTGCATGGGTGCAAAAATATCAGGTATTGGCTCAAACCTTTTAACTATTGAAGGGGTAGAGTACATGACGGGATGCGATCATACAATCCTCCCCGACATGATTGAGATTGGCTCTTTCATTGGTCTTGCAGCCATGACCCATAGCGACATCACGATCAAAAACGTTTCGTACGAAAACCTTGGGATTATTCCAGACTCATTTAGCCGATTGGGCATTCAGATGGAACGAATTGGTGACGATATCCATATCCCAGAGCAGAGTAATTACGAAATTGATACTTTTATTGATGGTTCAATAATGACAATTGCTGATGCAACCTGGCCAGGACTTACACCCGACTTGCTTAGCGTTTTCCTTGTTGTTGCTACACAAGCAAAAGGATCTGTCTTAATTCATCAAAAAATGTTTGAGAGCCGACTATTCTTCGTCGATAAACTAATCGATATGGGAGCCCAGATTATTCTTTGCGATCCTCACCGTGCAACTGTTATTGGTCTCGATCATAAATATCAGCTTCGGGCTACCAACATGAGTTCTCCCGATATTCGTGCAGGTGTGGCTCTTCTGATTGCCGCCTTGTCTGCCCAGGGAACCAGCAAAATCTCCAACATTGAACAAATTGACCGTGGGTACGAAAACATTGATGNNACCTTCGCCTAAATGCCATTGGGGCGGATATTAGACGAATTGGTTAAGCGCATTTTGGACATTAACAAAAAAGGTATCTCTAAAACGAGATACCTTTTTTAGTTTCATATGGTACTATTTTTCTTTTATGGATATAATAAACCGAAAAGCAGCCATCGCCTTCTTATCATCGTAACCATTAATTCTTAGAATTACATCACCAGTCTCTTCAGGTGTTCCTGTCAAAATTTGCGATTTGGAATCAAAGGTAAGCCATGTTGGCAATGGTTTTCCATCTAATAGCAACGCCTCGTAAATAATCGGTTGTCCATCATCATCACAAATAGCATCATTTGGTAGAGTATATGAGAAGGGTTTTCCTACAACTGCAGTCTGACCTTTAGGTTTGTTCTTAACATAGGGTGGAAGATTTGTGTGCTTCATGCTATCAACAATGCTACCCATATTTACCCAATAGACATGAGTATCTGAGTAATCCATCTTAGTGCCTGTTGTGTAAAATAGAAACTTGTTATCGGAGGTAACATAGGCGCCCCACCCACTTAATCCAAAGTTGATTTTTTTATTTAAATATCTAGTATTGCTCCATTTCCCATAACCATCAGGATAGCTAATTCCCATTGGACCCATTGGACACGTAATAATATAACTTTCATCCTTAGAAATATAAAAGTCAAGATTGTCTGCAACTGTGTTAATTGGAAAGCCTAAACTTAATGTATTATACCCATTCCCTTTTTTCTCTATTCTACTCCAATCGGCAAGACCAACAGAACTTTTTGAACGAGCCGAAGCATAATAATTTCCTTTATTTGTGACTTGCAGGTAATGAATGGAATCAACATCAGTAAAAAATGGTTTAAGAGTACTCCATTCCGATTTGTTTCTTACTGAGAAAA
Organism: Bacteroidales bacterium; assembly: GCA_003531155.1. Lineage (GTDB taxonomy): Bacteria > Bacteroidota > Bacteroidia > Bacteroidales > Tenuifilaceae > UBA8529. The sequence continues at coordinate 20,608 of DQHR01000019.1, read as the reverse complement.
ACATTTTGAAATCGCTCTCAACAAACATGGTATCTCCTGTTTGCGACAGAGCAGGTCCCATATAACCATCAAACAGTAAAAATGGTCCAGTCCATCTATTGTTCTGATACTTATAGTACTTCAATTTCGCTCCCTCTATAGGGTAGTAACTTTTTATTTCTGAGTAATAAATCTCAGTTCCATCTTTTGAAATTGCAATTCTTTCTGCAGCAAAAGAACCGGGAGTTACATCCAGTTTAAAAATTTCAGGAGTATTACCCGGGGGTGTTTGTCCGAGATATAAACTATCGGCTGGAATAACCTGCGCAACTCCATATAACGTTGATAGAAAAGCCAAGTAAAACATTAAACTTTTTTTCATTATTTTTTAAATTAAAGGTTAGATTATTTATATATGATCCCTTAATAGACCTATCCCCTATAAGAAAAAAACATTTATCTTGAGTTCAACTCAAGATTTCACCGGCTCCGCTTAACTCGCACGTGGCTCTATTCCAAGCAAAGGTCCAATATGGTTGAGATAAAGATGCTTCCCTTCGTTCAGTATAACATAAATATTCTGTCATTTAATAATGAATATCAACATATTACTTTAAAGCGAGCACAGACCATCTCCGCACTAAATAAAAAATGTTTAAGTCAAATAATTAAACCTTTTCATAGTAGCATGTTCTAATAAATTGTTCAACATATCAAACCCTACACCTTAATAAAATATGAAAAAATTACTCTTAGTTATTGCAATAGCACTACAGCTAGTATTTTCATCTAATTCCTTTTCGCAAGAAGATCCTGTTGTCCAAAAAATTATCGAAATCGGTAAAACTGATAATCAAACTATGAAGCATCTCGATATCCTTTGCAACCGCTTTGGTGGTCGTCCAATTGGCTCCGATGCTTATGAAAATGCAGCCGCTTGGGCTGCAAGCAAATTTAAGGAATGGGGCATGCAGGTTGAAATGGACGAATCGGGCTCTCTTCCAGTAGGATTTAATCGCGGACCTTGGTTTGGGCATTTACTTAGCGATAATGGGATGATTCTCCACTTTGCTACACCCTCTTATACATCAGGGACAAAAGGTGTTCAAAAAGGTCATGTTCTTATCGAACCTAAAACACAGGCTGAGTTCAACCGCATGAAAGGTATGCTTAAGGGGGCATGGGTATTAATTTCGGGAACCAGTACTGGTTGGCCTATTGATATATCAAAAAAGGCAGACATTGACCGAGCCAAAATAATGGCGGAAAATGCAAAAATTGAAAAGCAGAACGATTCAATCAATAGAATAAATTGGACAAACAGAGGTACCGATGCCAAAAAGATTGAAACCCTTCCTCTTAAAGAAGAGCCAGGGTTGTTCTATCGTCAAATGGTTGAGGCGGGAATTTTAGGTATTATCCAATCTGCACCAGTTCCAATCACAGCGCTATACGATAGAAAAAATGTTGATAGTATGACCTTCGAAACTTTGCCTACAGTTCCCGACATCAAACTCGATGAGCATCAGTATAAAATTATTGAAGAGATGGCAAAGGAGCGCAGAACCTTTGAACTTGAATTCGATATTCGCAATCACTTTAAGTTGGGTCCAATCAAATACCATAATGTAATTGGAATAATTCCAGGTACAGAATTTCCAAATGAGTATGTAATCATGGGTGGTCACCTCGATGCTTTTGATGTTGCGACAGGGGGAGTTGACGATGGCTCGGGTGTGACACCTGCCATGGAAGCAGCTCGTTTAATTATGAAAGCTGGCGGAAAACCAAAACGTACAATACTAGTTTGTCTTTGGGCTGGCGAAGAATTTGGTCTATTAGGCTCTACAAGTTGGGTTGCAAAAAACAAGGATAAACTCGATAAAATATCGAACATGTTTAACCGTGATGGTGGACCAACCGTTGCAAATGGATTAAGCGTTTCGGAAGCGATGTGGACTGATATTGAGAAAATTTGCAAACCTTTAAACGACATCAATCCTGATTTTCCATTTACGCTTAAGAAACGTGAGCCAAGAGAAAAACCTAAAAAGGCCGGAGGTACTGATAGCGGTCCATTTGCTGTTGTTGGTGTTCCAACAATGACATTCAATACCGAAGATCCAAAGGGCTACAACTTTAGCTATGGCGAAATATGGCATACTGAAAGAGATCTTTACAATAAGAGCATTGCTGAATACCAAGAACATACTGCGATTGTAACTGCAGTTGTTGTTTATGGTGTAGCAAATCTCGATCATCTTCTTTCTCGTGAAGGCTATTTTCTCCCAGACAAAAAAGTTGAAGTAAAAAAGGATACTAAAAAGAAGAAATAACAAACAACTAATTAACCACTTAAAAAACCTACCCTTTGTTGGTAGGTTTTTTTATTTACTTTTGTGCCAATTTGACCGAAAAAATCAATGGCAAAATTTTTGTTTACAATTGGTGACTAAAAAGAAAAAGGATAATAAAGATATGACCAAGAAGAAGAGCAAACCTGAGGAGGTTACCGATGAGCAAATCTTAGATCCAACAGCTGAAGACGCCCCTTCATTTATTAAAAATCATGCTGACGAGGAAGAAAAAGTGACAGAAGAAAGTAAACCTGAAGCAAAGGTTGAGGTTAATCCTACTGAACAATTGCAAGCACAGTTAGATGAGATGAAGGATAAATATCTTCGCTTATCTGCCGAGTTCGACAATTACCGCAAGCGTTCTCTAAAGGAGAAAATGGATCTTACAAAATATGCATCGGAAGATGTATTAAAATCCATCCTGCCAGTGGTTGATGATTTTGAAAGGGCAATAATGAGCCTTGAGATATCTACAGACATGGATGCTATTAAACAAGGCTTGCATCTTATTTCAAATAAGTTCAGCGATTTCTTAAAAACAAAAGGTGTTTCAGAAATTGAAGCCGTTGGAAAAGAACTAAACACTGACTTACACGAGGCTATCACCAAAATACCAGTGCAAGAAGAAGATAAAAAAGGAAAGATAGTAGATGTTATTCTTAAGGGTTATACCCTCAACGATAAAGTTATCCGCTTCTCTAAAGTGGTAATTGGGGAATAGGAAAAGTAAAATAAACTATGGGCAAAAGAGACTATTACGAAATACTGGGTATTCAGCGCGATGCTTCGAAGGACGACATTAAAAAGGCCTATCGAAAGATGGCTATTAAATATCATCCCGACAAGAATCCAGGCGATAAAAAATCTGAAGATCATTTTAAGGAAGCCGCTGAAGCCTACGAGGTATTAAGCGATGACAATAAAAGGGCCCGTTACGATCAGTTCGGTCACGCTGGCATGAACGGTGGTGGTGGAGGTGGCGGATTCTCCGGCAGGGGAATGACAGTTGAGGATATATTCTCTCAATTTGGAGATATTTTTGGTGGCCATTTTGGTGGGTTCGGTGGATTCGGCGGCGGAAGAAGTTCACAAAGAGTTAACAAAGGCTCAGATCTTAGAGTAAAAGTTAAGCTTAACCTTCAAGAGGTTGCCAATGGAGTTGAGAAGAAATTAAAAGTTAACAAATACGTTTCATGTAATTCGTGTCACGGAACAGGTGCTTCAGGTGGTTCATCATATAGCACTTGTACTTCTTGTCGCGGTTCGGGGTATGTAACTCGTGTTACAAACACAATGCTAGGGCAAATGCAAACAACTAGTCCCTGTCCTACTTGTAACGGAGAAGGAAAAATTATAACGAACAAATGCACAAGTTGTAGCGGCGAAGGAGTCATTCGTGATGATGAGGTTATAAATATTAAAATTCCAGCAGGTGTTGCTGAAGGAATGCAGATGAGCGTATCGGGTCGTGGGAATGCCGCTCGTAGAGGTGGTGTAAATGGCGATTTGCTGGTGCTCATTGAGGAAGAAAAGAATCCTGACCTTATTCGCGATGGTAACGACCTTATTTACAACCTTTACCTTAGTTTCCCCGAAGCAACTTTGGGTGCGCCTGTTGAAATCCCAACTGTTGATGGAAAAGTAAAAATCAAAATAGATCCAGGAACTCAACCGGGCAAGGTTCTTCGCCTAAAAGGCAAAGGCATACCAGATGTTAACGGTTACGGTAAAGGTGATTTGCTAGTAACAATCAATGTTTGGGTTCCAAGGAATTTATCAAAAGAGGAAAAGTCTATCATTGAAAAGTTAGGAAAATCTGAAAACTTTGAACCAAATCCTGATAGTAGCGAAAAGAATTTCTTTGAGAAGATGAGGGGGTTTTTCGAGTAAAACATTAATTATCAATAAAAATCCCTGAATTATTCTTCAGGGATTTTTTTATTGTAAAGTTTTTAAATATAAAGTGTCACTTAAAAATGGAGACAATAATTTAAATTGTAACATTATTTAATGAAGTGAAACTAATTAAATAGTAAATTTCGAAATTCAATCTATAACCAACTAATTTAAAATTATTATGAACCTTTTAACCGCTGAGCATGTCGAGAAACGATACGCAAATCATCTTGCGCTCGACGATGTAAGCATTGCCGTACCCGAAAAAAGTATCTTTGGACTTTTAGGTCCAAATGGGGCAGGAAAAACAACGCTGATCAGAATAATTAACCAAATAACAGGCCCCGACAAGGGAGAGATAACCTTTGCTGGACGTAAAATGAAAGCCGATGATATTTACCAAATTGGCTACTTACCAGAAGAGCGAGGATTATATAAAAAAATGAAAGTCGGCGAACAAGCGCTTTACCTTTCGCAATTAAAGGGCATTAGCAAAGGCGACGCAATAAAACAGCTAAAAATCTGGTTCGAAAAGTTCGAAATTCAAGGTTGGTGGGATAAGAAAGTTGAAGAATTATCGAAGGGAATGGCTCAAAAGGTTCAGTTTATCGTAACCGTTATACATGAGCCTAAACTGCTAATATTCGATGAGCCATTTAGCGGATTCGACCCAATTAATGCAAATCTTCTAAAAGACGAGATATTAAAACTAAAAGAAAAAGGCTCAACCATTATCTTCTCAACACATAATATGGGCTCGGTTGAAGAACTTTGCGATCACATTGCGCTAATCAATAAATCAAAAAATATTCTTCATGGACCTATCAATGAGGTTCGCAAGCAATATGGAAGTAACATTTTCGAACTCGCATATCGTGGTGAATCGCATAAGTTAAATGCTTGTCTCGATGCAAACTATTCATTGGTTAGCGAAAAGGATGAGGCTGGAGTTAGAAAGGCTCTTATTAAGGTTAACAATTTCTCATCTGATAACCGTTTACTTAATCTGGTGTTGCCTGCTGTTGAGGTTGTTGGTTTTAACCAAGTAATCCCAAGTATGAACGACATTTTCATTCAGGTTGTTCAAGACTATAATAGCGCAAATGGCGTATCAGCCAACTAATTCCTAACCTATTAAAATAATAGCCATGAATAAAATATTACTAATTATTGAAAGGGAATTCATGTCGAGGGTAAAGAAAAAGTCCTTCATCATAATGACCTTACTTACTCCTCTCCTATTTGCTGCTCTTATGGTAGGCCCAAGTTTACTTGCATCAATGGAGAATACTGAACTTACTAAGATTGCCGTGATTGACGAATCGAAATATTTCGAGGGGAAAATAAAAGAAACTGATTATATCAAGTTTAATTTCCTCAGCAATAGGACAATTGATGAATTCAGAAAAGATTTTGAGAAATCGGGTTATTACGCAATTTTATTTATCAATAAGAGCGCGTTAACCAACCCCGATAGCATCATTATATACTCAAATAAACAGCCATCAATCGATGTGGTTTCGCATATCTCAAACGCCATCGAAAAAGAGGTAGAAACGAATAAACTTAAAGCATATAAAATTGAGAATATCGATGAGATATTAAAAGCCGTCAAAACCAATATTGACGTTAGAACAATTAAATGGTCGAAAGATGGTAGTGAGAAGGAAAGCAATCAATTCGTAACTATGGGAATTGCATATATGATGAGTTTCTTAATGTATATGATGGTTTTACTTTTTGGGACTCAGGTAATGCAGGGTGTTATTGAAGAAAAAACAAACAGGGTTGTTGAGGTAATCATCTCTTCGGTTAAGCCATTCCAGATGATGATGGGAAAAATCCTAGGCATTGCAGCTGTATGTTTAGTTCAAATTCTTGCGTGGATCATACTTACATACGCCATAGGAAACATTGCTATTTCGTTTATTGGAGATAAGAAACAATCTGTGAACACTGAACAGACTCAACAAATAGTTGGGAGCGAATTACAGCAGCAGAATATGCCAAACAATGTTCAAGATNNGCCAAACAATGTTCAATCGCCAGAGAAGAAGATGAGTTCTAATGATATTCTAAAACTTTTCGAAGGACAAAATGTATTACTAATTATTGGATCATTCATTTTCTACTTCTTATTTGGTTTCTTACTATATGCTGCTCTTTTCGCAGCTGTTGGCTCTGCCGTTGATAATGTAACCGATACTCAGCAGCTTGTAATGCCAATTACCATGCCCCTTATTATATCTATTGTTGTAATGATAAGTGGCATCAAATCGCCCGATGGCCAATTGGCATTCTGGTTCTCAATGATACCTTTAACATCTCCAATTATTATGTTGACTCGTATCCCATTTGGTGTTCCAACATGGCAATTAATCACATCTGCACTAATTCTTATAATCACATTTGTTTCAGTTACTTGGATGGCAGCAAAGATTTACCGTACAGGAATTCTATTATATGGTAAAAAATACACATGGAAAGAGATGTGGAAATGGGTGAGATATAAGAGTTAATTGAGAGTAAAAAGTATAGCAAGTAGCCAGTAGAAATAATACTACTGGCTACTTTTTTCACTTAAAATAGCAAATCATGTTAAGTTCAATTTCTGAATCAGTAAAACTACTTTGTCAACACGATTCATCAGGACACGACTGGTGGCACATTTACAGGGTTGTTAACCTCGCTAAACATATTGGAAGCAAAGAAGGAGCTGATCTGCTCGTTGTCGAAACCGCTGCATTACTTCATGATTTAGACGATTGGAAATTAGATTCAAGTGATAGTGAAAATCTTCCAATTGCAAGAAAACTGCTTAATGAAAATGGGTCAACAGAAGATTTTATTGAAAAAATCCTTACAATTATCAAAGAGGTCTCTTACAAAGGCGCAGGAATAGAAACGATACCATCTTCAATAGAAGGAATGGCTGTTCAAGATGCAGATCGACTCGATGCCATTGGTGCGATTGGCATTGCAAGAACATTTGCATATGGTGGGCATAAAAACCAGCCAATGCACAATCCTGATCTAAAACCAATACATCATAGTAGTTACGAAGAGTACAAAAGTACACGTACCTCAACCATCAATCATTTTTACGAAAAACTTCTGCTTTTAAAAGATCGACTAAATACCAAAACAGCCAAAGAGATTGGCCAACAAAGGCATATTTTCATGGAACAGTTTCTTGAGCAGTTTTATTCAGAATGGAATCTCGATTAGTAAACAGTTGCATTCATTATTAAATCTTTTACTATCAATCCACAACTTACAACTCTAAACTAAATTCACTACTTTTACCCTCAAATCCATTATCCTATGCGCGTTGCTATTATAGATATGGGTACGAATACGTTTAACCTTTTAGTGGCCGAGTCCATGGGCGACAATAGGTTTCAAACCCTTCATAGCAGCAAGTGCTTTGTTAAGTTGGGCGAAGGTGGTATCGATAAAAAAATTATTACCCCAGAAGCATGGGAAAGAGGATTAAATGCAATTGAGTCTCATCTGGCATCATTACCTAAGTTTAACGTCGATAACATCTTTGCTTTTGCCACCTCAGCCATCCGAGATGCTGGAAACGGAGCAAAATTTGTTGATGAGATTTTCAGCAAGCATAAATTAAAAGTTAATGTTATTAGAGGAGAGCAAGAGGCAAACTTGATATATCTTGGTGTTCGCCAAGCTCTAGATTTGGGCAATGAAACAAATTTGATTCTCGATATTGGTGGAGGGAGCAATGAGCTCATCCTATGTAATTCGAAACAAATCCATTGGGTTCACAGTTTTAATCTTGGCGTTCAGCGATTATTTAACCAATTTATGCCCTCTGATCCGATTTCTTCTATTGAAGTGGAAAAGATTGAGCAATTCCTTGCGGTTGAGCTCAAGCTATTATTTATTGCTTCAGAAAATAATCCACCTATCAAACTAATTGGGAGCTCTGGGTCATTCGATACTTACCGTAGTTTACTCGATCATCAAAAAACAATTCCTCATACTAAGGATTGCTTCGCAGAAATTCCTATTGATGGATATAAACAATTACATCGAAATTTGCTACAATCAACTCGTAAACAGCGATTGGCTATGCCTGGAATGGAACTAATTAGGGTTGACTATATTGTATTGGCGTCAATTTTCACTAATTTTATAGTCGAACGTTTAGATATTAAATCGATTTTTCAATCGAACTACGCTCTAAAAGAGGGGGCTTTGTGGGAATTTTTAAATAATTTTTCTTAAACGTTTTTTTAGTAAAATTAGATTTTGTAAAGCATAAATTATAAGGAGAGATTATCATGTCAAAAATTCTTGTTATCGACGATGAGAGGGCAATTCGTAACACATTAAAGGAAATTCTTGAATTCGAAAAGCATGAGGTTGATATTGCTGAGGATGGAGCAACTGGAATAGAAATATTTAAGACCAATAGCTACGATGTTGTTCTTTGTGACATCAAAATGCCTAACATGGATGGCATTGAGGTTCTAGACAAACTTCAGGAGCACTGTGTAGAGATTCCAGTTATTATGATATCAGGGCACGGAAACATTGACACAGCTGTTGAAGCGATAAAAAAAGGAGCTTTCGATTTTATTGAAAAACCGCTTGATTTAAACCGCTTATTAATCACAATAAGAAATGCAACCGATAAAACCACTTTAATCCAGGAAACTAAAACCCTAAAGAAAAAAGTATATAAGACCTATGATATAGTTGGTGAATCGGCAGCTATCACCAAAGTAAAAGATATAATTGACAGAGTAGCTCCAACCAATTCTAGGGTATTAATTACTGGCTCAAATGGTACTGGGAAAGAACTTGTAGCCCGTTGGCTACATGAGAAAAGCGTTCGTTCATCTATGCCCTTTGTTGAGGTTAACTGTGCTGCAATTCCATCAGAACTTATAGAAAGCGAACTTTTCGGTCACGAAAAAGGGGCTTTTACATCAGCTATCAAGCAGCGTAAGGGTAAATTTGAGCAAGCAGATGGAGGAACTTTATTCCTTGATGAAATTGGAGATATGAGCCTTAGTGCTCAGGCAAAAGTTTTACGAGCTTTGCAGGAGAACAAAATAACCCGTGTTGGCAGTGATAAGGATATTGATGTTAACGTTAGAGTGATTGCTGCCACCAATAAAAACCTTCAAAAGGAAATCGAAGCCGCTCAATTTCGTGAAGACTTATATCACCGCTTAAGCGTAATTATTATCCACGTTCCCTCTCTCAACGATAGGGTTGAGGATATCCCCTTGCTTGCCGATCATTTTATTGAACTTATTTGTGCTGAACACGGCATGGCAACAAAAACCATTACACCTAAAGCAATTGAGGCACTACAAATGCAAAAATGGACAGGTAATATTCGCGAATTCAGAAATGTGATTGAACGATTAATAATCCTTTGCAACAAGGAGATCTCCGAACAGGATGTAAAAATGTTTGCTAGCCCAGTTTTTCAGTAATTATATTATTTATTAGAGCGTCAAAGAGTCCATTTCTCGGGACAACTATTCTTTTTGTTCCGCTGATAAGTACTCCTCTACACTTACAACTTTTGCATACGATTTTAAAGTAGATAAAGTCGAGAGATGTACCATTTTTGCAGGAATTACCTCATCGTCCCACTTAAGATCTCGAGTTGCACAGGCATCATGCACTAAAGTAATTTTGTAACCTAAATCGTATCCTGCACGTACAGCACCCTCAACGCACATGTGCGTTTGCATTCCACAAATCACAAGTTTTTTTACTCCTAACCCTTTCAAATAATCATTAAGATCTGTCCCATTAAATGAGCTAACCTCCTTTTTGGTTATAATCTTTTCTTCTTCAATTGGTGTAACCGTTTTTTGAATATCAGATTGAGATTTGGAATCATGCTTGATATGTATAACAGGCAACCCGTTTTTACGAAAATAAGCTAGCAATAAAGCAGCCTTATCTGCAGCGGCTTGTGGAGCCACCAATTCCGATTTACCACCAGAAAAATAAAAATCCTGAACATCAATTATTAGTAGTGCTGTTTTATCTGTTTCTGCATTTTGAGAAAATAAACTGTTAGCCATAAATGTGGCAATTAATATGATGAATGCTTTTTTCATGATCGTAAGTTATAAAATTTGATTGGCATTAATTCTTTCATAAAAAACAAAGGTAACCAAAATTGGTTACCTCGTTTGTTGGGATATTGGGATAATTTGGGCTAACTCTTAAAAAAGAAACACGCTTTCGTTCTCCGAAGAGTTTCTTCTGATTGTTCTTCAAGTAATTTTACATCAACTTGGCGAACAAACATGTCATAAAATGTTAAAAATTCCTGATCAGGTTTTGCAGGTTCTTCAAGGTTGAAGAAAATGACTTCCCTATAAAAAAAGTAGGGATTATGCGTCATATATCTGCTGCAAATACGATCGATAAGTGGTTTTGAGTGTCGCATAACAAGTTCTTTTTCTGAATTCAAAATAGGGAATTTTAAACGTCAAAACAATCTATTTTCCGTTGATTTGCATCATTTAAAAAGGTGATTGAGGATTCCTGTTTTGATTTAAAAAAAATCCCGACAATATGTCGGGATTTGGGTGGAGAATGGGGCTCGAACCCACGACCCTCAGAACCACAATCTGATGCTCTAACCAGCTGAGCTACCCCCACCATTTGAGGCTGCAAAGATAATAATTTTAGAATATATTTATCAATCAGTCAAAAAAAATCACACCAATTGATCTAAATTTTCATTATAGAAATCTAACTTTTTAATTACTCCTGCAGGATTGCCCCCAATGAGTTGATTCCCTTCAAGAAATGACTTTGTAACGACTGCACCAGCAGCTACAACTGTATGAGGTCCTAATTCAACACCTGCCAATATTATACAATTTGCAGAAATTAGAGAATCTCTTCCTATACGAATAGGGTTTGCTTTAACATAAGCGTTATAGTCAAGCAAATTGTGGTTCATGCTTATTATGGAAATTTTTGGACCGAGCCATACATTGTCCTCGATGATTATGCCATTTCTACCATCGATATAACACCCTACCGATAAACCGGGAGATTCGGGTCCTCGTTGAATATTTTCAATCCCCTTTACCTCTGATGTCCAATGTACAGGCCATGGAACATGGCTATTTATTCTTAGTATCTTTTGTGCTAGAAAGCATTTCATTACTAAACGAAAAGGAACATTATGATAATCGAATCCGGGATATGCCCAACGGAAAAATAGAATTCCAAAAATCGAAACGATAAAATTCTTCATCAACTTAAATTTTACTATAAGTTAAAATTATTTTAGAGCAAATTTCATTACAAATTGTGCTTATGATTTTACCAACTCATTCCTATCAATCTTTAAAAACCCTATAATAGCAAGCAAGAAATACATAAGTGCTCCTCCCCACGAATACACTTTTAAAAGAAAATAAACATCAAATTTCTCTGCAAAAACTATCCAACTAATCGCCAAACCTAAATATAAGATCTGCCAAATTAATAAAATTTGATTTTTCTTAACCACAGAAAAAATTGCACTTACGCATTGAGTAGCAAAACCAAATACCGTTAATGGAAGTATATACTTTGCTATTTTACCTGCAACATTCCACTCCGCTCCAAGAACAAAAACAAATATTGCCTCGCCCCAAATAGCTATTGGGAAAAGTATCAAAACAGCAAGGAAAAAATTTCCAAAATATGAAAACACGTAAAATTTACGCCGATTGGTTGTTCTGTTCATTTTTTCGTAGAAAACACTCCCGAATGATGAGCTTATTAGCGATAATGGAAAAGTCACAACCCTAAACGATCTTTCATAATGACCCACGATTGTGCTTGATGTTACGAGAGAGAGAGCAAAAACGAGTAAATTAGTTGATAATGCATTTAATATTCCCATTGGCATCAAAAACAAAGGGAAATTCAAATATTCGCGAAACATTTTTAAAATTGATTTACCCGATATGTATTTTAATCGCCAAAACTCTTTTTTAAATAGTTGCAAAAACATTACGATCCAAGAAATGATCTCTCCAGCAATATATCCGGTTACGAGGCCCCAATGTCCATTACTAAAAACACCCTTACCTAATCTTACGGTTGTCTGTCCTGTATTCTGAACTAATCGATTTACACCAATTACTCTATACGATCTGGAGCGATTAAACCAACTGGCAAGGCTTTTATGACTTCCAAAAAAGAAAACGGCCAAGGGCAACAGCCAAATTATCTTTCTATAAACAGTTGATTCGAATGAATCCGTAAGTTTATCAAAGAAAATAAACACGAAGAAAAGTGTTATAGTTGAAAAGATTAGAGTAATAATAATACTCCCAATCAATAAATGAAAAGCCTGACCATTACGTTTTGGAAGCACAATAGTTAAATCATACTGACCATTTGACGCTACTGCAAAAACGTTAACCATACTAATAAAAAGGGCAACAGATCCGAACTCTTCAGGTGTATATATTCTTGTAAGTATTGGAATTGACAATAAAGTAACAACCTGAGCCAATAAATTCCATGAAAGAAGGGTCAACACATTCTTTATAAACTCATTTCTTAAAACAGACATAAAAGTTGAACTCATTGGCATATTTTTCACCATAAAAAACCTTAATCGTCCGAAAGGTATAAAAATATCGAACGCTTAAAAAGTCTAATACAATACAAAATATGTTTGATGTGTATTAAAAAAAATTGTAGGTTTGCTCGACTAAACCGCAACACTAAGGGATTATGGATGAAAGAATAATGGACATAATCGCTCAGATAAAGCAACGCATGAATGGTGCAGTTGTTGAATCGATGAGAGAATCCGGCATTGTATACAAGGTAAACTATGGGGTAACCATACCTGAACTTCAACAAATTGCTCAGCCATACAAAGGCAACCATGACCTTGCGATTCAACTTTTCGAACAGGATATAAGAGAGTGTAAGATTATTGCCACAATGATTGATGATCCGGCTCAAGTAACAGGCGATCAAATTGATAATTGGTGCGAAGATTTTGATAATGTTGAAATTGTTGAACAGGTATGTAGCAATTTATTTTGGAAGTCAGATTTTGCACTTCCTCGTAGCTACGAGTGGTGCATTGAAGATGATGACTTAATGAAAAAAGCAGGTTTACTTATTGTTGGGCATAGGGCATCAGATACAACAATCAAGGATTCTATTTTCGAACCTTATATTAATATCATTGAAGAAATATCGGAAATAGAAGACGATACTGTTAGTAACTCTGCCATTTATGCGCTACGTCAGATTGCCAAAAGAAGCGATAATCTTAGCGAAAAAGTTCTGCAGACTGCAGAAAGGATGTCGGAATCAGATTTTGACATTGCTAACTGGATTGGCAATCAACTTCTCTTTGAATTAACCGAAGAGTAAACATGCCGCTTTGTCAGCATGGCGAAAAGGCATAAATTTTGATTTCAAAAAAAACAGCAAAAATTTAATTAATTAAAATATGGATTTATTTAAATCATCGAACCCTGCATTCTCAGAAAAAATCTTTTCAAAAGCAGGGGCTTACACTTCGGAAGAAACAATGACTGTTCAAGGAACCATGAACAAAGCTTTGCTCATGCTCCTTTTAGTAGTTCTTGGTGCGGCTTTCACATGGAAAGGATTTTTTGACAGTATGCCACTTGATGCAACTGAAAAGGTTGCTCTACCTACATCTGTAATGATTTGGATGCTAGTTGGCGGAATCGGAGGTTTTATCACTTCGTTAGTTGTTATTTTCTCACCAAAATCGTCACCCATTGCAGCTCCAATTTATGCAGTTCTTGAAGGGCTATTCCTTGGTGGAATTTCAGCATTCTTTGCTCTTCAGTATACAGGGAATATCATTATCCAAGCAGTTGGGTTAACTTTTATCACATTCTTTTTAATGCTAACGGCTTACCGTTCGGGGTGGATTAAAGTAACCGAAAAATTCAGAACCATTATTCTTGTTGCAACCGGTGCAATAGCATTGATGTATTTCCTATCGTTCATACTTGGTTTGTTCGGTGTTCATATGGGCTTTATCCACAGCAATGGACTTATTGGTATTGGAATCAGTGTTGTAATTATTGCCATTGCTGCTTTGAACCTATTGCTTGATTTCGATTTTATTGATAGAGCAACTCACCATGGAGCACCAAAGTACATGGAATGGTTTGGAGCATTCGGGTTAATGGTAACATTGATTTGGCTGTATATTGAATTCTTAAGGTTACTTTCTAAGCTTTACAGTCGCGACTAAATGCCTTGCCGACTAACAATCAGCATATAAAAGAAATTTTTTCGGGTGATGAATTTGTTATTTTGATATTAGTTAATAACTTTGCAGCCCAATATCGGAAAAAGCAGTAAGTTAAACATACACAACAATGAAAAAGGGAATACATCCGGAAAATTACAGACTGGTGGCATTCAAGGACATGTCAAACGAACATGTTTTTATCACCAAGTCTACCGTTGCTACCAAAGAAACCATCACTCATGAGGGTGTTGAGTATCCTGTAGTAAAAGTGGAAATTTCGAACACTTCGCATCCTTACTATACTGGTAAGATGAAACTTGTTGACACCGCTGGTCGCGTTGATAAGTTCATGAACCGTTACAAGGATCATTTTGATAAGAAAAAGAAGTAGACAGCATTAGTATTTTGATACGATAAAAAGAGCTCCCTAAAGGAGCTTTTTTTATTTATTTAACTAGTACAAGACAACTGATACATTACCATTTTGTATTTTTGTTCGTATAACTCAATCCAATATCATGCAGCGAAACTATATCCTATTTGACGATTCGAGAAGATTAAACCTTTACCCCTTAACCTTTACAAGACCTGTAGCCGAGATTCGTATCGGAATACTAACAATAAGGGAAAAATGGGAGAAAGTCCTTGGAAAACCATGCTCTTTTTTAACAGCCGATTACCTTCGCGAAAAATACGCTCTTAGCCAAAACGGAGATGAATCATGCTTAATTAATGGAGGTGTTATTCCTGACAAAGAACTTTTAAATCTTATCAATAAGTTAAATCTAAATCAAGCAATTATTTGGGGAGATACAGTAATCGCAGCATTAATTAAAAGCGTTTCAAATCCCGATCACGTTCCAACGATTTCAGATTTTACCGAAATTATTAGACTTGCTGAAAGTCCATTTATCATTACAAATCCTTGGGATATCTTTAAGTGTAACGGGAAAGCACTTGAAATGGACTTTGAGTTAATTACCAAAGATCGAAAATCAGAGCCTATTTCAGATACCAACAAGGTTATACGTCCTGAAAAAATTTTCATCGAAAAAGGAGCGAAAGTTGAGTGTGCTATTCTTAGTGCCAACAACGGCCCAATTTACATTGGTGCTGATTCTGAAATCATGGAAGGTTCAATTGTTCGAGGCTCATTTGCGCTTTGCAATGGCGCTACGCTTAAAATGGGCGCTAAGATTTACGGACCAACCACCGTTGGGCCAAATTCTAAAGTTGGAGGCGAAGTCAATAACAGCGTAATCTTTGGCAACTCGAATAAAGCACACGATGGATTCCTTGGTAATTCGGTGCTTGGCGAATGGTGTAACATAGGCGCAGATTCTAATAACTCCAATCTTAAAAATAACTATGCTAACGTTAAACTTTGGAACTTCACTAAAAAGGGATTTGTTGATACTGGATTACAGTTCTGCGGATTAATCATGGGAGATCACTCCAAATGCGGAATTAACACTATGTTTAATACAGGTACAGTTGTTGGCGTTAGCGCAAATATCTTTGGAAGTGGCTTCCCTCGCAACTTCATTCCAAGCTTTGCATGGGGAGGAGCTCAAGGCTTCACAGTTTATTCAACCGAAAAAGCTTTCGAAACCGCCAAACTGGTTTATGAGCGTAGAGGATTAACTTTTGATGATGTAGACAAAAAAATCCTCACCCATATCTTTGAAATAACCAAAGAGTTTAGAAATTTTTAAGAGCCGAATAACTTTGTTTTTATTATATATGTTGTTCATCTAAACCAACAACAATAAATTATCAATTTTTTATTTGGCATGCACCTTGCACAATAGAACAACCAATTAAATAAACGGCCATAAGTGACATGTTGTCACTTATTATTTATGGAGATTTTGTTGAAATGAGCAGAAAATTTGAAATTAAAATTGGCACTCCACTTATGATTGATTCAATGGATCAGGATACTGATTTCATTCCTCTTATATCTGACGAGAGCGAACCCGTTATAAAAGATGAAGATATTCCAAGCGTAATACCTATTCTAGCACTTCGAAACACAGTTCTATTTCCTGGAGTTGTTATTCCCATTACTGTTGGACGTTCAAAATCAGTTACCCTTATTCGTGAGTTAAACTCAAAAAGAAAAATTTTAGGAGCAATTTCACAAATTGATTCTAAAATCGAAGAACCTGAGACTAAAGATTTATTCAAAGTAGGAACTGTGGCGCAAGTACTAAAAGTACTTGAAATGCCTGATGGCAGTACATCTGTTATTCTTCAGGGGATTCGTAGGTTTGAGGTTGAAGAGTTTACGGCTGAGGACCCATACTTCGCTGCAAAAATTAACTTATTAAAGGATGTTCACCCTCATGATGATGATAGAGAATTCAAAGCGATTGTTAGCTCAATTAGGGATTTATCGCTGAAAGTAATAAACCTATCGCCAAATATTCCAAATGAGGCGTCTTTTGCTATAAAAAACATTGATAGCAATCATTTTTTAGTAAATTTTGTATGCTCTAATGCTGACATACAGAATACTGAGAAGCAAGGTTTACTTGAAAAAAATGTACTAAAAGACAGAGGTGTTCAACTACTACAATACCTCACGCGCGAGGTTCAACTACTTGAACTTAAAAACGATATCCAAACCAAGGTCAAGCAGGATATGGATCAGCAGCAGAGAGAATACTACCTCCATCAACAGATGAAGACCATTCAGGATGAACTTGGTGGAAATCCTGTTGAGAAAGAAATTGAAGATTTAAAGAAGCAAGCACAAAACAAAAAATGGTCAAAAGAAGTTGATGACCTTTTCAAAAAGGAGCTGGATAAACTTCACCGCATGAATCCCATGGCTGGTGAGTATTCAATTCAACTCACCTACGTTCAACTCCTGCTGGAACTTCCTTGGAACGAGTATACAACTGATAATTTTGATCTAAAAAGGGCAAAATCTATTCTCGACGAGGATCACTTTGGACTCGATCAAGTTAAAGAACGCATTTTGGAGCACCTTGCTGTTCTAAAACTAAAAGGAGACATGAAGGCACCTATTCTTTGCCTGTATGGCCCTCCAGGAGTTGGGAAAACATCACTTGGGAAATCCATTGCTCGCGCTCTTGATCGTAAGTATGCCAGAATTTCATTAGGTGGCTTGCATGATGAGGCTGAAATTCGCGGCCATCGTAAAACATATATTGGTGCAATGCCCGGAAGGATAATCCAAAACCTTAAACGGGTTAAATCATCAAATCCTGTTTTTATCCTCGATGAAGTTGATAAAATTGGCAAGGATTTCCATGGCGACCCAGCATCTGCCCTGCTTGAGGTACTCGATCCTGAGCAAAATAGTACTTTCCATGATAACTACCTTGAGTTGGAATACGATCTTTCAAGAATTCTATTCATAACAACAGCTAATAATATATCGACCATCAACCCTGCACTACGAGACAGGATGGAGATGATTGATGTAAGTGGTTATATCATGGAGGAAAAGGTTGAGATTGCCAAAAGGCACCTCATACCAAATCAGCTAACCGAGCACGGGCTAACAAAAGAGAATATTTCTTTCTCAAACAAAGTTCTTGAGACAATTGTGCAAAACTATACTCGCGAAAGCGGAGTACGAAATCTTAATCAGAAAATTGCTAAGGTTGTAAGACAAATTGCAAAAAAAATCGCCTTCGACGAAAAGTTCAATAAAAATCTTACTGTTAAGGAGGTTCAAACAATACTTGGCATTCCGAGGTACACTAAGGATATATATCAAGGCAATGAATTAGCTGGCGTTGTTACTGGATTAGCATGGACTGAAACTGGTGGAGAAATTCTTTTCATCGAAACGAGTTTAAGTCGTGGGAAGGGAGGTTTAACCATTACAGGGAACCTTGGAGAAGTAATGAAGGAATCAACTGTAATTGCCCTTGAGTACATTAAGGCTCACTCAGATCTTTTAAACATAAAACCAGAGGCATTCGAAAAATGGAATGTTCACCTTCATGTTCCTGAGGGAGCAATTCCCAAAGATGGACCATCTGCAGGAATTACCATGGCAACATCAATAGCATCGGCATTTACGCAACGCAAGGTGCGTAAGGGAGTTGCAATGACTGGTGAAATCACTTTACGTGGGAAAGTTCTTCCTGTTGGAGGAATCAAAGAGAAAATTCTTGCGGCAAAGCGCGCAAATATTTCTGAGATAATCCTATCTGAAGAAAATCGAAAAGATATATCGGAGATTAAGGATATCTATATTAAAGGGCTAAAATTCATCTATGTTGATAATATTATGGATGTATTTAACTATGCTCTTTTAGATGAAAAGGCTGCAAATCCGCTTAATATCGAGTAAATAATTATCGGCAAGCGCAACGCTTGCCGATTTTAATAAATAAAAGGTTAACTTTCGATTAAATTCTAATTGAATGGAAAAGGTAGCCGTTTTCCCAGGATCGTTTGACCCATTCACTGTGGGTCACGAATCGATTGCCCTGCGTGCGTTGACAATTTTCGATAAAATCATAATTGCGGTTGGGTATAATGCCAGCAAAAAATCGTTTTTTACTCTCGAACAAAGACTCTCGATCATCAAAAAGGTATTCGAGAATGAGCCTCGCATTGAAGTTATCAGCTACGAAGGGCTTACTGTAGATCTCTGTAAAAAAATCAAGGTAAAAAATATTCTTCGAGGCTTACGTACATCGGCAGATTTTGAGTTTGAGCGTGCAGTTGGACAAGTTAATAAAGCGATGCTCAGCGATCTGGAAACGGTATTTTTGCTTACCACACCTGAGCACACATCGGTTAACTCAACAGTTATACGCGATATACTACTACACAACGGAGATCCATCACAATTTTTACCAAAATCGATCAACATAAAAGAGTATTTACCCCGTTAATGATATTGATTGCTCCTCTTAAAGCTGAACTATGCAAAAAGCCCTTATCAAATCATTTTTAATTGTTGTTATACTCCTTTTATCAACAAAGATATTTGCTCAACCTGTAACCATTTCAGGTATTTCCAAATCTTACGCTGGTGATGAGATTGTTTTTTATAAATACTCAGACCTCATCACCATGACAGAGGAGGAAATGGGACGTTGTAAGGTTGAAAAAAATGGTTCTTTTTACTGTGAAATCAAAACAAACGAAACCATATATATTTTCAGTCATTTAGGCATATATCGAATCTATTTATTTGTTGAACCAGGGAAAACATACCAATTGGCATTACCTGCGAAAGAGAGTAAAACTGAAGCACAAAGGCTTAACCCTTACTTTCGAGAAACTGACCTTTTTGTGGGCATCGTTAACATCAATAAAAATGACTTAAATTTCCTTATTAACTCTTTTGACCTATCGTTTAACGAAAAGTTTGAAGCCCTTATTAACGACACATATAAGGGCAATACAAAAATCAATGTTGATTCAATAATCAATACGATTGAGGCTAGATATGCGCCATACAATCTTTCCTATTTTAATATTTATCGCTATTATCGCTACGGACTATTAAAGCAACTGTCATACATACAAAAAGCAAAAAGCACATCGGAACATTACTTCCTAAATAAGCCTGTTAAATACAACAATATGGCCTTTATGGAACTCTTCAACCTGGTGTATGATAAGTATTTCATTTTCTTTTCGCGAACCGAAAAGGGCAATGCCGTGTTCAAAGATATCACTCAAGACAAGAGCTATTATGCATTAAAGAAAACTCTTGCATCCGACGATGTTCTTTCGAACGACACGCTTAAAGAGCTTGTTGTTTTAAAGGGATTATACGATGGTTTTTTCGACGATAAATTCTCCCGATCGGCGCTATTAACAATACTTGATTCGCTTTACTTTACTACTAAGATACCTGAGCATCTTGTTATAGCCGAAAACATCAGAACTAAAGTAACGCACCTACTTGCAGGTTTTGTACCTGCACCATTTGAACTATATGATTCGAAAGGAAAATTGCTAAAACTAAACGACTTCGAAGGAAAATACATTTACTTAAATTTCTGTACCACTTCGAGTTATACATGTCTTAAAGAGTTTACCATTTTACAAAAATTAAACGAAAAATACAAACAAAGACTTCAGATTGTAACCATATGTGTCGATA
>DQHR01000073.1 GCA_003531155.1 Bacteroidales bacterium | reverse complement strand
ACATAAGAAATCATGAGTTCATCATCAGCCGGAAGAGAAACCCAAACAAATTTTGCTTTACCATCAGAAACCGAAAAGGAACTTCCATTTGTTTTTCCACCTTTTGCTGTATAACCGGCAGGCAATACTTCCTGAAATTTGGCAAAACCTTTAATGCCTGGTTTTTTGATTTTCACATCTACATTGTATTCATTAGGATTTGATCCTTTAGTGATAGTTCTATCGCAAACCACATTCGAATTTGGTTCAACCGGATTATCTTGAGATGACGAAGTAGTGTTAGCCGGAGTTACAGTTGGAGTACTAGAAACTAGTTGCGTTGATGATGTTGTAGTTTGAGTTGAAGTAGCCACAACATCTGCCGGAGCATCGCCAATAATGATTTCTGCCGGTATCATTTCGGCCATTTCTTTATTATTATTACTGATGTATGAGAATTTTGAAGCAATTGTTTTTGTGCCAGAAACAGAAGCATCAGCTATTAAAACAAATTTCACGGTAAATTCAGCATCGCTTGGCGTTGCCATCCAAATGATCTTAGCAATGTTTCCAGCAAACGAAAAATTTCCTGATTTACTTTCTAGTTCCTTTACAATAATACCCTGTGGAACTTCTAACTGAAATTTAGAAAAACCAGACACGCTCCCTTTGTTAATTGTTATTTCAGATATGAATTCTGTATTTGGTTTTACGTTTTTCGGAAAATTACCGGTCACTGTTACAGGGCCATCTCCGAAGAAAAAACTAAATAGAAAAACTGATACTGTGTTAAATAAAATAATTAAGGGTTTTATCATATGTTATGTTACTACAAATTTACTGCTCAAAGAAGAAGTCAATTAACTTATTAATTGATTCTACGTTGAAGCTCATGTCTCCCTCGAAGAATGCATCAATAGTTTGAGTGATTTCTTTTGCTGAAATGTATCCATCTTTATTAATGTCAGCCGGCAAAAATTCTGCAGGTATTTTGGATGCGGTTCCTGTTTTTGCATGAACTTCTTTCGCTTTATTTTCAATATCCTGTAAGTAAGTTAAACTTGGCGCCTCGTTAAAGCCTTCGCTTCTTTCAGTAGCCAAACTATCCCATTCTAGCTGGCGTTTTGCCATCTCATCTTCGTTAAGTGTTACACCATTTCCATCAACTTTAGCACCTTTCTTAGTAGCTAATTCTTTATCCATGTAATCATACACGCCATCTTCATCTTTATCATCCGGACAACCTTTTCCATCTACTTTTACACCTTTAGGAGTACCTAAACATCTGTCATCCAAATCTTTTACACCATCACCATCTAAATCACTATTATCAACTGCAGAAAAATCAACTTCGCTATAAGCGTCTTTAGGTTTCTTGCCAAAATGAACATTTAAGCCTACGTTAGCCGAAGCCCAGCTATCATTGCCTCCATTTTTATAATTGTCGATATAATCAGACATGCAAATATTATAAACAACACCAATTCTTAAACTTGCTCTAAAGCCCATGTTGAATTTTGCGCCTGCGCCAACAGGTAAGTAAAAGGTATTGCGAGCGTAATTAGAAGAGTCTTTTAATTGCGTTTCGTATTTATAGTCCCTTTTCATTGTAGTAGAAATAGGAGCATTTATTGCAGATTCAGATAAATTACGGATAGAGCCATCAGACCAATAATTATAAGCTGTTCCGTTCTTATCTAATAAATCGCCGTGAGGATCGAACAGAAGGTAGCCAAAACCTGCATGGATATACGGAGACACTTCTTTATCCTTATCTCCTAATTTATCAAAGAAAGCGTAAAGGTTTAAACCTCCACCCATAATTTGAGTTTGAAAATTTTTATGAGATGATTGAGCATTGTCGTTACCGGCCAATTTGCCGTATAAACCGTCAATCCCTATACCTAATACTTTGCCAATACGGTATTCGATACCAAAATTATAGCCTAATCTTGCATCGCTAAAAAAGTTAGCATTACTTTTTTGGCCAACATCACCTAAAAATTTAAGGCCGCCAGCTTGTGCTGTGATTGATAATTGAGCAAAAGAAGTGCTTAGTGCAAATAAACCAATCGTCAATAAAGATAGTTTCGTAGAAATTTTATTCATGCTATTTACTATTTAATTAAACGATTAAATTAATTGTTTTTATCAACAATATCAAAAATATATTAAATTAAAAGTGGTTAAGCTACTTAANNATTTGTTAGTTGGCAAATGTTAAAATGAAAATTATAAAGGAAGGTTTAAACTAAATCCAAATAGCAACTCCGCCGCTTAAATACCAAGAGGTAACTAATTTAACTTTGTAATTATTTTTTTTCTCATTGTATAGAGTTTAATTCAAAAGGCATAGCCGATAACAACAAACGACTATGCCTTTCTTTTTATTTATTCTTTGCGTTAAAGCCCATGGATGCGCCAATTCTAAATCCATCGCGATGAGGAATGACATATACATTGACCGGTAAGTTTAATTTGCCTGATTTAAAAGTACGACCAAAGGCAATCACAAAGCCACTTTGTAAGGCATAATCTCCACGGCTATCCAAACGTTGTTTAATCACAAAAGGGTTTTCAACGTTTTCATTTGCCGGATTTTTTGCCCAGTCGCTTTCTCGATGCCAAACATTGTCGTTATCATAATAACCATTAGATGTGGGGGTTAAATTAACGGTTGGCCCTAATGCAAACTCCCAACCATTAACGTTACTTCTTAACCCATGTAATAAAGTAAAACTTGGAATAAAGTAACCTTGGTCAACACCAGTAATTAATGGAATGAATTCGAACAAGGCTTGTATTTTACCTTCNNAATTGATAACCAAATTGAAACATTAAAGGAAAGGCTTCAAAACCACCAACGGTTTTATCTTGTTGCAAGATCTCTGAGATTTTTCCGGTGTAAGTAACAAAGCCTAAACGAGGACCATCCAATCGCAAACGGTCCTGTTTAGGGTTGTTGGTTTCGCTATCAAAACCATTTCGTTTAGTTAATTTAGATAAAAGGTTAGCATCTACCGGTTGGTTAAACATGGTTTTAACAGATACTGAAGTCATTGTTTGTAGCTCTTCAGGTAAATTCAAGAATTCGATCACTGATGTTTTTTCAATGCTTTTTGTTTTCACATCAATTAAACGCAAAGTGAAGATCATTGACTTTGGATATTGCTCCACACTACCGGTTAGCATTTTATCGGAGTTGATAACCGATCCTATTTCGGTTAAGCACATTTTACCATAACAGTTTCCGATGTTTAGTTTCTTGCTTTCTACCATATAAGCTACGTCGTACCGATCCATCACTTCAAAGGTGTCGAGTTTTTCTAATTCGGTTCTCACTAAGTTGCCCATTTGNNCCATTTGCTGAGGGTCGCTATTGAGCCCTTTAATATCGATGGACAAAATAGTGAGAGTAGGTTTTATTTTTCCGTTGGTTTGTGCCTTAAGAGTATTAGTTGTTAAACTGAATAATATGGCAATAATGAATATGTTGATCTTTGTTTTCATGATAGGTGTTTTTTTGGTTAATAGTTATTGAATGATGTCTAATAGGCAAGCAATTGCTTTTGTGTGTTGTTCGGCTGTATATAGATGTTTAATGGTTTTTATAAAATAACTGGTGATAATAATGGAAGCCGCTATGATCGTTGCTACGACAATAAATTGTATTGTTTTCTTGAGGTTGATTGTTTTCATATGTTTGATTTTTAAATAAAGATTGTTTTGATTTATCTGGTTAAAACTATGGCGAGAGCAAATTCTACTGCAAGGCTTCCTACATAAGCGATGGTGTCATTAAATGTGTGNNTATAAGCAGTATTATCAAACCAATAATTAATCCGATTGATAACAACATTGTCCAAAATAAAATGCTTGGTGCAAATAGTAGCTCGATAAGGCATATAACAATGGCGATAATAGAGACTATAATTATTGTTTCGACAAATGCTTTTCCAATTCCCTGAAATAGAAAAGCCCACAGAGATTCAGATTTTTTAGTTGTGATTTTTTTTGTTTGAATTAATTTCTTTTGATAAGTAGTGTTCTTTTGAGTGCTTTTTAATTCAATACCTTGGTTTAAGGAACAGTAACTTAAAGATGTGTCAGAATGAATAGTGTTGTGTTTTATTATTTTCGAATAAGGTGTTACATTGTATTTTATTACAGCTTTAGTAACNNAATCAATTGAGTCATAGATACAAATAGCTTCCCCCTCATTTAAAGGCTTTTGTATGAATTCGGATGCAACAGTATCTTGGATGTAAGAAGAATGAGATTTTATTTCTTTCGTTTTGTTAAGCCAAATTCCTGCAGTATATTTTCTGTTTAAGAATTTGTTACTGGAACAAGAACTTAATAGTGTAGTGATTATTAATATGTAAATACTTGTCTTCATGATCTGTTGTTTTTCGATTGATTTCTACATCAAAATTACTTTGGTTGCAAGCCCTATTGAAACGGATTAGTAGACGACTGGTTTGAATTTTTGCAAAAAAGGGTGTTTTATGAAGCCTAAAACGTTCTTTTGGATCTGTTTTTCGCGTCANNATTTTTTGCAAATATTGAGTATATTTATTAGTAATAATTGCCAGATAAAATGGGGTCTAAAAAATCAGGATTTGAAATGCAGGAAGTGTTTATTAAGCACTTAAAGGAGGTAGCGCCTGCTAATGTATCGTTAGTAGATGATATTGCCGATTTGCTAAGCATCAGTAACGACAGTGCTTACCGACGTTTGCGTTGCGAAACAGAATTGAGTTTGGATGAAACCTACAGGATCTGTAAGCATTACCGTATTTCGGCCGATAATATTTTCTCTAATCAGGCGCAGTCTGTTACTTGTAATTACATTAAGTTGACTGATTCTGCTGATAATTTCGAAAATTACTTAAGTAATTTATTGAAGCAGTTGGAGCAAATTTCTAAATCAGAAAACTCTAGCATTATATATGCTGCCGAAGAAGTTCCGATCTTTCATTCGTTTCATTCACAAAAATTATCAGCGTTTAAATTGTTTTACTGGCAACGTTCGGTGTTGAATATTGCTGACTATCAAAACAAAAAATTTGATTGGGATGTGATTCCTGAAAAACAATTGCTGCTAGCAGAGAATATTCATAAAACCTATTTACAAATTCCCAGTAATGAGATCTGGACCAGTGATACGATCCAGACTTCGGTTAAACAAATTGAATATTACTTTGAGTCCGGAGCGTTTAAAGATAAAGACGATGCCATTACTGTTTTGATGGAGTTAAAAGAAATGGTGCAAACCATTCATACGTATGCTGAAAAGGAAAATAAGAACGATCGTAACAATTCATATGTAGTTCCTTTTCAATTATACAATAGCGATCTGGTAATTGGCACTAATTGTATCCATGTGAATAGTGATGGACATATTTTTTCATACATTTCGTTTAATACCTTAAATTCGTTAACTACCAGTAATCAGCAATTTTGCGGTGAGATAGAACATTGGATGAAAAACTTAAGTAAGAAATCGACATTGATCAGTGGCATTGCAGAGAAACAGCGTTTTCAGTTTTTTAATAAAATTTATAAGGCAATTGATGTATCGATTGAGAAGATAAAAAATTACTAATAAGGGACGCTAGAGACAGAAGAGACTTAAGGGACAAAAGAGATTGAAAANNTCTGCGTTTATGTGCAGTATCAGTGAGAAATAAAAAATGAACTATTCACAATATAACGTTATTATAGTTGCGGGAGGTACAGGCACACGCATGCAATCAAACGTGCCTAAGCAGTTTATTGAGATACATCAAAAACCGATTTTAATTCATACCATCGAAAAATTCTTTGAGTTTGATGAGTTCATTAATGTAATAGTATGTGTACATAAAGATTATGTAACCGAAGCAAACTTTATGTTGGCTGAATTTTTTCCTGAAAAAAATATTCAAGTAGTATTAGGAGGAGAAACACGATTCCATTCAGTTAAAAATGGTTTGAATAGCATTAGTAATAAAAATGATATTGTAGGGATTCATGATGCTGCCAGGCCATTAGTGAGTGTGGAAACCATTAAGCGTTGTTTTGAAACGGCTGCTCAAAAAGGCAATGCTATTCCGGTGATACCCGTGAATGAAAGTTTGCGCATGGTGACTAATACGATTAATAAAGCAGTGAGTCGCGATGATTATCAGATCGTACAAACACCGCAATGTTTTGTGGTTTCAAAAATTAAGGAAGCCTTTGAACAACCGTATTCACCTTTTTTTACAGATGATGCCACGGTGCTGGAAGGTATGGATGAAACTATTTATTTAGTAGAAGGCAATACCGAAAATATAAAGATCACCAATCCCGAAGATCTAAAAAAAGCTGAATTATATTTATCATGACCACAGAAGATATATCAGACTCATCAGATCACCGATAAATTAAATAGACTTGCATAACGAAAATGAATCGTATTTAAATACAAAATAATATATGGCAATTATTAATTCTATAGCGGCTTGGTTGATGAAAAAGCGCATGCATCAAGTGGAACTTTTTATGAAGTATCCGCACGATGTACAGAATGAATGGCTGTTGGATCTGGCGTTAAAGC
>DQHR01000180.1 GCA_003531155.1 Bacteroidales bacterium | reverse complement strand
ACCTCTGACGTTGTAATCATATCCATTACAGTACTGCAGTGGATATGATTACAACGTCAGAGGTTGCCGTTTCATTAACAATCGATAATACACAAAATCTCGATAGTATTACTAAAGAGCTAAGTGAATTTTCATCTGTAGAGGTAGATAATGAACAATCAATCATTTGTATTGTAGGCGATTTCGTTGCTGATAAAAAAGGGTATGCAGGGAGAATTTTTAAAACATTAAAAAATATTCCCATAAGGATGATCTCTTACGGTGGTAGCGACCATAACATCTCAATCCTTGTCAGTAGTGAGCATAAGGTTAATACGCTTAAGGCTTTACACCAAATTGTGAATGAAAATAAACTTATAGAAGCATAAAGTCATGATAACGCTTGAATCATTGGGAATACTGGAGTCAAACCCAACACCATTCTATTTTTATGATACCAATCTGCTTGATAAAACTCTTGCAAAAGTTATAGAATCATCGAGAAGGTATGGGTACGACGTTCATTATGCCATTAAAGCCAATGCAAATCGTAAAATTCTCACACGAATTGCCTCTTATGGCCTTGGAGCCGATTGTGTTAGTGGAAATGAGATTGAACTTGCTCTCAAATGTGGATTTAAACCTGAAAAGATTGTATTTGCAGGGGTTGGAAAAACTGACTCGGAAATTGAGTTTGCATTAGATGAAAGGATTTTCTGTTTTCACTGCGAATCGGTTCAAGAATTAGAAGTCATCAACCAACTTGCATTACGAAAATCAGTTGTTGCTAGGGTTGCTCTAAGGTTGAACCCTGATGTAAAGGCAGGTACACATCGGCACATTACAACAGGAATGATCGAAAACAAGTTTGGACTTTCCATTGAAGAGGTATATGAGGTAAAGGAATTGCTGTCAAAACTTAAAAACATAGACTTAATAGGGTTACATTTTCACATTGGCTCACAGATATTAGACTTAGAGGTATTTAGAACTCTATCACAAAAGGCAAATCAACTAAAAGAAGAACTATTCTCAAACAGTAGATTTAGCTATATCAATATGGGGGGCGGTTTAGGAATTGATTATGCAAATCCAAATAATCATCCTATTCCTGACTTTGATGGGTATTTTACTGCTTTTTATGAGCACCTAAACCTTGAACCAAATCAAAAAGTTCACTTTGAACTTGGAAGAGCAATTGTGGCTCAGTGTGGAAGCCTAATAACTAAAGTAACATTTGTTAAAGGTCCATCAAGCCGAAAATTTGCAGTTGTTGATGCTGGCATGAATGACCTAATGCGCCCTGCACTATACGATGCAAGTCATTCTATCATCAACCTTTCATCAAAAGGAAGTATCTCAACTTACGATATTGTAGGTCCAGTATGCGAATCGGCCGATTGCTTTGCAAAAGAAATCAAACTGCCTAAAGTAGAGCGAGGCGATATACTTGCAATACTTTCGTGTGGTGCATATGGTGAGGTAATGAGCTCGCGCTATAATATGAGAGAGATTCCTTATGCAGTTTACTCAGAAGATAAATTAGAACCAGTCTACTTATCAAAGGAATTAAATACATGAGATATTCATGTTTATAAAAGAATACTAAACACCTAATAATCAAAATAATTTAAATAGATGAAAATAAATATTAATAAACTAAACGGTACATTCATTGCAAGCATAGATAGTAATGAGATAATAATTAATAACGTTCAAGATGCACTAGACCTTATGGCCGATTGTGGTTATAAGGGTTCACGAAAAATAATTATTCACTCAAAAAATATTACTCCTGATTTTTTCGATCTAAAAACTCGAATAGCTGGAGACATTCTCCAAAAATTTTCAACCTATAATGTGGATCTTGCCATTATTGGTGATTTCTCTAACCCAACGAGCAAGAGTTTAAGAGACTTTATTTACGAAAGCAACAAGATAGGAAAAATCAACTTTGTTGATTCCGTTGATGAAGCTAAAGCAAGATTGGCAATGCATTAATAAGATTTTAGTAGTAGTTATAAAAAAAGAACCACGCCAGTATTGCAACTAATGCAACTAGCGTGGTTTAATTATTAAGCTTAGTTAGTACCCTAGCGTTTTTCCTTTTTTAATAGCTGGAATACCATTTTTTAACCATTCGGGCTGAGGAGTATCCTTTAAGTAATAGTCAAAAAACTGCATCATTCGAATAGTCCAGTCAATACGATTTGCGCGACGAACTAGGTTGTGAGGTTCATCATTGTAATTTACCATCCAAACAGGTTTACCTAGCCTGCGTAATGCTAGAAAATACTCAATACCTTGATACCATGGCACAGCACCATCGGCATCATCATGACGAATAAGCAAAGGAGTATTCACCCTTGGAGCATAAAAAAGTGGCGAATTTTCGATATAACTCAATGGTTTCTCCCAAAGCGTCCCTCCTATTCTGCTCTGCGTATGCTCATACTGAAACATACGAGCCATTCCTGACTCCCAACGAATTCCGCCATATGCACTTGTCATATTAGAAACAGGTGCGCCAGCTGATGCTGCTTTAAACAAATCGGTCTGAGTAACGAGGTAAGCTATTTGATAACCACCCCAACTTTGCCCCTGAACGCCAATTCGATCCTTATCAACAAATCCTTTATTAATCAACGCCATAGTTCCGCTAATAACAGCATCATAAGCACTTTTCCCTGGCAACCCTATTTTATACTTAATATCTGGAAAGAATACAACATAATCATTGCTTGCATAAAGAGTTGGGCATATTACTGAACGCCCGGGTTTAGGTTCAAAATGAGAGTTCAAGTTATCGGAATGAGTTTCGTAGAAATAAACCATCATTGGGTATTTCTTATTGGGGTCAAAATTATCGGGTTTATAAAGGATCCCAACAACGCTGTCGCGATTAAAATCAACCCATTTAACTAACTCAGCTGTGCCCCATTTGTACTTATCCATCTGTGGATTAGCTTCCGATATCTTTTTAGAGTTTTTGAAAGTAATGTCGCTTGTCCATAAATCACGGTACTCTCTATAAGATTCCCTTTGCCAAATAATCTGATTTGAGTTTTTTGCTTTACCTATATTTGAGTAATCAAAATTATCAATAATCAATTGATTAACTGAACCCAGTTTATTAAAAACGATACTGCTAAACCCGCTTTGCTTATTCTTTTTATTGAAAACTGAAAGTAACTCATTCGATACTGAACTTATATAAAAAGCCTCAGGATCTAGCCTTTGATAACGATAAACTAAGTTCTTCTCTCTGCCATTAGTAAGTTTAATAGGTTTAACCTTCCCTGTTGGATCAAGATTCCAAAGATCGAATTTATCATAAACTACAAAACCTTTATCACCATCAATCCAACCTGCAAATCCGTAAGGATTTGGCAAACTTGGGGTATCATTCTCTTCATCATAAAAGTTTACATTTAACCCTGATGTTAGGCAAAAAGATTTTCCATCTTTAACTGAATACATATACCAAGCATTATCAGAAGGTTGATAATAGGCCAAATAATTAGATGAAGGTGACATCGATACCCTAAAAGGAATTGCACTTAAGGCTTTACGCTTAATACCAGTTTTCAAATCAATAATATAATAATCATTATTCCCTGATGATTCCCATGTCATAGCATATTGATATGGGATATTGCTAATACCAAGTGCATAAGGAGCATCACCTTTCATAAAAACACGAACATCTGGCACTTCCTTATTGGCAAGTTGGATAAACTTCTTATCAGAAAAACTATAAATCGCAAGGAATGAACGCTTAAGTTCATTTTTAAGGTTGTTTTTTTGTTGGGTCTGAAGCAGGGTGTCTGTCCAACTCCAAAGATCAAGAATTACCTTCTCATCATCAGTTAAAGTATCTTTTGGTTCCTCAACCTGTTTGGGCATAGTTGTTAAAAACAAGCGATTCCCTTGTTTAGAAAAGTAAGGCGTTGTATTTTGGCTAACAACCCATCCCTTGGGCATTCCAACAGTTTGAGTTGAAATTAACTTTTCTGCGTTTTTTATATTTACAGACCAATAATATAAATCGTAGGTTTTTACCTTTCCAGTATCAGCCGAAAACAGAAAAACAAGTTGCTTTCCAACTTCATCAGCCGTAAGGTTTTTAATATCACCTTTTTGTTCAAATATTTTAATAGGCTCACCCTTTGCATAATCAAACACTTGAACATTTGATAAACTAAGTGTATCGTCAGTTTTAGCATTAAAGGCGATTAAAGCACCATTACGCGAAACAGAATAATCATAAACCAAATTGAACTCAAATTTTTTATCCTCGCTAGGGTTTATTATGGTAAGTAGGCTTGGTTTCTCCTCATCATTACTTTTAGTGGTTTTCTTTACTGTTTTTGGTTTTGCTTTCTTTGATGTATCAGCAGGCTGTTTCTCTTTTTCCTTTTCTTTCTTCTTAACTTCAGTAAGTAAAGCAACCCAACTACCATCAATCTCACCTGTTTTATATGATTTTACCTTAGGAAAAGTATATTCCTTTTTGCTATCAAAAACATATATCTTCAAGGAGTCCTTGGGCATATCATCCTTTTTCTTCTTATCAAGTTTTGCCTTACGGATAACGGATTTTTCGGGCTTAACCTGATAAACTATAAAATTATTCATTGGAGATATAGAGGCTTTATAGCCTCTTTTAAAAATCATTTTGAAATTTGATTTAGAATCAATTAAATAAATGCTGCCATCTCCATCCTGAGGATTTACCTCATATGAAATCCATTGTCCATTAAATGAAATTAATGGATTCATTAGATCATTCCAACCATCGTACACATCGTGAGTTAGGGGTATTTTACCATTTTGAGCAAAACTGAAAACAGATAAAATAGCAAAAAAGGAGACTATTAAAACTTTCTTCATCTTATTGAAATTTTGAGGTTTAGTCGATTTATTTAGGGTAAATTATTGAAATTTAGACAAAAAAAACTAGATTAGGTTTAAGTTAGTTTATTATGAATTACTTGACACAAACTACTGACTAAAGCTTCTTCTCCGTCAGATATTTCCAAAACCTTTTAGGCATGAAATTTTGTTGGCATTTTATATTTGTTCGTTCCTTTATAGCAATCTGCTTAAAATAAGTTTTCCACATCAGCTGCCACTTATCCTCTTCTGGGTGTGTAACATTGCTATTAAGTTGTCCTGATATAACGTTAAATGCAGGGTTATCAATGGTTATCTGTTCTATCTTTTTTGTATCAAAGAAAAAACCATATCCTCTTCGAGTATCGTAAATTAACCAAGTTTGATCTGCAAATCGAGCTCTAAAATGCCCCGTTATAAGTGATAGAATATCATATTTTGGTGAAATGGGTGCAAACCAAGTACCATCGGCAGCTTGTTCAAAGCGAATAAACATCACAAAATGATGAGCCTCACGAAGAACTTTCTTTTCAAGTTGACTTACTTTAAGAACCGAATCATTGGCAAAGTTTGTAGCAATACAAACCTTTTGAGTAAATAGTTCTCGACAGTATCGAAGTATAATCATCTCCACATCATCATCAAGAGATAAAAATGCATGAAAAATCTGCTCACAAGTTAACTCTCCTCCATAGCGCTTAACACCATCCCAAACTCTTGTGGCCTTTTGCTCATCGGTATTTATCTTTACTATTTCACCAAACAAAAGTCCTTGTTTTTCAGGGCGAATAATGGCCTCAGGCCAATCTTTTGAATCGTATGCATAAAAGATAGCCGTTAGCAAACCAGGAAAAGTTCCGTCGTAAGAGTAATTTGACATTAAACCAATTTGAAAATTATTTAATTTGGAAAAAGACAATGTGCCCATTGGAATATATGACACATTAATCCTTTTTGTAATGGCTTTGATGGGGTTTCTTCCCACTCATTACTTGTCACTTGCCACTTTCCTCTTACCATATTCTTTACAAAACTCACTCACTCCACACTCCTCACACTTTGGCTTACGGGCAACACAAACATATCGACCATGGAGAATTAACCAATGATGAGCAATTGGAATTAACTCCTGAGGAATAAACTCAATAAGTTGCAGTTCAGTAGCCAATGGAGTTTTAGCATTATGGCTAAGACCCAACCTCTTTGCCACTCTAAAAACATGAGTATCTACCGCCAAAGCAGGCTTATTATAAGCAACAGAAGCCACAACATTAGCCGTTTTACGTCCAACTCCAGGCAGTTTCTGAAGTTGATCAATATCAGAAGGTACTTTGCCGCCAAAATCTGAAATAAGCATTTTAGCCATCCCTGAAAGATTCTTTGCCTTATTGTTAGGATATGAAATTGATCTAATCATCTGAAAAATATCCTCAACACTTGCGTTAGCAAGATGATTAACTGTTGGATATTTTTTAAAAAATGGAGGTGTTACAATATTTACACGCTTATCTGTACATTGTGCTGAAAGAATCGTTGCTACAATAAGCTCGTAGGGCGAAGTGTGTTCCAGTTCTGTTTCGGCAACAGGCATGTTCACCTTGAAATACTCTATAATATGCTTAAATCTCTCTTTACGGGTCATCTCATTAGCTTTTTATGGTTATAAAGATAGAGAATTATTGTATTGAAGTGATGATGTTTTGTTGTGATACAATTAGAGTGTAAAAACTTTGCTTTTCCAACATTCTATTATTCTATCTATCCAACAAATAAAACTACTTTTGCAAAAAACTGAAAGATGATACCCTACCTGCAAGTTGAAAATTTAACCAAATCATTCGGGGATTTGGTGCTATTTGATGACATAAAGTTTACTATTGGACAAGATCAAAGGGTAGGGATTATTGCTCGTAACGGCGCAGGCAAAACCACTTTACTTAGAATTTGTGCGGGGAAGGAAAGTGCTGATTCAGGAAACATCA
>DQHR01000159.1 GCA_003531155.1 Bacteroidales bacterium | reverse complement strand
AGCTAAATATCAAATTTGAGATCAATAAAACGGATCTCACCCCAGCTTCAGTTGCTGAACTTAATAGGTTAATTAGTTTACTAAAAGATAACGGCAACATTAAGATTGAAATTCAAGGACATTCAGATGATCTTGAGGCATTGAGCAATCCTCAAATATCTGAAGAACGTGCTAAAAAAGTTGCTCGCTATTTAATTGAAAATGGGTTTAGCAATCTTCAAATTAGGGGATTTGGCAATACTATTCCTTTATCTTCTAACGATACAGAACAAGGTAGAGAAGCCAATCGTAGGGTTGAGATTGAAGTTGTTAGCAAGTAGGTCAAATAAAACTGACAGATTTATTCAATTGCAGAAATGACTCTAAAATTCACAAAATACCACGGTACAGGGAATGATTTTATCATTATTGATAACAGAAGCAATATATTCCCGAAAAGCACAAAATTGATAAATTACCTATGCAATCGCCATTTTGGCATTGGTGCTGATGGGTTAATGCTTTTGGAAAATGCAACAGACGCAGATTTCTACATGCGATACTATAACGCCGATGGGAATGAATCTACCATGTGTGGTAATGGAGGGAGATGCATCGCGCTTTTTGCAAGAACTATTGGAATAACAGGATTATCAACTCATTTTTTAGGTGTTGATGGTAAACACGAAGCTCATATAGAACCCGGAAACATCGTTAATCTCAAGATGCAAAATGTTTCAGGAGTAGAGGTTGGGGATGGCTACTATTTTCTCAACACCGGGTCACCGCATTACGTTTGTTTTGTAGATGATGTCCAAAAGGTAGGTGTTTATAATCAAGGTAAACAAATCCGAAATAGTTTTAACATTCAAAATGGTGGCACTAATGTCAATTTTATCGATTACAATAATAATATAATCAACATTAGAACCTTTGAACGTGGTGTTGAGAACGAAACACTAGCCTGTGGAACAGGAACGGTTGCTTCTTCAATTGCATACGCTCTTCACACTAAAGATTCAAAACCCGAGTATCAGGTTCAAACCCAAGGGGGTACCCTTTATGTAAGATTCAATAGAATAAATGACTCAAACTATGAGGAAATTTGGCTTAAGGGACCAGCTGTTCATGTTTTTGATGGTATTATTGATATTTAGCCCTTTATTATTTTAGAACTGTCAAATAAAATCTTTAACTAGGTTTATTACTCCATTTTTATTTTTTTTGTAATATATTTACAAAAATATTTAAACTATGCCAACCCCATTAAGAATTCTGCCTACGAATGAAAGCCTTGAAGTGATCCTTGATAAGGAGATGGGGCGTTTTGAGTTTCATGGGAAATCGCTTCCCGAAAACCCAAATGAATTTTTTGAACCAGTTATTAATTGGTTTAAGGAGTATGTTAAAAATCCTAATAAAGAGACCATTGTAATTTTTAAGATGGAGTACTTCAATACTGCTTCAGCAAAACGGATACTTGATGTGCTCTCTATTTGTTACGAAATACACACAAAAAAACTCTCTATTATAATTAATTGGTACTTCCGTTTCAATGATGAAGACATGAAGGAAACGGGAGAATCATTCTCCGAAATCGTTCATCTTCCTTTTAAGTACTTTACCTATTAATTTTTCTAGGGAGTACTGCAAAACTGTCAGTCTCAGTTAATATTTGTTAAGAATACACCCTCGCATAGCACAAGGCATAAGGTTTGAACGTTATACTATATGTTAAACCTTAAATGATTTTTCAACTATGAGAGCACAGAAAATATTTATCCCATTTGCTTCCGCATTCATTGGTGGTTTGATCGCTTTTGCTCTTTTCAAACTCACATTTAAAGTTGATCATGGGACCATTCAGCCTCAAAATGCTGAAAGAGTAGTTTATACTCAAAACATTCAAACGGACTCAAATGCTACCGATTTTACGGTTGCTGCAGAAAGAAGCGTTGATGCAGTTGTTCACGTAATGACAGCATATACTGACAGAAGTTCTTATTCATCTGGAAATCCTCTATTCGATTATTTTTTTGGGCTTAGAGAAAACCCTAATCCAGCACCTATTCAGGGTTCTGGCTCCGGTGTAATCTTAACTCGGGATGGCTTTATTGTTACAAATAATCACGTAATTGATAATGCTGATGAGATTAAAGTAATACTAAACGACAAACGAACCTTTGAAGCAAAATTAGTTGGTCGTGATCCAAGCACTGATGTTGCATTACTCAAAATAAACGCCAAAGACTTACCATTCATACCTTTTGGCAACTCCGATGAAATAAAAGTGGGACAATGGGTCCTTGCAATTGGTAATCCGTTTAACCTTAACTCAACTGTAACTGCTGGTATAGTAAGCGCTAAAGCGCGAAATATTCAGATTATACAAGGGAATTATGCTATCGAATCATTTATACAAACGGATGCTGCCGTTAATCCTGGCAACAGCGGAGGAGCGCTTGTGAACTTAAAAGGTGAATTAATAGGAATAAATACGGCAATTGCATCTAGAACGGGTTCTTATTCAGGTTATTCATTTGCAATTCCATCATCAATAGCAAAAAAAATTGTGTCAGATATAATTGAGTTTGGTGAAGTACAACGCGCAATACTTGGGGTACAAACAACAGAATTTGACTCCGATAAAGCAAAAGAACTTGGAATAAAGGAGATAAAAGGGGTTTATGTTGACAAAGTGATGAAGGGTAGCGCAGCAGAGATAGTTGGCATGAAGAACGGGGATGTAATACTAGATGTAAATGGCTATGAAGTCAACAGCCCAAACCAACTACAAGAGCAAATTAGTAAGTTTAGGCCCAACCAACAAGTTGACGTAATTGTAAATAGAAACAATAGCAGGAAACATTTCACGGTCACATTACGTAATATGAAGGGCGGATTAGAAATGGTAAAATCAGACGAAACCCTATCTATTCTTGGCGCAACGTTTAAAGAACTCTCAGACAATGAAAAGAAGAAGTTTGGTTTAAATTATGGCGTACAGATTACTGAATTACACGATGGAAAACTAAAACAACAGGGAGTTAAGCAAGGTTACATTATTACTAAAATAAATCGAACCCCAATTAAAACAATTGACGACATTAAGCGTATTATAAGTATCTCTTCAGGAGGTGTTTTAATTGAAGGAGTTTATCCAAACGGATATGCTGCTTATTATGCAATTGGGATAGATTAAATAGATATTATCGATTACTTGATTTTTCAGGTAGTTTTGACTTGAATTTAATGATAAATTGGCATATCTTCGCGAAAATTTTATAAAGCCACAATGAGACAGTTAAAAATAACAAAATCAATTACTAACAGAGAGAGCGCCTCGCTGGATAAGTATTTACAGGAAATCGGAAAAGAAGAATTAATTACAGTTGAGGAGGAGGTTGAACTTGCCCAGCGAATAAAAAAGGGCGATCAGGAGGCTTTAGAAAAATTAACAAGGGCTAATCTACGCTTCGTTGTTTCTGTTGCTAAGCAGTATCAAAACCAAGGACTTAGTTTACCTGACTTGATCAACGAAGGTAATCTTGGTCTGATCAAAGCTGCTGAAAAATTTGATGAAACACGTGGCTTCAAATTCATCTCATATGCAGTATGGTGGATTCGCCAATCAATCCTGCAAGCTTTAGCAGAGCAATCGCGTATTGTTCGTTTGCCGTTAAACCAAGTTGGCTCGCTGAATAAAATAAACAAGGCATTCTCAAAATTTGAACAAGAATTTGAACGTACGCCATCGCCAGAAGAATTAGCTGATATACTCGAGCTTCCAAAAGAGAAGGTTTCAGATACTCTACGTGTAAGTGGTCGCCACGTATCTGTTGATGCACCATTTGTTGACGGTGAAGACAATAGCCTTTTGGATGTGCTTATC
Source organism: Bacteroidales bacterium (assembly GCA_003531155.1). Lineage (GTDB taxonomy): Bacteria > Bacteroidota > Bacteroidia > Bacteroidales > Tenuifilaceae > UBA8529. The sequence continues at coordinate 608 of DQHR01000159.1, read as the reverse complement.
AATAGCGATTCACCAAATGCTGATAAATTGCTAATCAACGAGTCGTTGAGTCGTGAAATAGAGCGCTCATTAGCTACTCTAACTGAGCGTGAACGAGATATTATTAAACTTTTCTTCGGTATAGGCTGTCAGGAAATGACACTTGAGGAGATTGGTGAGAAGTTTGGATTAACTCGTGAAAGAGTTCGTCAGATTAAAGAAAAAGCCATAAGAAGGTTACGCCACACATCGAGAAGTAAACTACTTAAAACATATCTAGGTTAAACAACAAACCCCGCAAATTTGCGGGGTTTGTTGTTTATAGCATAATTCTTCTTCTATTTACAATCCCTACATTCTTCGAGATTCTTGTTATAAACAGCCATTGCACGATTACTCATACCCATGCTAGAGAATCCTCCATCATGGAAAATATTTTGCATCGTAATTTTTCGTGTTAAATCGCTAAACATCGTTACACAAAGGTTTGCACACTCATATGCATCGGCATTTCCAAGGGGTGACATTCGGTCTGTAAAATCAACCAAAGCATCAAAACCCATTACACCGCTACCAGCAGTAGTTTCGGTAGGTGATTGAGATATTGATGCTTTGGTTGATTTTACAGA
>DQHR01000105.1 GCA_003531155.1 Bacteroidales bacterium | reverse complement strand
TTCTCCTTCACAAAGCCAAAGTGGATTTATTCGAAATCTTCGGATAAGATTTTTTAGAAGAACGGCAGATATACCTGCTTTACCACGCTCAACATCAGAGTAAGAGCCTTGTTTAATATCAAGCGCATCCGAAAATTCACGTTGCGTGAAATCCAACAACTTACGTATCTCCTTTAACCTTTCATTCTCCGACATAGCTAATCTTTTGTCAAATAAGAGCAATACAAAAAAACAAAAATAACAGAATATTATAAAATCCTCAGGAAAATTACCGAAAACTTCAGCATTTTATTATATTAGTCGGTTATTTTTTTGATCTCAATTAGCATGGACACAGGCAAGAAAAGGGTGGAAAGAGGAAAGCAGTTCTCGAACTTAATAAAAGAGAATAATAAACTGCTCGATTTATTGCTAAAATCGCTACTCGATAATAGCAACGAGTTACTAATTGTTATTGCCGATAATATGATGGTTTATGCTAATCGTAAGGCAATAAAAACATTTGGTTTTACTCCAAAAGAGTTGTCAAATAAACCTGTTGATGAGCTATTCACCACCAATCAGCAGACTCCTTTACGTAATTTTTTGGCAATGACCATCTCTTCGAGGAAAAATGCCTCAGATCAATTACTAGTTAAGGTTGCGTCAAAAAGTGGTTCCGATACGTGGTATATTCCTCGTATTAAGAGGTGCATTTGGAAAGGTACTTCCTCTTTGCTAATGGTACTTGAAGATATTTCAAAACCAACTATATCTAATACAACCTTTACAACTCAAGATGAATCAAGGGTTCAACTTGCTCTAAAGGGAACAGAGCAAGGGGTGTGGGAGTTTAATCTTAAAACCAACGAGGCATATATCAGTGAAGAATCATTTACGTTACTTGGATATAAGCCAAACGAGTTTAAGATTTCTTTTGAGAAATGGCTTAGCCTTATTCACCCTGATTTCCAATCAATCTTTGAGAATTTCGAAGAGGTGATAAAGAAGGGCGTTCAAAATACATTTCAGCAAGAGTTTTTAGCACTATCGAAAAAGGGTGTATACACTTGGCTATGGTGTATAGGTAAAGTAGTTGAGTGGGACAAACTCGGCAACCCTGTTCGAATGGTTGGTGTTAATATGAACATAGACGAAAAGAAAAAATTAGAGATAGAAAAGGACGAAACCAGAAACACTCTTGAGGGACTAATCTCTAATACACATGATGGCCTTGTAATAATCGATCAAGATGGGATTATAAGAGAATGGAATCCTGCACAAGAAAAGATAACACTAATAAAGCGTTCACAGATAATTGGACATCACCTATGGGATGTTCAAAACATGCTTTCGGAAGGGCTTCAGTCATACCTAAAAAATTTCAAGGATATTTTTGATAAACTTGCCCATACTGGAGCAAACCCTTGGGAAGGTAAAATATTTGAAACCCAAATCACTCTTTTTAACGGAGAGCGTAAGATTATCCAAAATACAATCTTCTCAATTAAAACAAAAACGGGTGTAAAACTTGCTATAACTGTTAAAGATATTACCGAGAGCCAAACATCACGTAATAAACTGGAAAAGAGCGATGAGCGTTTAAAAATTGCGTTGAATACAGGTAGAGTTGGCATTTGGGATATCGATTTTGAAATGAATGAGAAGTATTTCTCTCCCATGTTTTTTCAACTCTTTGGCTATATGCCATGGGAAATTGAGCCATCTCAAGATATTTTAATGGATATGGTTCATCCCGACGATGCTGCCGATGTAGCCTCAAAAGTTGAAAGATTCACTAAAGGAGGAGAAACCTTGGATTTTGTTTTCAGGGTCAAGAAAAAAAATGGCAATTACATATGGATCCACTCTAAAAATAAATTCCAACGTAATGCTGTAGGTAAAATTCTTAGAATAACAGGAACTCTAAGCGATATAACTTTCCAAAAGGAGGTTGAGATGGAGCACATCCGTCATCGTGAGGAGCTAATGAGAAACCTTGCCCTAAACGAACTTCTTTCCGAAATATCGTATATTTTAAACACCAACGAAGATTTTACAACAAAGATTAACGAGGTTCTTGTTAAGTTGGGTCAATTTACAAATGTTAGCCGCGTTTACATCTTCGAAAATAGTCCAAATCAAAAAACCACATCTAACACCTTTGAATGGTGTAACGAGGGCATTGAGTCACAAAAAGATAATTTACAAAATATACCACTTGATATGATTCTCGAGTGGATTGAAGGTAAAGAATACTACTTCTCGAATGATTTCCTAAGTGATATGCCTTCGGATTTAGCAGAGCTGATGATATCTCAAGGGATTAAATCCTGCCTTATCTTTCCTCTTCAGGAAGAGTATAACCTATTCGGCTTTATTGGATTCGACGACTGTAATCAACCAAAAGAATGGGATAAACTTGAGATTGAACTCCTTAAGACCATTGCAAACCTTATCTCATTCTCGTTCGAACGTGAAAAAACTCAAATTCAGCTAGCCCGAAACGAACTACACTTCCGCGAACTAACTGATATGCTTCCGCATATTGTATTTGAGGTTTCCTTAACTGGTAAACTCGAATTCTTAAATCAAAAAGGATGTAAGTATTTTAATATCAAAAAAGAAGACGTAGCCAAAGGGATTCTCCTTCGTAAACTGTTTCCCGAGACCGAACTCTTTTTGATGAGCGTTCTTCGCGACAGGCTAATTCAGAAGGAGCTCTCAGAATCGATTCGCCTTGAGGCGAAACCAATAAACGGAAATGGACAAGTTCTTCAGATTTGGGCAACCCCAAAACTTATTAATTCAAAACTTGTTGGTTTCTCGGGAATTGCTTTGCTTGAAAATGCTGAATGATTTTATTTTAATAGAATTAAACTTCTTTAAATAAAGTGGTTAAACGATTTTTTTATTTGTTTTTGCTCCTTATCTTAACCTCAAATGTGGCTTTTTCGCAACGAGATATTGAGCCAATTCTGGTTTATTCAGATACATCAAACTTTGAGTTTACTGGTGAATGGCAATACCTTTCGACGGATATTTACCTGTTTAACGGAGAAAACTTTGGGAACTTAATCAACGAACTTGATTTTTCTAAAACAAAACCCAGCAAACGTGCTTTACGACGAAAAGGACTTGAAGAAGAGCGATTAGAGTATTTGCTTATAACAGCCAACCTTAAGAACGTTAAGTTTTTTGGAGGGAATGATATTACATATCCGCTTTACAACTTTCAAATTTCAAAGGATAAAGAGAGCAAATACCAGACTTTTGTAAGCGATAACATTGAGAGCATCCGAATAATTGATAACCTACCCCTTTACTCAGCAAGTAATTTTATCGATGCCGAAATAAAAGTGCGAGCAATAACCAATAATGATAGGGATCAAATGCTCAGTCTTGTTGCCTCGCAGCTTAAGAATATATCAAAAATATTAAATCCCTCCGAGGCTCTCCTGAGCATAATTGGGGAATTCGGGAATTTTATTGAAGCTAACACACGAAAAAAGGAATACCGTTTTAGCTCAACGATCAGGCTATTTGAACAAAAGAATTTTGATACCAGAATTCATTCTATTAAGGTTTACGCCCTGTCGACAGCGAATAGTAAAACAGCAGAGATTGATCCTCAATCATTATCAAATTATCTCGACACACTAAACCATTCAACGGTAAATAAACTCACCCTTAAAAAACTGATATCACATACAGAATACCCTTTGGTGGTTGTTGTAAATTATAAATCGCTTTACGATATGGTTGAGGTTACCGGTGATGAAGTAAACTTTGCAAATATTGAGAAGAGAAAGTTTAAGATTGAAAGCGATTTTAGAGCCGGATTAATAAATGCCGACACATACCGCCAAGAGAAAGATTACATCAGTTTCTTAACAGTTTTTGCGAATCTAAAAAGTAATCTTGAAGTATATAGCCTTAGCTACAAAACTGGAAATACAGATGCTCTAAGTAGTAGCCTTTTCCGTATGCTTCAGTACTATCGGCAACTAATCAAAACCTTTGATGAAATTAAGTATAAATACAAGGGTAATACAACCTATCTAAACGTTTTTAAAAAAGAATACGAATCTATTCTTGGTTATGCTTCGCTTTATCTCGATGATGATCACAACCTTAAGCAGCTTAAGAATCTGGTAAAAACACTTATTGAACTGGAAGCCAATCCTAAGGTTGAGCAAACGTTGTTAGAAAGTGTTATCTCCTCTCTCCGATTTTCGGATATGTTTAAAACCGATATGATGATCCAATCACAAGAGGGACAACTGATAAGTAATCATCTTAAAAGGCTTGAGGAGCAATATTATCAAAGCGTTTTTGAAAATGATATAAAAAGGTTATCAAGTATTGATCCTCAAACCGATATAACATCATTGAAACAAAGAATTAGGAACACACCTTGCGGTGTTTGTCGTAGCCGTGGGTTTGATGCCATTAAGGAGTATGAACTGCTTTTTTCTGAACATTTACGAAAGCGGGAACTAAGCAAAGTTGATAGTCTTTCCAAAATTCTGAAACCTTGGCTGTTTGATCAAATACAGCTAATTCATCTTATAAAATCAAATTTTACTGTTTTATTCCCAACTAGTAATAATTCAGATGGGTGTGCATATTTACAAGAACTCGTTGCTGCCGCTGAACGTGATGTTATCAACATAAAAGACTTTTTGAATATTGATATTTCTGAAAAAGATATATCTATTATTAAAAATCTTTTTGATAAACTACAAGCACTTAAGGGTAAGGTTGATGAATCGTTAACAAGTATTTGCAAGTTAAAACCAACTCTTTGTTCTAGCTCGGTTGAGAATGATACTGTAAAAGTTGAACAAGCAGATATAGCGAAGTAAAAATTGCCTTGTTAAAAATTCCATTTGAACTTTATATAAACCAGTTGTCCAATATTTTGGTATTCGGTGTTCTCCTTTCCAAGGAAAAGAATGCCAACGGCGCTAAAATCGAAATTCTCCGTCACCGAAAGTGTTACCGAAGGGCTAATAAAGGTAGATTTATCAGAAGGATTAAACATAATAGCAATACCAGGCGAAACCAGTGGAGTTAGCTGTCCCGTTGCTTGGGCAAAAAGGTTATACTTCCCTTTGCTCAGCGTTTTGGGGCTTGCAACCTGCTGGCTAAAAAGATCAACGGCTGCTACATCCTTAGTCGCTCCGCTAGAGTTAAAGAGAAATCCCCCCTGAAGATAAAGAGTATTTGAAAAAGAGTAGTCCATTGAGATTGAAGAAACTAATACGCCTACAGAATCTGAAAACTCTTTATAATCACGAAAGTAACTTGTTTCGCCTCTAAAGGCAGCCTTTCCAACATTCCCACTCCAACCTAGCCCAACCACAAAATCAGTTTTCATTTTCCCACCAAGGAATTGAATATCGTATTCATGGGTATTAAAACGATATAAGCCACCAATAGATGATTGATCAAAGGTTTTATCCATTTGATAAACAGCCTCAACAAAAGAGGTAGCGTTTGTATAATACTTAACACTAACAGCATCAGCTCCGGGACGTTCGGCGTATTCGAAATTGAAATAGGAGTAAGTATTAAAAATATCATTTGGATTCCAAATTAAATCTATTCCCCAGTTAACCCTTTGACGACCAACTGTAATTTGCCATTTGTTGATGTTGAAAAGTAGGTTTAACCTATCGATTTCGCTATACGCTATAAACGATTTGTTGTCCCCCCACATTGCCGATAGATCGAAGAATCCCATATGTTGATCGATATATCCACGGTAGTTAGGAATACTCTTAACAAAATCTCCATACATAAACCTGTTCCTAACCTGAACATCTGCAGTAAGCCAACTTTGGGGATAGTATTTTAGCTGAATCCTATTCTCCAATGTATTATCAGAAAGCCAATACATTGAATCGGGCTTTGGGATAAAAACATTCTGAATATCTTTAATATACCCCATAACCTCAACCTTCTTTTGCTCTTGAGCTTGAACATTGCAAAAAATCAAAAGAAATATCAAGATAAATCCTATCGGACCATGCTTTCTCAAAGCGAGAAAGCTACCAATACTCTCCATGATAACCCTTTTATCGATACTAATCATAAATGTTAACTGTGATGGTTAACTTGAACATCGCTTTTAACAGCTCCATCTTCGAGGGTTATCACTCTATGGGCTTTATTTACTACCCGTTGATCGTGAGTCGAAAAGATGAAAGTTATGCCTTCCTCATGGTTTAATCTTTCCATAATATCGAGAAGATTTTCGGTGGATTTAGAGTCGAGGTTTGCAGTTGGTTCATCGGCAAGGATAAATTTTGGCCTAGACGCAAGCGCCCTTGCAACGGCAACCCGTTGCTGCTGTCCTCCAGATAGCTGAGAAGGTCTACGGTTTATTTGCTCGCCAAGTCCAACCGATTCAAGCAAGCTAACCGCTCTCGATAACCTTTCCTTTTTGGGCCATTTAAGCAAACTCATAATAAACTCTGTATTTTCCATTGCTGTAAGCACAGGGATAAGGTTGTAAGACTGGAACACAAAGCCAATATTTTTCAACCTAAAATCGGTCAATTCGCTAGTCTTTAAGTTATCAATTCTAATTTGATTTATATAAACCTCTCCAGATGAAGGTTTATCAAGGCCACCTAGCATATTTAGCAGAGTTGTCTTTCCAGACCCAGAGGGTCCCACAAGAGAAGTAAATTCTCCGCTTACAAAGTTAAGGGTAATGTCTTTAACGGCAGCAACCTCAATATGATCCTGCTTATATATCTTCGTTAAATTTTTGATTTCGATAGTATTCATAACTTTATTTTTAATCCAAATTTTATTTCCTATGTGTCTGAATGTAATGCTTCAACTGGGTTAAGTTTTAGCGCTTTTCTTGCTGGGTAAACAGCAGAAAGAATCCCCGTAAACAAAACCATAATTGTTAACCCTATAAAAAATTCATTAGGAATTGATGGGAATATAACAGATGGGTAACCCAGTCGCTCAAAAGCCTGACTGTAAGCACCAAAATCAACCCCGTGATGATTTAGTAAATGAACAAATACTAAACTTAAAATGGTACCAACTATACCACCAATCACAGAAAGAAAAATACTCTCAAGCATTATCATACTGAAAATTTTCCTTTTACTCATCCCTATTGCCATAAGCATTCCAAGTTCCTTAATACGCTCCAATACAGCCATTAGCATAGTGTTGAGTATACCGAATCCAAGTGCAAGGAGTATTATACCAATAATTATATAGTTCATAAACCCCATCCATTCTACCATAATTGAGAGTTCTGGTTGTATTTGCTTCCAATTACGCACAGTAAGGCTTGGAAACATTGATTTCAGCCTTTCCTGTACAAGAGGTATCTGCTCTAAGTTTTCGACCCGAATGGCAATTTCATGTGCCGATTTGGAAGAAAGTCCTGTTAACCTTGTAAAATCATCATTAGAAATAAATGCGGTGGTCTCATCAATAATAGAGTTCGATGATTTAAAGATCCCTGAAATCTTGAACGCGGCACCTATCAGATTTCCTGATGTATCCTGAAAAGTAACCACAACCTTCGACTTTAGCTTTGCTTTCAGCTTTTCGGCAAGTTTTCGCCCAATTACGATTTGGTTAGGTTTTGTTTCCTTAAAAAAACTCCCCGCCGAATCAGCAACATTCTTATAGAAGGTTGATATGCTTCTCTCCTCATCAGGATTAATACCAACAATGTTTACTCCAGTGGATGTTCTTGCAGTGTTTATCATTACTGGAATTCGAGTTCGTTTCACCACAAACTTAACCTCGGGTATTTGCTTAATTGCATTGATAATAGAATCGGCATTCCCAATATTTTCCATCAACTCAGGGTTTAACAGGTATTTTGAGTTGTGGATTTGGATATGCGAGACCTCGCTATCAATCGCAATATTTAGCCTTTGATCAACCATCCCTTGCATTAAAGCTACAGTTAAAATACCTCCTGTTAATCCAATTGTAATAGCCATTATTACAACAAGGCTACGTATCTTATTCCGCCATATATTTTTAAAACTTATAGAGAATATCATTTCTGTGGGTTTTAAATAATCCTTTATCTTCTTGTCTGAATTAATTCTTCATAGCCTTCATAAGCTTCAACCTCATTGTAGATACAACAGGGATAATCCCTGCTATAATCACAATCACCATGATAACCAATGTGTGACGAATAATAAATCCGGGTTCCACAGCAAAAGGCATAATTGGTTCCCATCCATAAGCCTCCATTGAAACCGCCATATCGCCAGTTAGCTTAATCGGATTAGAGTGCATTATATACAACGTAGGGATTGTAATTGCAAGTCCTGCAATGATGCTCGAAAAGCAAAGTAAGGCTATTTCTGAGGCAAGCATTAGACCAATTTTAGTCCGACGCATACCAATAGCCATCATCATTCCAAACTCTCGCCGGCGCTCGGTTGACATCATCAGGAGTGTTCCAAAAACGCCAAAACCAATAATTACATATAAAATAATTAGCATGGTAAGACCGCTAACCCTGTCGGATTCAATCATCTGCATAAGTTCAGTCATAATCTCGTCCCAACGTTCAACTCTGATTTCGGCATCTTTTAACTGATGTTTAAGCTCACGCTGTGTTCTATTAATCTTATTCGGCGATTTTAAGTCAATTGCAACTGTAGTAACCATGTTTGGTGCTTCAAAAAATGATTGCGCTTCAGCAAGAGGAAGGTAAATCATTACGTTATCTAAGTCAACTACAGGAAGCTCAACAATTCCTACAACAGGATAAAGTCCTGATGCATTAATTCCATGATACCCTTGACCCATAAGAATAATGGTATCATTGACATTGATTTTTAGAAATTTTGCCAATCGGGAACCAACAAGAACGCCTTTTGTAGTATCTGCAAGATAATTGCCCTTACGAACCCGCTTGCTAAGCTTAGTTAGTGAATCCTCTTTTTGAGGAACAATCCCTGTTAGCATTACACCTTTACTATGCTTTCCTGTTGATGCAAGAGCAAAAGATTCTAAACGAGGAACTTGGATTTTTATGTTATCATTTCCTTTGACTTTTTCTTCTAGAGCCAAGGAATATTCCATGCTTTTTTCGAGCGTTTTATCCTCTCTGTAGCCATCGAACGATAGCTGAATATATCCTGTATAGGATTGAACCACGCTATTGATCATCAAGCCATAGGAACCCTCTTGCATTGAGCGCATCGAGAGCGCAAAAAGCATTGAGAAAACAATTGAAGCCATTGTTATTAGGCTTCGTCGCTTATTTCGCCATATATTCCGCCAAGCCATTTTAAGAAAACTCATGCCTATTCTATTAAGAGATAATTAGTATCATTATTTAAGATTTTTCAGGTATCCTTTCGGTTATCTAACCCTTTTCATATTTTGTTGAGAAAAGAAATTGTCCTGAATATCTACGTCAAAATCAATCTGATCAATTGTTACGATGGTCTTATTACCAGGATTATCTGCTGGAATAATCTCCATGTAAGTAGGTATTTCTCTATCGTCCATCTTTTTTATATTCGATGAAAGATGGGTCTTAACAAGCACTCCCTCCTCATCATAAAATTCGCTCTTCAAATTAAAATAGCTACCCTTTGTGATATAGGCTACTATTTTACCCCAAACAACCGCTGCATCTGCTTTAGGCATAAATTCAATCACGTAACATTTATAGCCTAAGTAATCTTCCTCTTTTAATATCTTATGGTTGTAATCGTAAACAATTGATGATTCCTTTAGAATATCATCATTTGTGTAGTCGCTACCCATCCATCCCTGCGATAGCATTGATGGGGGAAGTTTAATGATTCGGTTTATTGAGGGGTTCCAACTCCACATCTCATTTTTAATTTTAAGAAAAGATTGATCTTTGTCCCTTGCTGGAGCAGTTATTAGGGTTAGCGAAAGTTCTCTACCTTTTCCCCAGTTTTTAAAGGTTACACTTCTTTTCCATGTTGGACGTACAATTTCCATTGTCATAGTGCTTATTGCACTCTTGCCCTGCATTAAATCATCAGATTTCATAACAATCTCAATTGCAGTTTGTGCATGTACTATTAACCCACTTGAAAAAAGAAAAATTTGAGTAAACAATAAAATCTTTTTCATTTTAAATTCTTTTTGTATTAAACAAACTTGTCGATAATTATTTGTATTGATTCGTTTATTGGAAATTCTTCATCATAAAGTGCATTTAAACAGAATCCATCGAACATTGCAACGAATAAACGAGCTTCAGCAAAAGAAGATTTACTCCCCTTACGCTCAAAGTACTCTGCGAGGATTTTAAAAAACGATTCACTTTTCTCCATAATTTTCATTAAAATCTCAGAATTTGTTGCGGGATTTAGAAAGATGGAATAGTACAACTTCCAATAATAAGGATCGCCCATTATCATTTTTAATATCTCTCGTAGATATAAGATCAACTCATCACGGGTAAGCACACCATCATGATTTGGATCAAATCCCTCTAAAAGTTTATCAAATCCGGTCTCCATAATAGATGCAAGAAGCTCATCTTTACTTTTAAAATAGTTATACATCAATCCTTTTGAAATTCTTGCCTTTTCTGCAATATCGCTTATGCTTGTAGAATGAAAGCCTTCTACCGCAAAAAGTTCAAGTGCAGCACTCATGATTTGTTCTTTTTTTTGCTGTCGCAATACTTCGTTTTGCTGATTTGTTCTTGGAGACATTTATGTTGCTTTTGAAATTATTAATGTCAAAGCCTGTTTTGTGTTGATTGAACGGTCGGTCAAAATTATGATGGTTTATTTTAAAATGCAAACATTTTTTCTCTTTTTTTCTAAGTTGAAAACTTTTACCCTCTATTATCTTAAAAAACAGAATTTACATATAACCATTTTTCACCATAATTTGTCCTCATTCCAATATTTGTCTTATATTTCACAGGTAAAAGATAATGTGAGCAATGGATAAAAATCATAAAAGAATCAGAAAGTTAGATGATGAGGAATGGAGAGAAGTTCCAAATAGCGAAGGTAGATACTTTGTAAGCAATTATGGCCGAGTAAAATCTTTCATGATTAATAAAACGGAAGGACGATTATTGACCTTTTCTTTAGTGAAAAATTTTCGCTTTGTAAACCTAACTTTTAATGGCAAGCATAGGACTACATTTATTCATAAACTTGTAGCAAACGCATGGCTACCAAAGCCCTCTGATAAACATACCATTGTTACTCATTTAGATAGAAATTTAAAGAATAATCATATTTCGAATCTGCAATGGTTAACTCCCGAAGAGGCTGGTAAACGAAATGGTGAATACTATAAAAACCTTTTTTCAGGAAAGAAACTCCCTGGAGAAAGGCATCACACTAAACTCAAGGAAAGAGACATTATTCAACTTAAAATGATGCTAGAAAAAGGGATTCCTCAAACCAAAATAGCAAAATTATTCTGCATTAGCGAAATGCAGGTAACTAGAATCAAACGTGGCGAAAACTGGGGAGATGTAAAAATCCCACAAAAGAAATTATAATACCACTATCCTTTAGCAAAAAGTATTTTCCGTTGGAAAATCAGTAGGTATAAAACTCCTGTTGTTATAGCTGAGTCAGCAATGTTAAATACAGGACGGAAAAATACAAATGATTCCCCACCAACAAAAGGAAACCAACTGGGATAGGTTGTATTAACTATAGGAAAGTAAAGCATATCAACGACTCTTCCATGAAGAAACGAAGCATACCCCCCTTCAGCTGGCAAGAAACGAGCAACCTCTGCAAATGAGTCAGTAAAAATCATTCCATAAAACGCACTATCAATTAGGTTTCCAATCGCTCCTGCAAGAATTGCAGATATTCCAAGAACAAGTCCTGCACTCGAATTCTGCTTTATAATCCTAACAACATAATACCCAATTGCAACAATAGCAATTATTCTAAACAGACTTAAAAATAACTTGCCAGATTTACCCCAAAACTCCATACCGAATGCCATACCATTGTTTTCGGTAAAATGAATAATAAACCAATGCCCAAAAACATGGTATTCGTCGCCAATTACCATATGGGTTTTAATCCAAATTTTAACAACCTGATCGACAAGTAATATAAGGAATACGAGGAGAATCGATTTTTTGCTCAGTGACATACTATTCTTTTTTGGTCATCAATAATTAATTGCGACAAAACTATAAAAAAAAGTGGTCGGTAAAAGCCGACCACTTAATTGCTTTTAGTAAAATAGTTTATCGTTGACTATTTTTTGCGTCAATGCTAAGGGTTGCATGGGGCACAACGCGTAGCCTTTCCTTTGCAATCAGTTTACCTGTTTCGCGGCAAATGCCGTAAGTTTTATTCTCAATTCGAACCAAAGCGGCTTCGAGATGTTGAATAAACTTAAGCTGACGTTGAGCTAATTTTCCTGCTTCCTCCTTTGAAAGGGTTGCCGCTCCCTCCTCTAAAACCTTAAAGGTTGGTGAAGTATCCTGTGTATCATTGCTCTCGCTCATAGTGATAGCACTCTTAAGAATATCGTAATCCTTACGAGCCTTGTCGAGTTTTTGCAGAATAATCTCTTTAAATTCTGCTAACTCTTCGTCAGAGTACCTTGTTTTTTCTGCCATAACTCTAAATTTTGCCTAAAAATATAAAAAATAAAACGAAAATTACAACCTTATTACCCAATCTTATCAACTTTAATTGCAGTAATAACATCTGTGTCAATCTCAATGTTTGTAACCGCTCCAATAGGTTCACTATCAACAAGTACAATTTCCTTTGCTAAGGTTTGACTTGCTATGTAGTCGCTGTGTAACTCAACTGCATTATTAATAACACTATGTTTCAGTATCTTGATGTTTATTTTATCAGTTACATCAAATCCTGTTTCCTTACGAATGTTCTGAATTCTGTTGATAAGTTCTCGAGCAATACCCTCATTACGTAATTCATCCGAAACAGTTACGTCTAATGCTACAGTAAATTTGCCTTCATTTGCAACTAGCCATCCCGGAATATCCTCCGAAAGAATTTCAACATCTTTAACCACAATCTCTATTGAACCGTCAGGTAAATTTAATAAAAACTTGCCCTCACGTTCAAGTTTTGAGATATCTGTTTGGGTCATTTCTGCGACTGCAACAGAAATTGCTTTCATCGATTTTCCAAATCGAGGGCCTAACTCCTTAAAGTTAGGTTTTATTTTTTTTACTAAAACACCTGAAGTGTCGGTTAAATATTGCAATTCCTTAACATTAACCTCCGAAAGGATTAAATGTTCAATTGCCTGTAACTGACGGCGGAAATTCTCGTCGAGAATTGGAACCATGATCTTGCTCAAAGGCTGGCGAACCTTAATGCTTACCTTACGACGTAGACCAAGTACCATTGAGCTGATGCTTTGAGCAATCTCCATTTTCTCCTCTAAATCCTTATCGATTAGAGCAGGGTTATATTTAGGATATGTAGATAGATGAACACTTTCATCTGTATGCTTCCCTGTAACCTTATTTAACTCAATAAAAAGTTGATCGGTTAAAAATGGTGCTATAGGTGCAGCCAAAAGGGTTATAGTTTCAAGACAAGTGTAGAGGGTTTGGTAAGCTGCAATTTTATCTTTATTGTACTCTCCTCCCCAGAAACGCTTTCGATTCAGACGAACATACCAGTTACTAAGATGCTCTGATACAAAATCTTGAATTGCTCTACCAGCCTTTGTTGGTTCATAATTCTCATATGCATCCTCAACCTCTTTTACCAAGGTATTAAGCAGAGATATTATCCACCTATCAATTTCAGGACGCTCGTTTACTGGTATCTCAGCCTCACTAAATGTGAAGCCATCGATATTTGCGTAAAGCGCAAAGAAAGAATATGTATTGTAAAGAGTTCCAAAAAATTTACGTTTAACCTCATCAACACCCTCAATATCGAACTTAAGATTATCCCAAGGTTGAGAATTGGTTATCATATACCAGCGAAGAGGATCAGAACCATATTTCTCAATCACCTCGAAAGGATCAACAGCGTTACCAAGGCGCTTGCTCATCTTATTTCCACTCTTGTCGAGCACCAAACCGTTTGAGATGATATTCTTAAACGATACGGAATCGAAAAGCATAGTTGATATAGCATGTAGCGTAAAGAACCAACCACGAGTTTGGTCAACACCCTCGGCGATGAAATCGGCAGGGAAAACCTTGCTGAAATCTCCTTTATGCTCGAATGGATAGTGCACCTGTGCATAAGGCATTGCTCCTGAATCGAACCAAACATCGATAAGATCGAGCTCACGAACCATCTTTTTACCTGATGCTGATACAAGTACGATATTATCAACAAAAGGACGATGCAAATCGAATGAACTATAGTTCGATTCGGTATATTCTCCCTCTTTATAATGATCAAGTGGATTCTTTATCATAAATCCTGACTTAACAGCCTTTTCGCATTCTGCTTTAAGCTGAGAAACTGAGCCAATACAAATCATCTCGCTTCTATCCTCGGTAACCCAAATTGGAAGTGGAGTTCCCCAAAAACGTGATCGCGAAAGATTCCAGTCAACAAGGTTCTCGAGCCATTTACCAAATCGTCCGGTTCCAGTACTCTGGGGTTTCCAGTTGATTGTATCGTTTAACTGAAGCATTCTCTCTTTAAGAGCGGTTGTACGGATAAACCAACTATCGAGCGGATAGTAAAGAACTGGCTTATCGGTACGCCAACAATGAGGGTAGCTGTGAACATGCTTTTCGATACGAAAAGCCCTATTTCTCTGCTTTAAATTAACGGCTAAGTCAACATCGAGAGAAGTTTCATCATCTTTTATTGAAGAATCGTACTCGTTCTTAACATAACGACCAGCGTACTCTTTATATAACTCAACGTTTATATGCTCCTGAACGAATTTAGGATCGATATCATCGATTCGATAGAATCGTCCCTGACGATCAACCATAGGTTCGATGCCTCGGTTTTTATCGCGAAGAATCAATGGTGCAATGCCTGCAACCTTTGCAACACGGTCGTCGTCAGCACCAAAGGTTGGTGCAATATGTACAACTCCAGTTCCATCCTCGGTGGTAACAAAATCACCCGTTATTACTCTAAAGGCATCGCCTTCGGGTTTAATCCATGGGAAAAGTTGCTCGTAGCGAACACCTGCTAGCTCTGAACCTGAATACTCAGCCAACACCTTAAACGGAACTTTCTTATCACCGGCTTTATAATCCTCTAATTTCAACTCAGCATTTGCTGATGGAAAGTATGCCTCAAGACGATCTTTTGCAAGAATAACGGTAATAGCATCACCTCCATAAGGGTTGAAAGAGCGAACCTTAACATATTTAATGTTTGCGCCAACAGCCAAAGCAGTGTTTGAAGGTAAAGTCCATGGTGTAGTTGTCCAAGCAAGAATAAATAATTCTGTATCAACATCTTTATATAAACCCTCACTCTTCTCGTTACGAATTACCTTAAATTGGGCAACTGCTGTAGTGTCCTTAACATCACGATAACATCCAGGTTGGTTTAACTCGTGTGTACTAAGGCCTGTACCTGCCGCAGGAGAGTATGGTTGAATTGTTTTACCCTTGTACAGTAAGTCCTTATCATAAAGTTTTTGAAGCAAATGCCATAAGGTTTCGATGTAACGGTTATCGTATGTGATATATGGATGCTCCATATCTACCCAATAACCCATTTTGTGGGTAAGATCTTCCCAAAGGTCGGTATATTTCATTACCTCCTTCTTACAGGCATTGTTATATTCCTCGATGGTTATTTTTGTGCCAATATCTTCCTTGGTAATACCAAGCATCTTTTCAACNNAGAAAATATCTTTAATTGTTCGAGCCATTACATGGTGAATACCAGGTATTCCATTCGCTGATGGTGGCCCCTCGTAGAAAACATAATCAGGATGTCCCTTACGGGTACTCAAACTTTTCTTGAATGTGTCGTTTTTCTCCCAGGTTTTCAGCACATCTTTATTAACCTGCGACAAATCTAGTCCTTTGTACTCTTGAAATTTCGGTTTCATTTAAAAAGTGAATTACGCTTATAATCAAATTAAAAACCCACAAAGATATGCTTCTGATTGATAAAAACAAATCGTTATTATAGGTACCCCTTCTCAAAATATTTATTTGTGTTAGCCATTATATAACAATAGCTTAACTCAAATTATAAGACAATGAACAAATCAATACAAATTATGTTATTTCGTTGCTGATATCTTAAACAACAATTACTATGAAAAATTCATTTGTTTTATTGTTTTTAGCATCACTAGTAAGCTTTGCTTTTAAAACCGATAAACCTGCTTATGCCCTTTTTGATAAGAATGGTGATGAAGTAAAATATTCAAAAATGGTTGATCGGCTAACAGAGGCTGATATTGTTTTCTTTGGAGAATTGCATGATAACCCCATTGCACATTGGTTACAGTTAGAACTAACCAAGGATTTATTTGCAGAAAAAAAGGGGAAACTGATACTTGGTGCTGAAATGTTTGAGGCAGATAATCAATTAATCCTTAGTGAATACATAAGTGGCTTATACAAAAGTGAAAAATTTGAGGCTGATGCTCGGCTTTGGACAAACTATAAAACTGATTATAAACCTTTAGTGGAGTTTGCTTTAAAATCAAAAATCCCTTTCATTGCTACGAATGTACCAAGACGATATGCAGCATTAGTAAACGATAAGGGGTTTGAAGGGTTAAGGAAACTGTCTTCCGAAGCATTAAAATATGTTAGTCCTAACCTTGTACAATTATACGATTCGACGGTTGCTTGCTATAGTGCAATGCTAAAAATGGGGGAAGGTCATGCAACACCTAATATACCAAAAGCTCAAGCTACGAAAGATGCTACAATGGCTTATTTTATTCTCAAAAACTCGGAAAGAGATAAATTATTCCTTCATTACAACGGATCTTACCACTCTGACAATTTTGAAGGTATAGTTTGGTGGATTAAAAAATTACATCCAGAACTGAAGGTAATGACCATAAGTACAGTTTCACAGGACACAATTAAAAGCCTAACCAAGGAATATATTAATAGGGCCGATTATATTGTCGTTGTTCCGGAAGATATGACCAAAACCAATAAGAAATAATTTGGGTGTATTAACAATTCCAGAATCTCTTTTGTCAACTTTCTACTCTAGAAAGAGAAAAGGTAAATGAAGTTCCTCTATCCAGTTTACTTTTAACTCGAATTGTTTCATTATGAGCTTCTAAAATATGTTTAACGATAGCTAATCCAAGACCTGTTCCACCCTGTTCGCGCGAACGGCTTTTATCTACACGATAAAACCTTTCGAAAACACGAGAAATATCGCTTTCAGCAATTCCAATACCATTATCGTTAACTTCTATATAAACCTTATGTCTATCCTCAGTAAAAGAAACCCGAGTCCGTCCATCCGATTTGCCGTAATAAATTGAATTGGTTATCAGGTTTGTCAATACTTGAAAGATTCGCATCTTATCTGCGTTAACAAAAATTGGGGTTTTATACTTTTTATCGAAAATAAGTTTGATATCCCTCTTTGTAGCGCGTATTTCTTGAGCTTCAAAAATCTCCTCAACAACTTGAACAATATTGAAATCTTCCTTTTCTAACCTTAACTCACCCGCTTCGTGTCTCGATATCGTCTCTAAATCCTCAATAATCGATATTAAACGGTTAATACTTTTTTCGGTTCTCTCAAGGTATTTTCGATTTATGCTAGGATCTTCTAAACCCCCATCCAAAAGTGTTAGAACGTAACCCTGAATATTGAATATTGGGGTTTTCAATTCATGTGAAACATTCCCGAGATATTCTTTTCGGTATTTCTCCATCTCCTTAAGTCTATCAATTTCTCGGGTCTGATTACTTGCAAGAGAAAGAACTTCTTGATTTACTTTATTAATCAGATTATATGAATCCAATTCTGATAATCCTTCGGAAGTCCAATTAACATTATCGAAAAGTGTGCGTGCCCTCTCAACTGTTCCTCGTTTAAGAATTATGTTTGTACTAAAATAAACAAATGAAAAAACAATTAGGATTGTACCCATTGGGTACAGATACAAATAATCGTTTTTGCCGCTAATAAAAATAAGAATTGTTATCCCCGAAAAAATTGCGGCAGCCAATGCAATGTAAACCGATATCTCTTTTCGAAGGGATATTTTCATAATACAATTAAGGTAAAAGTCTTCGCTAAATTATTTATTTCCAAGAAGCCCCGAGTCCATATATTGTTTAAGCAGTTTGGTAATATATTTACCAACAATGTCAAACTCAAGGTTAACGACTGTACCTACTTTGAATTCATGAAAGTTAGTGTGCTCGTAAGTATACGGAATTATAGCTACTTGAAAAGTGTCGGCTTTGGAGTTTACAACAGTTAGGCTAACACCGTTTACTGAAACAGATCCTTTCTCAACTGTGATATTACCAACTTTGGGATCGTATTTGAAAGTAAAGTACCAACTACCATCAGCCTCAGTGATTTCAGTGCAAACAGCAGTTTGGTCGACATGTCCTTGAACCAGATGCCCATCTAAAAGACTATCAATTTTCATGCTGCGCTCAAGGTTAACTTTATCACCATCCTTTAATAAACCTAGGTTCGATTTTTCGAGGGTCTCCTTTATTGCAGTGACAGTATAGGTATTTCCCTCTTTTTTAACAACAGTTAAACAAACTCCATTGTGTGAAATACTCTGATCAATCTTTAAACTATCGACGAATGAGCATGACAATGTGATATGAAGATTCTCTTTATCCTTTACAAGCCCAACAACCTTTGCGGGTTCTTCAACAATTCCTGAAAACATAAATTATCGATTAAAATTATGTTACAAAGGTATGAAATTAAACAATAAACCCTGTAAGGGTTTAACTCTTACAGGGTCAAAAGAAAAAAGAATGGCTGCCTGAAAGACAGCCATTGAATAATAAGTCAGCAAATATTACTTAAATGTATAATATACTGATAACTGAATTCCACTAGCTTTTACAGTCAATTCATCCGCTTTAGTTAAGTTAGCCAAACCAAAATAGTAACGAGCATCAAAACCAATGCCGCTCTCTAACTCATAGCCAGCACCAAAAGCAATACCATAATCAAGTTTGTTCATGTCAAATGCATCTTCACCAGTTACATCTTCACCATCAATTTCAGCTGAAAGAATATAACCAAGTTGAGGACCTGCCATCAACTTAATAGCATCTAAAGAATATTTAAACATGATAGGAACGACAATCATATTTGCCTTTAGAGGTTCTTTAGAAAAATCTTCATCGAATTTACAACCCCCTTGTTGGAAAAGAACTTCTGGCTGAACTGATATTTGCTCATTAATACCAAAACTAGCATAACCACCAACCTGAAAGCCTATTTGCATCTTAGTGTCAGCAGATATTCCACCGCCGCTCAATTTAATGTTACCCATGTTAACGCCACCTTTAACACCAAATTGAATTTGAGCAAAAGCAGCAGTAGAAATAGCAACTACGGCAACTAATAAAGTAATTTTCTTAATCATAATTTTTTTTTAAGGTTAATAATTGATATCAAAATTATAAATTTTTCTTAAACACAAATCTGTTTAAAACTGTTTTTAAAATTTTTAACAAATTTTCTGGATAAATGACAATCATAAATCATGCCATTAATGTAAGAGAAGTGTAATTTTATCTAAACGAAATAATCATCCGCCAAAAGTTGAATAACTATAACATTTATCAAACTACTTTTACCTGTCTTTAAGTGTTTCACACATATAGACACAGTTTGCCCAAATTCGGGCTTTATTAAACATATATTTTCCATATACAACTGTATGATTTTGAAAACCAAATCATTATATTTGTTGGTTTGGAAATTGTTTTTAAATATGGTTAAACTGTTATCCATCAGCAAATAATGTTATAGGAGAAAACTTAAGCACTAGTGCTGCGTATAATAATTTTGGTAAACAGGAGCATTAACACATTTAGAATTTTGAGGATTGAAGTAATCCCTCGATATGCATAAAAAAAGGAACGTATGAAGCGATTAGGTGTAGTTTTATTGATTTTGTTTGCTTTAACTTTAAATTCGGTTAGTCAGGTAAATGGGGACTACCAAACCCGAGCTTCAGGTAACTGGAATGCTAACACTACTTGGCAGGTTTATAATGGAGGATGGGTGAATTGTGGAGCAGGAGATTACCCAGGAGCTACTGCTGGGGCAGGAACAGTTAATTTGCTTGATAATAACACTGTTACAGTTACCGCCAATGTACCGAACAGCATAGGCTCTCTGAGAATTGATGGTGGAGGAAATGACTCTTACCTACAATTTAATGCGGGTTTTTCGTTAACTGTTACTGGCCTAACCTACCTTAATTCGAACAGTAATAATGATGAAAAATCAGTATTGGTTGATGCTGGTGTTTTTAGAACAGGTTCTATCGATGCATATTCAAGCGGTAATAGTAGGGATGCTTATATACGAATTTCTACTGGTAATGTAACTGTTGATGGTGATGTGACCTTGAATAGTACAAACGTAAGAACCTATATTCTGTTTACAGGTACAGGTACTTTGTTTGTGGGAGGTACTATGAACGGCGGAGGAATTACCAGTACAGTAGGCGGCGGAGCCGCTGCACCAACCAGTGGTACTGTAAATTATAATGCTTTAGGTGCACAAACTGTAGGTACATATACATACTACAACCTAACCCTTTCAGGTTCTGGTGCTAAAACCACAACCGGGGTTACAGTTAACAATATTCTTTCAATGGAAGAAACGGCTACAGCATCGGTGGCTCCAACCTATGGTGCAGCTGCTACACTTCAATACAACACAGCAACTAACCGAACTGCTGGAGTAGAATGGATAACCCCTTTTGCAGCAACAGGAGGAGTGATCATCGACAATACCGGAGTAATAACCATGGATGCTGCCAAAGTATTTAATGCCTCCATTCCGCTCAACATTAACAGTGGAGCAACATTAGCTACGAATGACTTACAACTAACCCTTGGGGGGAATTTTGTTAATAGCGGAGGAACATTTACCGCCGGGAGTTCTCCGATTATTATTACTAATAACTCTGCGCAAAGTATTACAGGGTTTACTACAACTGGTCTAATTTCTATGACCAAAACAGGCGGCACAGCAACTTTAACAGGGAATGTTAACGGTGGTGCGCTAACAATGAATGGCGCAGGAACACTGAATCTTGGTGCTGGATTAACACATACTATTACAGGAACTTGGACCCGAACAAATGGTACCTTAAATGGTGGATCCAGTACTCTTCTTTTAGGCGGCTCGGTAAGCGGTGTTGGAGGAACATTTACTGCAAATACAAGTACTGTTGAGTATTATGGCGCAGGTTTACAGGATGTTGGTGCATTAACCTACTATAAGCTTACCATTTCTGGTGGTAGTATCAAAACCATGTTAGGGAATGTTATCGTTAGCAATACCATAACACTAAACTCAGGAATACTAAGGACAGGTAATTTCAACTTAACCATTAGCGGTAATCCTACAAATTCTATACAGGGCACGCTCAACTCGACAAGCATGGTCGAAACCAATGGTACGGGTTTAGTTATTCGTAATGCTGCTGCTGCAACGCCAATACTATTCCCTATAGGCTCAAATGGGAATTATGCCCCAGCAACAATTAACTCCACCAGTGCAACAACAGGTACAATAACGGTTACTACAATTCAATCTGGTGCGTTGGGCGCTAAATATGTTGAACGATATTGGGATGTTATAACCACTACTGGTGGAAAAACGATTACTGCAACTTTTCAGTACGATCCATCAGAGATTACAGTTACACCAACTTTCTTAAAATATAAGCCAACAGCAGGGGTTTGGCAGGATCCTGTGGGAACTCAAAGCTTTGGAACCAATACTTTTACTATTACTGGAACAACAAATATTACTACCACAACAACATCATGGACTGCTGGAGCACTTGGAACCTACTACTCTTACCAAACGGGTGATTGGAACACACCAACAACTTGGACCTCTGACCCTGGAGGAACAACTCAGGTTGGTTCAACTGTGCCTGGAATAAATGATGTAGTTGTTATTCTTACTGGACGAACGGTTAGCCTCCCTGCTGATATTGCTACATCAGGGCTTGATGTTACAATTAATGCTGGCGGTTATCTTAATATGTCAACATATCAGTTTACAAGTGGTCTTGAAGCATTGCGTGGACAAGGAACGCTAAAACTGGCATCAATTAATTTTCCAACCGTAACAACAAATACATTGGTTAATACAGGAGGTGGAACTGTTGAGTATAATAATGCAACCAACTTTAATTTACCTGTTGCTCAAACCACATATAATAATTTAACAATAAATGCGCCAGGGGTTGTTGCCACTCAAATGAATAACCTTACCCTTAATGGTAATTTATATGTTAAGCAGGGAACATACCGAATCAATGATAATACAGCGGCTCGGAGACAATTAACAATTAATGGCGATGTAATCGTTGACAATGGTGCTTCACTTACTGTTGGTGATGGTGTTACCAATACAACAACAAATCCGTACGGGATTAATGGAGGTACTCCCCCTTTTATTAACTATTATGATGCTCATTCGCACCGTGTTGTAATTAATGGTGATTTTACCAATAATGGAACCGTTCGTTTTACAAACCTTACATATCCTGTTTATAATGCTTTTCCACCAACAGTTATTGGTGCAACAACTGGTTTCGCAACAGTTTATTTTCAGGGTGCAACCAATAATACCCTAACTTGTAACAATACTACCGATTTTTACAATTTAGTTTTAGATAAAGGAATCGATCAAACGTTTTCTTTAACTGTTTACTCTTCTGCTTATACCAATTTCAGATTATTTGGAGCAAACATATCAGGAGGAGATCAAACTGCTCCTGCCACAGCCAACAATCCAAATCTTAAAAAAGCACTCTGGATTCGAACAGGAACATTAAAACTCCAAGGGTTAACAATTATCCCATCCTTATCGGAAGGTACTTGCGGAGATGGAGCCACACCTAACTCTGATTTTTATATTCCAGCAAATGGTGCATTTGTTCTTGATGGAACTGATGTAATTGTGCTATCTACTGCCGATGATTACCGTGAAGTAAACTTAGCATACGGGGTTTCGGGAGGAACAGGTTTAGTTAATGGTGTTGGCCAAGGAGGTTGTAGCTCATTTTCAATACTTGGTAAGTTACAAATCAATAATGGATATTTTTCAACTCGTGAGTCTGGTGGTTTTATAACATGGGACTGGGCCTCAGGACAATTTATTATTAACGGAGGAACTGTGGATGCAAAACAGTATAGAGCCGCTGGAGGAACAGGAGGATTAGCATCATACACTCAAACAGGTGGGTTATTTATTTTACGAGGTCGTTTTTGGCGTACCCCTACTGCATTTACCGCAATATCAAACCTCACCGATTTTTCGACGGCAACATTAAACACCGCACGATCTACTGCTTCAATAGATCCGGCCGTAGGTGCATTTAACCTGAATAATGCAGCCAACGTTTTTAATATGTCTGGCGGCACTATCCAGATTTACGACGTTTTGGGTAATGCAGCGGCTGAACAAAAAGCTTTTGAAATTAAATCAGCGACTGGGAATATAAATGTTACTGGAGGAACCCTTGAAGTTATTCCTACAACTGGTACGCTAATAGCCGATCCTGCAAATTACTATATTGAATCGAATGCCTCATTAGGAAATTTTACAGTTAATAGGGCAAGCGGATCTTCAGTTGTCGGTTTACGTACGTACCCTCTTACCGTGATCACAAATTTAAATATAACATCTGGAGATTTCAATGCGAATAGTTTAGATGTTGCAATTGGTGGAAATTTTACAATTTCTGCGGGAACTACATATACAACGGGAACAAATCGTACCATTTTTAATGGTCTAGGATCACAAACAATAACCTTAAACACTGCCTCGCCACTAAGTTTTAATAAATTAATAGTAAATAAATTAAACCCAACAAGAGAGTTAAGAACATTAGGTACACAAAATACTATAATTATTGTAGATTCACTAAAAATATTAGTGGGTATATTTAGAACATATAATAATACCATATACTGTTCAGGTAATATTGAAAATAATTCGACTAGTTTGACTGCGGCGGGATACCTAGTAATGAACAGCGATGCTGCACAAACAATATCAGGAAATGGAAATGGAATTTTTACAAATCTCGAATTGAACAAGTCCATGGTAGGAATTGCAGATGTTACGCTATTAAACAACATAACCATAAATGGAGATTTAAAATTCTCAGGTTCAGCAACAGGATATAAAAAACTTGATTTGCAGGACAAGAATTTATTATTTGGTACCAACGCAACGGTTACGGGTGCAGATGTTAACCGGTTTGCATATACTAAGGGAGAAATTGGTAATGCAAGTATTTCAAAAATATACTCTGCAACCTCTAATTCCTTCACTTTCCCAATTGGCGCTCCATCAACAAGTCATGTAGGAGTACCTGTTTATACACCGACCACCATTGGTTTTAGTACAGATCCTACAGCATACGGAACTATTTCAGTTGTTCCTGTTGGTGCAGAACATTACGCAACATCGGTAAAAAATAGATGCTTGACATACTATTGGCATGTAAAATCGACTGGATTCGCAGGTATTGCAGCAGGTTCAGTTAACCATTCGTATACATATTCGGATCTTGATGTTGCTACTGGTGCAGACATAACCGAAAACGAATATGTTCCTGCTCGTTTTGACTTAAATTCAGTCACATGGACAAACGGCACAACTGCAAGCATTAATACTGCAACAAACGTAATGGACGGCCCTTGGCTTTCGGGTGTAGACAATATTGATGGTGATTACACCGCAGGCGACAATAACCTAACAAGCCCATTCGGCACTCCAACTACTTATTATAGTTATAGTAGCGGATGGTGGGGTGATGTTGCAAACTGGTCGCTTACTGATCATACAACAAGCAATCCTCCAGCAGTTCCACCAGGCGCTTCGGATATTGTAATAATTGGAAACGGGCATGCTATTACCCTTAATACTAACAATACAGTAGCTAATACAGATATACGAAGTTGCGCAAACCTTCAGATTGAAGCAGGTGCATCCTTAGATATCGGGTATAACCCAGGATGTACGTTTACTGTGGTTTCCTCATTCCCTAGTGGTAATGGGTTATTTCGATTAACCACATCATGGACTTCAGGAAGTACTTATGTTTTTCCTTCTGGTGACTTTTCTGATTTTAACGTGAATTTAGGAACAACCGAACTTTACTCAACCAACCCTGCCGCGGGAACAACATACTGGTTACCAAATGGTATTACGTCATATGGCAATTTAATACTTTCGCCTTTAGGTGGTTCTAATATTATTTTCCCAAACAACGATCTTCTAATTTATGGAAATTTAATTACCCAAGGTCAAAATGCTGATTCTTGGTTTTGTCCAACATGGAATGTGACTTATCCAACCGCACCAACTGCCGTGGTTGCAAAAACAATTACAATAAATGGAGATCTGGATATTCAGGGTGGAGGTTTAATTTGGTACGGTAATGGTGCGCTCGCCCAGAATTTTGTGGTAAATGGGGATGTTAAAGTGGCTACATTAGCGGCTTTATATGTTTGGCCTGGAGGCGGTGCTAATAATCAGCGAATGTCTATTGGGGGTAGTTTGATTAATAATACCGACGGACTAGCACATGGTCTTACAACAACATCCAAGTGCGATTTCACAACGATACCCCTTACATTCTTTGGTTCAAACTCTGCAAGCATAACGAACACCGCAGGTAATCCTTCAACCATATTTAGTACCGTAATTATAAATAAGGGAACATCTCAGGCAACAACGCTTACCTGCGATATTGCTGGAACCTTAACTACTCCAGTAAACAACTGGTTGACGTTACAAAATGGTACATTAATTTATCAGCGTACTGGGGATTTAGCCATTACAACTTCATCAATATTTACAATACCGGGTACGGCTGGATTAACTGTAAATACTCCTTCGGATGTAAATATAGCGAATGCAGCATCAAATGCTAACGACTTGTATTTAAATGGTAAACTGACCGTAATAAATGGTAGGGTATTCGTAGGTCGCGAAATTGGTACCGATAATAATAATAACGATATTGAGTACTCTGGTGGAGGATTATCAGAGATTGATATGCAAGGTGGTTCACTTATCGTTAATGGTCAAATACGAATGAACTCTGCATCAACCGCGGGTGTTCTGATGTACAGACAGAGTGGATCAAGCAGTGTAATTATAAACGGGCAAAATGCTGTTACCTCCAATGCAAAACTGGAAATATACAACCCCGGCAGTGTATTCAATATGTCAGGAACAAGCACTTTAACAATTGTTCGAGGAGGAGGGGGTAATACATATGGCGACTTATACCTTCGTCCAGCATCAAGCTCAGTCTCAGGAACCAGTACAGTTTATTTTACACAAACACCAACCGTTGGCCCTGTTGTCGATGTAGTTCAAAACTATCAACTCGATGCGACTGTTCCGTTGAATTACTTAACTATTACGGGTAAAACAGCAGCAACTGCCCGAAATGCAACTGTAAAACTTCTAATAAACCCTATAACGATTAATGGAGATCTAACAATTTCAAATGCAAATAGTTTTTTTGATGCAAATACAACATACAACATAGGGGTTACAATAAAAGGGAATTTAAGCAACTCCGGAACATACAACCATTATAATAACACAACAACATTTAGTGGAAGCTCTCAATCAATTCTTGGAACAACCGCAACATCCTTTCATAATTTAATCGTAAATCCGGTTACAAGTCTAACCCTAAATGCAAATACCATCGTTTCAAACGACCTTACACTTACCTCAGGCATTCTAATTTGTGGCGGTTATACTGTTAATGTTGCAGGAAATTTAATTAATAATGCTAACTACACCGATATAAATACCGGTGTAGTTCTAAATGGGACAACGTTACAACGCATAAGTGGGACAGGAACTTTTGGTCGCTTAACTCTGAACAACACTGCAGGAGCACGACTTAATAACAACATTTCTTTAACAAATGATCTTGTTTTAACAACCGGAATTTTTGATATTAACCAATATTTGCTGACACTTGGTGTGAGTAGCAACATTACAGGAGCTCCTTTTGGTCCAACAAAAATGATTGCTTCTGATGGGGTTTTCAGTGCTTTTGGTATTAAAAAAGTATTCGGAATAATCGCTGCACCAATAACATATACATTCCCTATTGGTACTGCCACTAAATACACACCCGCTATTTTAACCATTAACAACAACGATAATGTGGGTTGGGTTCGGATTAACAATATTAATAGTGCCCACCCTGGAGTATTCGACCCAAGCAATGTGTTAAAGTATTTCTCGGAAGTTGAAAGCT
>DQHR01000014.1 GCA_003531155.1 Bacteroidales bacterium | reverse complement strand
ATTAGTTCGTTTAACCAAAGTTTTTTCAAATTTGATTCATACAGTTCATTGTGCTTATTAATTAAGTCGATAATTAGTGTCTTCAATGAATCCTCTGAAATATGTAGATTTACAATAGACTTGTATTCTTCATTTTCAATCAAAGTTTCAGTTGCTTTAATAAGTGTTTTTAAATTGGCTAAGTCATCAATCTCAAAATTAGTCTCATTATACAATTTACATTTTGAAAATGTATCGAGTTTATCACTTTCTGAGGCGAATTTTTTCAAAGAATCAATATATTTACCCAGTTTTATTTCATTTCCCTTTAAATCAACTTGATTAACGTCTTGCACAACATCTTTAAATTCTTTTAGAAAAGATTCCGTAACTAAACTATGTCTTGTAGTTACAAGTCTTTNNCAGGTCTTGTAGTTACAAGTCTTTTAAAACTTTCTTCGTCATTTTGGAGTAATGAAAATTGTTTGATGTATTTAACATTATTAAAGTTATTGCAAATCTTATCAAGTGTGTAAGTTTTTCCAGTTGAACGTTCTCCAATAATAACATTTAAACCTGTAGATAATATTATTCCGTCGTCAGTTGCTTGGAAAAAATCATTTCCTTCATCTTTTGATAGAAAAACCTTCGACTTGTCAAACAAACTTCCCTTAATAGATCGCAATGAATTATCACCTGCATTTACAAATGTTTGCCTTGTTGGAAAATTAGTAATAGTATCTGTAAACCTACAATCGCTAAAAATGACAGGCACTAATTTATTTGAATCCCTTACACACGCTTTAAATTTTCGTATACTAGTAACCTCTCCAACAAATATATTATCTCCTAATTTTAGCAGTGTATCTTCTTTCAGGTTAGGGTTTTTATCGTAATGAGGGATTAACAAGTATTTATTAAGTAAAGGAAAAATATCAATTAATTGTTCATAAGTAATTGAATCGTTTACTGAGTTTATTAATCCTTTCACTCTCCTGCATTTAAAATCAAAATCCTCTAAATCTTCATTTTCAGAAATAAGAAGAATATGACCTCCTTCTAAGTCAATTTCAATACCTGGAAAAACTTTAATTTGCAGATTGCTACAAATATTAAGAAACTGACCTTTATCAAATAGATTGTGATTAGTTATTGCAATACAATCAATTTCCATCTTGTCAACATATTCTTTCAGTTTATCAATGTTGAAATCAAAAAGTGAATCACTAATTGTTTGCATTGTATGAATATGGAAATCAATCTTTTTCATTACAACTCAATTTAATTTGGGATTTTTTAAAATAACAGTACACTTTTACAATTCTTTTGTGTTTGAATGTTTAAAACTCTGCCTCTCTAAATGTTAGTAAAGTTCACAAAAAAGAAAGAACTCCCCAAATGAAGTCAGCCCAACTGCAATTAACTTAATGATGTTGGAATTTACAATACTATCAGTTTTCTTAAATACTTCTATAACTTCTTCAATACTTGATTATTGGGATAAAGTATTTTTAAGGTTTCGATAAAACTATCATTAAATTCCCAATTTTGGTTTATCATTTTATAATTTGTTCCCTCAGATGAAACTGAAGTTGAAAAACTAGGAAAATTGTCAGCTTTTGTTCTGTTGTTTTCCCATTGAAGAGGTTGAAGATTATCTGAATTCTCATTTCCTCCTAATGATTCGGGAAACATATGGTCAATCTCCCAGCCAAAACTTTCTTCCTTTCCATATCTATCTCTTTGTATCCATGCACCTGCAAAATCCTGCCGATAAATAGCTGCATCTTGCCCATCAATTATTCTAGCCTTCTCCCAGACTAAATTGATTTTGTCTTCAGAAAAATTTGCCATTATTTTATTTTTAAGTTATTAATTGAAAGGGAGTGGAGAGGGGGATTCGAACCCCCTTGCTATTATCTTGATAAGTCAAATTATTACAATCAATCTTATGAGTCATATTTGTCTTAAGGCTCCACATAACAGCACCCACTCCTACAATTATGTTTTTTAATGTATTCATAGCTTTTAGATTCTTAAGTTCATTAATCAAATCACCAATTATGAAGCTAATCCAAAACTCTATGCTCATAACAACATCATATAATAAATCAACTCGTATACACAAGCAAATTAACCTTCAGGAGGGAAAGGGTCAGATTTTCTTGGATAAGTCCTTTCCTCCTGAATTTCACCATCTAATTTATGAATTCTCACCGATGAATCCTCTTGATTTTTAGCCAATTCAATAGTCTTCTTAACAACTTCTTCTTTAGTATCTCCTTTCACTGACGCCCTCTGTCCTCCTTCAAGTTTTCCTTGCCAACCTTCGTCAGTTTTTGTCACGTGATAAATTTTTCTTTGTGCCATAATATCAAATATTAAGTTTTATAAGAAATAGTTATTTAGAAATCATTTTTACATATACAAATAAGGCATTACGCTTCCTCGTTATAATGTAAATTTATTCATAGTTTAATATTTCTATTCTACTAAACTAACAAACAAGTTAAACATTTCACAGCTAACAACCTGCTATTCAGGCAAAAATGTTATGCAATTTATTGTTTAATTGGAACAGAATTATGATTGTTACTTGAAAAGTGACCAGTATAACTTGAAGAGTGGCAAGTGACAATTGATAGTTGACGGTTGACAGTTTTGAGTTGACAGGAAAAGATAGACTGTAGAATGTGAGGCTGTGTGACTGTGTGACTGTGTGACTGTTTGGCTGTTTGGCTTCTTGTCTACTTGTTAACTTATTAACTTGTCAACTTATTAACTTATTAACTTATTAACTTACTGCATCACCTTTTTCCTTCTTAAAATCTAGCCTAAAATACGCTCTTACTTCAACCATAATCAACTTAACTGATTGTATTTCAAATATCAAATCAAAATTTCAACTATTTTTTTTGACTTCGCTAAACATTCTTTGCAAATTAGTGTTTTTCTCATATAAGAATTATTCCTATTTAGTATGAATTATTCAGAATTAGCTAACGTACTTACTCAAAATAACCTAAAGGTTACGCCCCAAAGGGTGGCTGTGCTGGAGGCATTAATGTCGTTAAAGGATCATCCTAATGCAGATGCTATTAAGGAGTTTGTACATAAAAATCATCCAAACCTTGCTGTTGGTACTATTTATAATATTTTGGAAACATTCTGTGAAAAAAAGATAATCAGAAAGGTTAAAACCGATAGGGATTTTATGCGGTATGATATTGAGATGCATCGGCATCACCATTTATACTGCGAAGAGTGCGATTATATTGAGAATTATTACGATGAAGAGTTGGACAAGCTGCTTCAGGAATATTTCAACAGGAAGAAAATTCCCAATTTTAATATTAAAGACATTAACCTACAAATACTAGGAAACTATAACGATCATAACCCAATTAAAAAAAAATATTAACAAAAACTAAATAAAAATGGAAGAGAACAAAGTAGTATCAATGCCCCGCATTGGTGATAAAGCGCCTGAATTTAAGGCCGTAACAACACAAGGGAATATTCATTTCCCAAATGATTACAAGGGTAGCTGGGTTATCCTTTTCAGCCATCCTGCTGATTTTACTCCAGTTTGTACCTCGGAGTTTATGACTTTTGCAAGTATGGAGGAGCAATTCGCTAATGCCAATTGCATGCTTGTAGGTTTATCAGTTGATGGGTTATACAGCCACATTGCTTGGCTACGCACTATCAAGGAGAAAATTGAATACAAAGGCATGAAAGATGTTGAAGTAAAATTTCCTCTAATCGAAGATATTACAATGGAGGTTGCTCAAAAGTATGGCATGATAATGCCCGGTGAGAGCAACACAAAAGCCGTAAGAGCTGTTTTTGTAATTGATCCTGAAGGTACCATCCGAGCAATTATATATTATCCTTTAAGCCTTGGCCGTAACTTTGATGAACTTTACCGTGTTGTTGTTGCCTTACAAACTGCCGATGAGTTTAAGGTTGCTACACCTGCCGATTGGCGTCCGGGCGATGAGGTAATTGTTCCCCCAGCTGGTTCATGTGGCATTGCCAAGGAACGCATGGAGAACAAGGATGAAAACGTGAAATGTTACGATTGGTTCTTCTGTACAAAAAAACTGGATAAAGAAACCGTGCTGAAGAAGGTGCTTAAAAAGTAAGTAGATTTCAACTTTAAAGTAAAACAGCTTGTTAGAATTAACAAGCTGTTTTTATTTTCAATTCTTCATTGCTAATGATTGCATACATGGCCCTCGCCAGCATGATCGCGGTGATGACAACCCTCGCCTGAATCAGAGATTTGACCTTTAAGGTAATCCTCGGCTACTTTTGTAACATCACCAGAACAACCTCTAACAACCTTTATTCCCTGATTATTTAACACGTTTAACGCACCGCCGCCCATATTGCCAGCAAGCATTACGCTAACACCTATCTCCTTTAAATCGTAAGCAATATTGCTTTTACATCCACACCCTTGTGGTGATGGAAGAATTTCTGTTTTGATGATCTTATTATTTTCATCTGTAGTGAAAATGGTATACATCTCGCAATGACCAAAATGGTCATCAACGATGTTACCTCTGGTTGGGACTGCTAATTTTATCATATCAATTACGTTTAGTGAAGATTCACTATATATTTATTACAAGTTTAATTCTGTTTGTCATTCTGAGCAAAGTGAAGAATCTTAATATTCATAATACAGATGCTTCACTTCGTTCAGCATGACATTGTGCTATTAATTATTTTAATAGATATCAATATATAACCTTTAGATAAGTTCATGTAAAATTAAATCAATCTTTTACTTCTTAGCACTCTTCGCTAACTCCTGAACTTTTGCGAAGTACATAGCAAACGAGCGATACAAAAAGTGTGTCCATTTGCCAAAAGGAACAATGATAATTGCCCACTGTACCAGCACGGCTAAATGAGCCATAAATAGCCAGAAGTTACTCTCTAAAATATGAAAATCGATAAAAAGACGTACAAAGAAAGCGGTAAAACCCATAAGGAATAACCATATCACAAAAAACCAATCGGATGGTTGCGAGAATTTATGCAACGCTTCGGTTTTTTTTGCTCGCTTTAGAATGAATAGGAATGTTACCACAAATATTATTGCACTCTCAACATAACCAAGAGCTATAACAAACATATTCTGAGAGCCAAACCAATCGAGAAAAACCGTGGTAAACAGCAACGATAGGTATCCAATTACCAAGATAAAGTGCTCAAACCACTTGATTTGTGTTTCCTGCGATTTCTCGCATTCAAGGAATCGCTTTTGGGTAAACATATGAACCAATAGCTCCGAAAAGGCTTTGTAGTAAACCTTAACTGTGGCCTTTACCTTTGGTCGAACGATGGTGTATAGCCACATCCTAAAAATGTTAGGAAGAAGAATTATTGCAAACACACCACCAATGGCAAACATCTCGAACAGATGACCGAAGTGCATTATTTTCTCCTGATTCCACTCGAGTTTGACTGCAAAGGCAATTAGGCCAACAATAACCAAAAGGAATCCAATGATATATGCTGATAGATGCTTGTAAAGCAGGCCCGATAGGCCCGTCCAATCGTACTTTGATGTTAACCATCGGCGTAGCGACATCATTAGCTCACCAGGGTGAGCCTGGCGTGGGCAATCAGTGCTACATTCGCCACAGTAGTAGCACATCCAAGGTTTTAGCGATGATTTTATATCCTCCTCTAATCCAAGCGTACTGTAACGAACCATTTCGCGTGGGAACGATTCATCCTTAGTAGATAGCGCGCAGATTGCAGTGCAGTTACCACAGTTAAAGCAAAGATGAAAATCTTTAGCACCAAATTTCTTGATTTCTTCAGCAAAATTGGGATTTATATGCGACATAGCTGTTTACTTTTTGAGTTTGTACATGTAGTAACTTTCATCATCGTTCAATCCAGCAGGCTCAACCACGCTGTAACGGTTCATGGTCATCAAGTGCCAAGTTATCAGATTCGATTCAATACCCGTTTTGGCGGCTATTTCAGGAATTGTAAGCGAACTTCCGTTAATCGCTCCAATTATATGATTCCAAATCTCAGGGTACTCTTTCATTCCAACCTTACCCGCTTCAACCTTGGCGCCATGCTCTAACTCACGTGCTTCGATATCTCCTTTTGACATGAATCCATCAATCATCGATTCAATCTCGTTATCGGTGTATTGAGCAATTTCAATGGCATTGGTAGGACAAACTGGTGCACAGATACCGCAACCAGTACAAGTTGAGATGTTCACCTCGGCAATCATCTTTCCGTTGCTTTCAATTGGTTTAACTGCATCGTACTCGCAAACCTCAGCGCACTTGTTGCACCAAGCGCAAGCATCAGCATTAACCCTTGCAACTATTGGTTCTAGGGCAATTGAACCCTTTCTTAGCACCGCATTAATTTTTGATGCGCCAGATAAGGCCGATTGAACCGATTCGGTTATGTTCTTTGGTCCTTGGCAAGCACCACCAATGTAAACGCCTTTAATTACTGTCTCAACAGGTTTTAGCTTTGGGTGAATTTCGTTGAAGAACTTATCGCTTCCAACAGGAATTTTCAGTTTGCTCGATATCTCGCTGCTATCAGAACGAGCTACCATGCCCGTTACAAGAACAACCAGGTCAGCATCAAGCGTTAACTCCTTCTTTGAGGTTAGGTAGTCCTTAACCCTAATGGTAGGTTTGCTATCCTTTAGCTCAACAACGGGTGGTTCCTTCTCCTCAAATTTTATGTAGATATCACCTTTTCTAGATGATTCCTGATAAAGCAGTTCCTGCTTTCCATAGGTTCTAATATCGCGATGAATGTGAAATGCCTTAACACCCTCAAACTTCTCATGCACCCTCAACGATGAATGAACTGCTGCGGTGCAGCATTGGCGAGAGCAGTACTTGTTATCGCCTTTCGATTGGCGATTTCCAACGCAATAGATGTAAGCAACCGATTTAACAGGCTTACCATTGTGAACCAGCTTACCATTACTCGATTCGATGAGCTTATTAAAATCCTGAAGAGTGATAACATTCTCAGAAAGTTTATAGCCATATTCGCCCTCCTGTGGTTGATAAAAGTCAAACCCAGTTGTTACCAACACCGAGCCAACGTTGAGCTTAAGCAACTCCTCACCAACATTTACATCGATAAAGAAGTTACCAATACTGCCAGAAACCTTACCAAGGTTGGCGTTTGTAAACACTGTAATGTTGCTCAGTTGCTTAATGCGTTGGTTAAGCCTTTCGATAACCTCGCTCCCATTTTCGCCAGTCATAAAGAGTTTGCCTGTGTTGGCAATTTTACCTCCAACCTTATTCTCCTTTTCGATTAGGTAAACATGGCTACCCATTCTTGCTAGGTCGATGGCAGCGCGCATTCCAGAAACACCTGCACCAATAACTGCAACAGCCTTTTGAGTTGTAATCTCAATGCTCTCAAGCGCCTCGGAGTGCGAAACCCGACCAATACCGGCTCTGATAAGACCATAAGCCTTAATCGTAGCATCCATAGGCTTATCGGAGTGTGCCCATGAGCACTGCTCACGGACGTTTACCTGAGCATAGTTATAGGGATTAATCCCTGCTCTTTCAGCAACACCGCGAAAAGTATGAGTATGAAGTTTGGGAGAGCAGGATGCAACCACAATTGCATCGAGCTGCTTCTCGTTAATATCATTGATCATATCCTTTTGATTGGCATCGGAGCAAGCAAACATTACATCCTTGGATAT
>DQHR01000048.1 GCA_003531155.1 Bacteroidales bacterium | reverse complement strand
GTGTCATCGCTTATCCAGCGGTTTTTGCAGGCAAAAACGAGCCTCTAAGGCGAAAAACAGGGTGATTTATAAGTATTTCACCTCTGATTATAGCATGTTAGCTCGGTCCGACCCCGCCACCACAAACCGCCACCACAACTCCCAGCTGAATCATACCCCCCATTCAACTGCCCACATCTCGTTTAACAAGGAACGACCACCGGATAAAACAGTATTGGTTTTTTCAAAGTAACTGGTATAGCAAAGCTGCTGACTTTGATTGATATATTCAATCCAACTTCGCTGCCCTTTAAGTTTTCGCCACTTTTCCGGATAGAAATTTGCGACAATGGTTTCACAAACAAGGATTAAATCCATTGGAGGGTGTGTCCATCTTGGAATTTTTAGCTTAAAATCTGAAGCCCGAACACCGCCCGGAGAATGTCCACCAAACTGAACATGGTATAACGGTCCTTCTTGATAAATAGCTGGATTTCCGGATTTATTGGCCAAGTCGAAATGAGTTCGGTAAATTATACCGGAATCAGAGAATCGCTTAACTTCGAGTGTTACAACTAATTTTTTAAAAGGTGGAACTTTATGGATATGTAATGCTTCATCAACCTCTACATCTAGATATACGACAGGGAAAACACTGTATCCAAGATGCGGATCAAAAACTGTTCTGAATTTCAATGGACTACTTGGACTGACTTTAAGTGACCAACTTTTTGTTGCTCCTGTAACAAATCTCAGAGCTTGCTCAACATATGAAAAACTTGCATTTTCTATTATCTCTTCCCGCTGTAATATCTGCAAATAACCCTTTACAGCGCCGGACATATCATTTGCGGAAGGAATCACTCTTCACTCTCTTCAGAAATTTGACCATTTTCTACTTTATTAGCAATGAACCTATCATTTTGGCTAACTTTTAAATTCTTTTCTTTGTATTCTCCTGTCTGCAGACACTTCCAGCATACTCTCTTTTTTTCAATAAAGTCAAAAGGAAGAGGATCATAAGCCTCCACAGAAAAATCAAGTTCAGTAGGCATATTACAAGATGCACATGCAAATGCAAAATATGCACTCGATGCGTTTGTCCATCTTGAAGTTGCAGGCTTAAGTTCCAACTTGAGCTTACCTTTGAGGCAATTTACTTTTTCTTCAGCAGTTAAATCACCTAAGGAAACCCCACAAAGGCTTTGACCAAAATCATCTAATCTGAAAGCCCACCATCGTTCCCAGCCTTCTGAGAAAGCACCAGTATAATGAATCTTATTATGACGAAGCACTTCTTTGAGCTGCTCAATATCTGTAGACGCATGGTTTAAACCTAGTTTTGCTAATACGGAGTTTATATCAAGTAAAACTCCCACTCGGTCTATTATGTTTTTTAAAACATAGCGAGAAACTTGATGTGGAGCTCTAAACTGTGAAATGTCAATAATAAATTGTTCATTGATCGCATGGCAGTATTCGGGATTCAAATCTAGCAGGTTAACAAGCAGGCCATCCTTTCCTATAAATTGTATAATTTTTTTATAGCCTGTGATGAGGGACATGATTTCTTTCTGTGTCCCAGATCTACCAAGGTATTCTTTTTCATAAATACGATCGAATAAATCATGCGAGGTAAGATCTGGGTTATAAAAATCCCTAACTTTCTGTTCATGGGAAACTAAAATAATCGGAAAGTCGTCAGCAGGAGACTCTGTTGCATAATCTCTCAATAACTGTGCAAGAGGACCTGCCTTATATCTGTTAGGAGCATCTCCCAACAGAACCTCATCCAGCCGAAAATCCAGCGCTAACAAGTCCGGTTTTTCACGACGGATATGGTCAGCTATTTCGACAAAAGCTATATCTGGCCTTAGTATGCTGATTGATAGACCCGGATCACCAGCAATTGACATACTCTCTGCATATTTGAAGTCTCTCTCATCATCATCGATAAATATACCAGTGAACATATATTTTCCTTATACTTGCTCTTTTGACAGAGGAACGGCAAAATCAAATCGACAACCAAAGCCTGGCTCCGGTTCTGCCAGACGTACATAACCACCGTTTGCCTCAGCAATATCTGACACTATTTTCAAACCAAGTCCAGAGCCTGGCCCTGCTATTTCATCACCTTTATAATGGCTTGTAGTATAAAACGCATCAAATATTTTATCTGCAATTTCAGATGGAACACCACTACCAGTATCCTGGAAGCTAATTACAGCTAACATATCAAAACGTTTGGCAGTTATTTTTATCTTTCTAGTTTGAGAACCTGATCTATCCATCGACTTAACAGAATTTGTTAGGAAGTTAAATAGAACTGAGTCTATTTCACTTCTATGGATTGGCTCTGTCCTTAAAAAGGTGGGTTTGATTTCTGTTTCAAATTTAATCCCACGTGCGTTAAAATAGTTTTCAAACTGGGTAACAAAGTTATTAATAACACTATGCAGTGCTTGATTATCTTTTTCTCTTGAGGATGAATGACTTATTAAATCTGCTATATAGCGCGAAACATCTTTTAACCGATCCACTGAAGATTCTAAATCTTCTCTTAAATTTATAAATTTCTTAGATTCACTAAGATCTTTTCTGACCTCTAGATGATCAAAAAGTTGCCCAATGCTGCTGTCAACACCAGTTAGCGCACCACGAATTTCATGGCTAAAAACGGCCAGGGAGATACCAAGCGAGGCAAGAATCCTCAGCATAGCCTCGTATTGGACATGTTCCTTTTCCCTAAGATCTACTTGAGCTTCAAAATTTTCTTGTTCTTGCTTTATTTCCTGTAGTTTTTCTAATGTTTTTGACTTTTGCACTTCAGGTATGGCCGTATCTTTTCCGACTACGTCCACTATTATATTAGCAATGAGTTCACTAGTTTTATCAGAAGGTTTCCTCCACTCAGATGTAAAGTCTTTTTGTCCCGCTGTCGTTTTTCTACTTCGAGAAGAGGCAACTCTTAAAACTGCCCATTCAATACATGCCCTAATAAATCTTTGCAACTCTTCGAAAGCTTCATTTTCTATTAAACCCTCACGACTACTTGTTTCTTCAAATAATGGATTGTTATAGCTGCTCAACTCAATATGCCCAAAAAAATGATAATTGTTAGCAGCTATAATTAGGTGTCTACGAGCAGTGTCAAAAGCCAATTTCAACCAATCATCATATGGCTCTCCATAAGGCAACACCCTAAACCCATCTCTATAGACTCGAATACCTCCATACTTGCGGCCCATTTCGCTTGCCGTGGTTACAGAAATTCCTGTCATCAAAGCAGAGTCATAAATGAAGTATATTGCTTCAAATTCTAGCATTCCAGAAAGCAAATACTTCTCTTCGGCTTGCTGACGATCATCAAGATTCAATTTTAGTGAATTTACAAAGAACTCCCCATTACCAAAAGCGTCAATTCGTCCTTTAATTTTGGCAATACCGTGGTTTAAAAAGTTCTTCTCAATCGATAGTTCTTTGACAACAACGTCGCCAACCCTACCGTTTATGTAAACTTTGAATCCTGGGTCTGGTCGAAAACCTTCAAGTGCTATATTTTGTGCTCTAAATCGTTGGGTTGGTTTGAATGGTGGTTGTAAAAGAAGTACAGACTTCCAAACTTTTTCAAAAACCTTCTCTAACCACCTATCTCTTAAATCATTAATAATTAGTTTTGTGCCTGTCTCTTCAGGTTGCTTTGGAAATCTTTCAAGCTTATAAGATATCTGATTTAAATCCCGTCCATGCACAAAATCCTTGTCCCAGTTAAATTGGACCCGCAATCCATTTGCTTGACCAAAAACCTTAGTTTCTAAAATTAGATTTTTTCCTAGACGTTCAACTGCAAATCGGCCAATTCCTTTTCTGCCAGCCTTAGACCTTCCATAGATTGGAGAAACAGGTGAAATTTCTTTATCCTGAGTTGAAAGTCGCATCCAAGCATTACGCACGACTTCTTCATCCATACCGTGACCATCATCTTTTATAACAAGGGACCCACCAGGAGTAGCATAATTTTTAAAATCAATATTTACATTGGTTGCATCTGCGTCATAGGCATTTTTTATTAGCTCGGAAAGGGCGGTTTCCTGTTTCCCAACGAGTTCAAATCCAAGCCTGTGAACATGTCGCGCATCTATGCTAAATCTTACAGCCTTATCATCTAGCGCAACTATTTGTTGACTAATGGAATGGATTTTGTCAAAGTCAAGTTCATCACTCTCTAGAGCTTCTTTTAGCGTTTTTTTTAATTCTGTTAATTCAGCCATTTCAGCATACCCACTTTTAGTGCTTCGTGAAGTTATGAAGAGTGAAGCTACATAATTTGGCAACTAAGACACATCCATCTACATTTTCTGAGTATATTAAAATTTAACGTTGTCTTACCCTTCGTAGTAAAACCAATGTTTCTTCCAGCAGCAATGAAATATTTTTTGAAATATTCAGATGAGCATATATTACAGCGTCAGCCTCAACTCTAGCTTCTTCCAATTTCCCTTCCCTGAGCAAGTAATCAATTTTTTTGTAAAGCGAGTTAACATCTTTAACGCTCATATCGTCGGGAAGACAAATTTTGATTCTTTTTGCCTCACTAGGTTCTTGCTTCAAAACACCTGATCCATAACTCCGACCTTCAATTTCAGCAGAAATTTGTGTGAGAGTCGATACAAATGAGATTGCCGCCATTTTCTGTATTTGCTTACTGATATTTCTAAAGTAAACTCTATGTACTGAGTTTGTAGACGTTGAACGGGCAGTATTTAACGCTATTTTCGGGCCGTTATGCTGCATATACGACATAAAAGCACAAGGGGTATTACCGTCATCTGCCTTGTGCCAAATTTTACGTTTAGCAAATGTTTTGTTTGCCTTAAACTTGTCACTTGGGTAAGTTTCAAGATATTCGATTAGTGCCGAGCTATTACTCCTGATATTAGTTGTATCGACAAGAATGCACTTCATACCAGAGTTTACCTCAAGGTCAATGTCATCTTGAGTTAAGGCCAAACCTGCTATCATCCTGAATTTAGTCACGATGGGTTTAAACGTAGCTTTAGTTAACCTATTTTCCTTAAACTTGTGTTTGTTGAGTATAAAGAACTTATTATCCCCAGTCACAATGCCAATTTTAACATCTGCAACATCACCAAAATTGTAGATTGCTGAGTGCATAAATATCGAGTCAAGAGCTCGTTTTGAATCATTAGGAAGCAGGTCATAGGCGACTCTTCCAGAGAATTTATTTTCTTCATGACTCAGCATACTAGAACTAAACAACTCCTCTAGTGCAGCAACTGAGTCAGCATAATGAATGGCGAGGTCATTCGCAGGTTTAGCGCCCCTGTTTTCGCATATTACAATTACAGATCTTTCTTCTGCTCCTTCTAGCAAAAAGATTCGCTCGTCCAATACTATGGCGGTTACTTTATCGAAGTTTTTTATCAAGATTTCATGTACATCTTTTCCGTAGTTAGCATTTAGAAAGCTACCAGGCAGCACCCATGCCATTCTTCCACCATCCTTGATAAAACGAATTCCGTGGATTAAAAAATATGCCCATAGACTTGCCTTTGCTGAAAGGTTGAGATCAGCCCGTGATAACATGGCATGGGCATTTTCTTTTTGGGAGACATCCATATTATGATGTGAAATGTAAGGGGGATTGCCAAGGATAGCGTCAAACTTTTCCACAGAAAAGGATTGTGGTTCTACTTGAAGAAAGTCGCCTAAAATGAAACGACCAGCTACATTAACAAGTCCAAACTTTATATTCAACTGATCAAAAGCGAATCGATCTATATCACAACCATAAATTTGATTTGACA
Source organism: Bacteroidales bacterium (assembly GCA_003531155.1). Taxonomy (GTDB): domain Bacteria; phylum Bacteroidota; class Bacteroidia; order Bacteroidales; family Tenuifilaceae; genus UBA8529. Next base: position 351 of record DQHR01000048.1, on the reverse strand, counting down.
CATTTGCACATCCCAGACTTATTAGTCGGTCGCGTGAAGCTTCCAAGAATCCACAACCACCAAAGCTTGGCTCCAGAATACTATCTTCCTGGGAACGTATCGCCCAATCCGACAAGATTTTAGCCACGTCTGAAGGGGTGTAAAATGCGCCAATCTCTTTTTTTTTCTTTAACGTATGCCTCATAAAGGAACGAATCTCACTTTTTATGTATTCCAGACCATGAGGCCCACCGTATCCCTGTGCAGAACCACTGTCTTTCTATTATATCAACACCTAGAATCACAAGTTAAAAATCAACTAAGAATACCGGTTTTCCATGCTTTTCAACTTGTGATTCTAGGTGTTGATAT
>DQHR01000189.1 GCA_003531155.1 Bacteroidales bacterium | reverse complement strand
GCTATAGGTGTTGATATCCTTCTGAAAAAGAATTGGATAAAAGGACAGTCGTGGATTTCTTATTCTTTAAGTCGAACTTATAATAAGTCAGAGAATGTTAATAAAGGCGATGACTACCCTGCTTTCGACGATCATCTAAACGAATTAAAGATTGTAAATGTTTTAAATCTAAAGCATTGGAATTTTACTGTCGCTTGGATTTATGGCACAGGCAAACCATGGGATTATATTTCTTTCATTAATAATTCGTTACAAGTTAGCCCCGATTACTCCAAAAATTCCTACCAGCTTGAGCCTTATCATAGACTAGATGTTGGCATTAGTTATAATTTGAGTATTTTAAAAAGTGATTTTAAGATTGGTGCCAAGATTTTTAACTTGTATAATCGAGTTAATGTATTATCGAAACCATACCAACTATCTGAGCCATTCACTGTCGCTTCACCTTTAGTTTACAGCGAAATACCTGGGATGGGTTTTACCACCTCTTTCTTTTTCAACCTACGATTCTAATCTCTTTTGATTTGACATTTTGCTTAAATGGTTAAATAGTTCGAACCCCGTTTTTGAATAATATTTTTATGAAATTATTGTTCTTTTTATAAAAACGTGTAACGTTTTTCAATCTTGTGTGTCTTATATGAAAATGACATGTAAGAAAACGAACAGCCACTGTTCATATTCGTACAATTATAAATACGGTGATTAAAGGTTAAGTGAAATATAAACAGGTAGTTATGAATTGTGGTATGAGTTATGAAATGTAAAATATTATAAAAATTAAGGCCATGACTGTAAAACTTTATGAAAATGAAACCGTGCTTAAGGCTGCAAATACCAGTTACTGTGGCGAATCAGCACAAGTAGACGGTAAGTTGATTTTAACTAACCAAAGGATCTACTTTAAAACTATGACAGAAGAAAATAAACATAACGACTTTGAAATACTGCCAACTCAAATTAAAGAAGTAATGTTCTTTAATACATGGAAAATTTTTCCCAATGGTTTAAATGTTGTTACAAAGCAAGGCGAAGAAAAAAAGTTTATTATAAAAAATCGTGATCAGTGGTGCTTGATGATTAATAAAATGTATTAAAAAAATATCGAATAAGACATATAAAAAGGTTTACATTAGATATTAAAAAGAGATTTAATTTTCTACATAAAATCAAATCACATTAATCAGCAAGCAAAAATAAAAGAGGCCTTTAAGCCTCTTTTATTTTTTAATATTCATCTTCGTTAAAGAAAAAATCCTCTTTGGTTGGGTAATCTGGCCAAATATCTTCAATACTCTCATAAATCTCAGCCTCCTCCTCAAGCTCTTGAAGGTTTTCAATAACTTCGAGTGGCGCTCCGGAGCGAATTGCATAATCGATCAACTCTTCTTTAGTTGCTGGCCAGGGAGCATCTTCAAGTTTTGATGCAAGTTCTAGTGTCCAGTACATAATATGATATTAAATTTATTAAATAGTTGATATACAGTGTATTGTATATTTACATGCTAATTGCAAATATAAAAAAATATTAATATCAAATATTAGGTTGCCAGGGAATTTGATCAATATTAAGATCTTTTGCCAATTTTCTAGATAAAACAAAGAAGAAATCGCTAAGACGATTAATGTAGAAGACAACATTTTCCGGCACGGGAGTTTCTTCCGAAAGTTTTATTATTATCCTTTCACACCTGCGGCAAACAGTACGACATACATGGCATAACGATACTACATGATGCCCGCCTGGTAGAATAAATGATTTTAAAGGCTCAAGCATTGAGTCCATTTTGTCAATTTCCTTTTCAATAGTTTGAATATCTTCAAACAAGATTTTAGGTATTTGAATCTTGCAATCGGAGCAATCAGCAGCGAGTATCGATGCACAGTTCATCAACCTATCCTGAACATTAATGAGGAAGTGTTTAGTTTCCTCATTAATATTTTGATCTCTTAAAAGACCAACTTGCGAAATAAGCTCATCAACGGTTCCATAGGCNNTCCAATTAACGATGTTGTTCCTTTGTCGCCTGTTTTGGTGTATATTTTCATCTTTTCTTCTACTGCTCTGTTAGCACAACCTGTTGTTTCATGGTTGGATGAGGGTTTATTTCGTCAGATTCAATCATACCATCACGCAATCTAACGATACGACGAGCATGACGAGCAATATCCTCTTCGTGTGTAACAACAATTATTGTATTGCCTTGGTTGTATATATCCTCAAAAAGATTCATGATATCTATAGATGTTTTTGAATCGAGGTTACCAGTTGGCTCATCGGCCAAAATAATCGATGGGTTATTAACTAATGCTCGCGCAACAGCCACCCTTTGACGCTGACCTCCAGAGAGCTCATTTGGTCTGTGCTCCATCCTATCTTCAAGTCCTACGTTTTTCATTGTTTGAATGCCTTTGGCGATTCTGGTTTCTTTTCCAATGCCAGCATAAATTAGTGGTAGCACTACGTTTTCTAATGCTGTGTAACGAGGAAGAAGGTTGAATGTTTGAAACACGAATCCAATCTCCTTATTTCTGATTTCAGCCAACTCATCATCAGCTAAAATGCTAACGTTTGTACCATTTAAGATATAATCACCTTCGGTTGCTGTATCGAGGCATCCAATAATATTCATTAAGGTTGATTTGCCTGAACCCGACGGTCCCATGATGGCAACATACTCATTTTTATTGATTATTAAATCAACACCCTTTAGGGCTTTTACCACAACTGTACCTACCTTGTAGTACTTTTTTAGGTTTCTTAGAGAAAATAAGCTATCAGACATTGTTTGTATTATTATTTTATAAAATTACTAAAAAGGTCCATATCTAAGCGTAAAATGCTGTTTAACCACTCCTTTTCGAAAGAAAGCTAAACCGCAATCGAACATATCTATTGAAATTGAAACGTTTTCATCATTACAAATAGTATTCCAGGCACTCTCCATCCCTTTGCTCCATCTAATATCATCAAAAATGATTAATGTATCACTATTCGCTCTTGCTGATAGTAGTTTGAAATATCTTAATGTTGCTTCTTCTGTATGATTTCCATCAACATAAGCGATACCTACACTTTTTATCTCTGAAAATAATTCGGGCAATTTAGCGTCAAAGTCCCCATTGATTTGATTAACATTGGTTAGCCCAATTTTGTTGAAATTTTTAATGGCTAGTTTTGATAAATTGCTATCGCCTTCAATAGTGTAGACTTTTACAGTATCTAACCCGCTTGCAATGTACATCGTGCTAATTCCAAGCGAAGTGCCTAGCTCTATTACAGTCTCTGGTTTTAAATAGGCTGTAAGCCTGTGAAGCATTTTCCCCTTGTAACTTGGTGCCGAATTCCTTTTAGCAATATCGGCAACAGTAGCGATGGATTTAGCCTTGGTTTTTGTCCCTGAGCCCAAATCATTCAATTCGATAAATGATTTATCAAGAAGAAGTTCTTTTCGAACCGTTTCAATTTTATCAAAGATCTCTTTTTTTGATTTTACATCAATGCATTGAGTGTAAAAATCATAAACAAAGGGTGAATGAATTCCATGTCCCCCTCTTGGTTTTGATTTAAGTCTAAAGTTGAAATATTTTTTTAAACCATTTAAACCCTCAATCAACATTAACAAATCTTTAACAAGCCTAAATTAATTTAGCTAAGATAAGATTTGCGTTTCTCATACTATGATATGTGGTGTTAAAAAACGTTTAAATCAGTGAGACTATAATTTTGAGAAACAAAATTATTTAGTCGAACTGATCCCGAGCGAAGACGAGGGAACTTTGAGGTCTTATTCCTCGCTACTTTGGGAGATATTGTAAGAATATTCTATTTCGATACCTCGCTCGCTTGCAGTGAGGTATTTCATTGTTTTTGCTATTTTTAATTTTTAGAGAGATGATTTGCAATGACCATTTTTTCTAAATTTGCTACATGGCAGTAAATCTTTTAACCGATATAATGTACCTAAGCGGGGTTGGGCCTAAAAGGGCTGAATTGCTTCGTAAGGAGTTGAATATATCAATATACAGAGATTTACTCTACTACTATCCTTATAAATATATTGATAGATCTAAAATCTACAAGATTTCGGAGATTGTTGACGACCTGCCTTACATACAGCTAGTCGGAAAGATTGTTAGGTTTGATGAGGCTGGTGCAGGGCGTAAGAAGAGGCTAACCGCTATTTTTTCTGATGGGACAGGAATGATAGAGTTGGTTTGGTTTAAAGGGATTAAATGGGTGGCTAAAAGTCTTAAACCGAATGTATCCTATATAGTATTCGGAAAAGCAACTCTTTTTAATGGGCGATTTAATATTGCGCATCCTGAGGTTGAGGAGTATAAACCCGAGACAGAAAAAGTAAACGCCTCGTTACAGGCAGCATACAATACTACAGAGAAACTTAAAAATAGTTTCTTGACCTCGAAGGCGATTTATAAACTTCAACAAACATTGCAACAGCAAGTTGCTAAAAGCATTGATGATACTTTGCCTCCACATCTAATCGATAGGTATAGGTTGATGACTTTACCCGAAGCGCTAAAGCAGATTCATTTCCCAGAGAGTGCTTCACTTCTTCAGAAAGCGCAGAATCGCTTAAAGTTCGAAGAACTTTTTTATGTTCAACTAGGTTTGCTCAAGCAACGTAGTTTGCGTATGAGTAAGAAGAATGGGCACGTTTTTAGTGTAGTTGGCGAGATGTTCAATCGCTTTTATAGCGAGAAGCTACCATTCGAACTTACTGATGCTCAAAAGCGAGTTATTCGGGAGATTCGAAAGGATATGGGTAGTGGCAAGCAGATGAATCGCCTTTTGCAAGGCGATGTGGGTAGCGGAAAAACGTTGGTTTCATTGATGTCGATGCTAATTGCGGTTGATAATGGTTATCAGGCTTGCATAATGGCTCCTACAGAGATTCTTGCTAATCAGCATTATGAAACGATTACCAAATTGCTTGGCGATTTACCTGTTAAGGTCTCGTTACTTACTGGTTCAACTAAAAAATCAGTTAGAAATGGGTTGCATTCCGATTTAATTGAAGGTAATACCAATATTCTTATAGGTACTCATGCATTGTTAGAGGATGTTGTTCAATTCAAAAATCTTGGTTTTGTTACAATCGATGAGCAGCAACGATTTGGCGTAGCGCAACGCGCCAAACTATGGGAGAAGAATGATAATCCACCCCACGTGCTTGTAATGACTGCTACTCCAATTCCGCGAACCTTAGCAATGACAGTCTATGGCGATTTGGATGTAAGCGTTATTGATCAACTGCCTCCAGGACGAAAACCAATCAAAACCATTCATTATACCGATGCAAAGCGCAATGTTCTTTTTGGAATGATGCGTGAGCAAATTAAGGCTGGTCGTCAGGTGTATGTAGTTTATCCATTGATTAAGGAATCTGAAAAGATGGAGAATCTTAAGGATTTACAGGATGGATATGAGAGTATTGTTCGTGCTTTTCCGCCGCCAGAGTATGTAACAGTTGTAGTTCATGGTCAAATGAAGGCCGATCAAAAGGATTTCTCAATGAACCTTTTTGCCAGTGGCAAAGCACATATAATGGTTGCTACAACGGTAATTGAGGTCGGAGTGAATGTTCCAAATGCAACCGTAATGGTTATCGAAAGCGCGGAGCGCTTTGGTCTTTCGCAGTTACATCAACTTAGAGGTAGGGTAGGACGTGGTGCCGATGAGAGCTATTGTATTTTGATGTCATCTGTGAAACTATCTCACGAATCGCGTAAGCGATTATCAACCATGGTTGCAACCAACGATGGCTTTGAAATTGCTGAGGTTGACCTACAACTTCGTGGACCCGGTGATATGGAAGGTACTCAGCAAAGTGGCATCCCTTTTGATTTGAAAATAGCAAGTTTAAGCAAGGATAGTCAACTACTGCAATATGTAAGGCAGGCTGCCATGGAGATTCTGGATGAAGACCCAAGTTTATCTCTCCCTAAAAATCAGAAACTAACAAAACAACTCGAAAAATCAGCAAAGGAGAAAGTGGCATTTAGCCAAATTAGCTGATTTGATTAAAATTAAAAACCCGCATCAATTTGATGCGGGTTTTTTGTGAAGTCAACTTTATTGTAACGGTTTAACCACTTCGATTAATTCAGGTAAATCCATTCCGATTTCCTTTAAGTGCTCAATTTTTGGAACACCATTATTTGTCCAGCCACGACGTAAGTAAACTGCATCAAGAAGTTGCTCGTATCTGCCTTCGCGATACTTACGCATTGCTGCCATTTTATCCTCAATGCTCATATTTGTAGGATCGATGCCAACTTGCTCTTTTAATTGCTTGTCGTAACGCTCCTGACGGCTTAGGTACTCCTCTTTAGTAACAGGACCACAAGCACGGTATGGTTGAGCATCATGTTTACGTAAACCGTAACCACGACGAATGTTGAAAATACGTTGGAAGTTATAAACGCGCTCGCTTTGACGAATTAGTTCGTGTTTATCGATATTGTTACCAGTTACTGCATTGTGAATTGTAACGTAGTTGTCAACGTGCTCTGGAATTTTGTGTGGTTCGTCGGTTTGAGCATTACCTTTTGGAGTTACATCGTTCCAAGGTAATTTACAGAAACCATTTAATCCAAACCAAGTACGGAACATTGGGAAGTAGTGTAATGCTTCAGCTTTAGCTTCGAATGTTGGGATTTGGTTGTTTACCATATCCATGAAGATAAGCCAAGCCTCATCGTGCTGAGGACCTTTGTTGGTCATTGCATAACCACCTTGTTGAGCCAAAGATTCTTTTGAAACGTACTGTGAGTACTCCAAACCTTTGTTCTCCATTCCAATATCATTAAGGAACTTAGCATCTGCGCCAAAGTTCTTAACAAAATAATCTTTCATTTTGCGAACACCTTGACCAACGATCATTCCGAATCCTTCGCCACGAGCAAGTTGGTGAAGAACCTCCATTGCATTCTCGAACTGTCCGAAACTTAGGTCTAAACCGCCAGTGCGCTCTTTGTTTAGGATACCATTCTCGTAGCACTCCATAACAAAAGCCATACAAGTACCCCAGGTGATTGTACAAACACCATAAGTATCGCAGTAGAAGTTATTTTCGATAATTGCCTCTGGATCGAAAATACCAAGGTTAGAACCTAAACCAGCTACTGTTTCGTATTCTGGTCCATCAACAATAACTTTTGAACCTTTGTAAGGGCCAGTTTTTAGAACGAAATCATCAACCCCTTTTGAGCAGCTCATTGCGCAGCCAATCCAGCAACCATCAGGTATACCAAGGGTAAAATATTTATCGCGGAAAATATTACTGTGGATTTTTTGTCCATCAACTGAACTACCAAATTTGAAGTTGTGAGTTGGTAGAAGGTCGTAATCGTTCATTACGTTTGCAATGTTTGCAGTACCTTTTTTACGCATCTGACATTGGTGATCGTCAAGTTCGCGAATCTCAGCTTGATATTTACGACCTCTTTCAGAAATTGCCTCAAGGTTTGCAACATTGTTAAGGTTACCCTTAACACCTTCGATACGAGCAACAATAGCTTTAATCTTTTTGTCGCGCATTACGGTTCCAATACCACCACGACCAGCTTGTTTTAAGCGAATTTTCTTACGCTTTGGATCGTAAAAGGTGAAGTTAACCATGCCGATAAGTGAATGCTCAGCAGCAGCACCAGTCGATACAATGCCAATATTTTTATAGTCTTTCTCGTCAGTAACAAAAACTTCAGTTAGCTCTTCAGCAAGAAGATGCGAATCTTTTGAGAAACCTGGATCTTCAAAGATCTCGATTTTATGGTTGATGCCATCAATGTAGATAATAACATCTTTATCAGCTTTACCTTGAAGTTCTAAAGCATCGTAACCCGAAAATTTTAAGAATGGTCCAAAGAAACCGCCAACGTTTGAATCCATTACTGAGTTAGTCTGTGGAGATAAACTAACTAATAATGATTTTCCAGTTCCCGAGTATTGAGTAATACCGCCAACTGGGCCAGAACTAATGATAATCTCATTTTCAGGATCATTCCATTTTGTGGTTGGAGTTGTAGCATCCCAGAGTAGACGTAAACCGTAACCTTTACCTCCAATGAATTTTTCTTTCATCTGAGCAGGAACGGATTTTTCTTTAACCTCCTTGCTTCCAACGTTAATGTAAAGAATCTTGTCGGTGTATCCTCTGAAAAGAGGCTTCCACTCATAATTAAACTGATTCAACAGTTTCATTTTCTTAGCCAATTCCTGAACGTTCATAGTGAGTTTATTTTAGTTTGTTATTTTAGTTTTATGAGAATGCAAAATTACTCAAATTTCATCATTATAAAATGATAATAATCAATATGCAAAATGATGCATATTGAGAGTTTTAGCATGCTTGATGAATTAATTAATGTTGAAGAAACGAAATGCGAGAATTGACTATTTCTTTTTATAGAATTTCATTATAGAGGGTGTTAGGGTTAAAATGATTATCACCACTCCAAGTATTGCATAAATAGATTGAAGAATATAACCTCCACCAATCATCATAACCTGAACATCAATCCAAAGGACAAGTAATAATCCACAGTAAAGGGAGTAAGTCCAAGCCCAGTGTCTCTTTTTGTAAATGTTAAGTTTGTTTGCAAACCGTAACTTTTTACGAGTGATTAACCCAAAGACTGTTAGTGTAGGGAAAAAGCCAAGAAGAATTAAAAGAATAAGCCCTGGTACAATGTAAGAGCCGAAAATGGTGCTTTCAAGGAGATTTATGGAAAGTGCTAAGTTTGAGCCCGATGGTTCAAGCAATAGAGCAACACCTCCATAAATTCCAGTTATAGCAAGTACAGCAATTGCTACAATGAGTATGATGCGGATTATTCTTTTTATCATATTTGCAAAGGTTTATGTCGAACACAAATTACAAAAAAGAATTGTGAAAAGCTGCAATTATCATAATGATATTAAACTGTTGGGTTTAGAAAATCCCCATCGATGATAAATAATTTACAGCCATTGGCTGTTTGTGACCTGTGAGGATTTGTGTCATCATCAGTAACGTGATATGACATCCCTTTTTTAAGAAGGCTCTTTGTTCCATCTTTAAGTTCGGAAATCATTTCACCTTCGAGGCAATATATGATATGGCCTTTGGTGCACCAATGATCGGCAAAGTAGTTGGGTGAATACTCAACCATTCGTATTCTAAGTCCTTCGAATTGTATAGTTTGCCAATATGCAACGCCAGTTTCTCCTTTGTGTTCGGTTTTTATGATTGTAGACCAATCGATTGTTTCAAAAGGTATTGTTTTCATAATTTATGAGATAAGATTTTAAAGAAATAATTGTCAAAATTAGATTTTTGCATCTGATAATTGTATGGTAAAAGTCATTTATTGAAGGTTACTTTTTAGCTATCTTGTCAACTTGTTTAATGGCAATCGCTGACCTACTTTAACTCACTCTTAATGTAAAAGATAATGAAAACTTCGGTTAATAAGTTTTTTGGCATCAGAATAACAAACTATTTGCTAATTGTAATTAGCATTATTATATATCAGTTTTCTGAAGCGCAAGAGGTTAAGTATACAATTTCAGGAGAGCAATGGAACGCCGATTCCCTCGGTAACCATAGGGCCGTTGTTCGTTTTGAAGGAAATCAAAGGGTAGTACTTGTAATCATTGAGTGGCGTAGGAGAGATTTTGATGTTGAAAAGAAAAACATAATTGTAGAGGATGCTAAAACCCATAAAAGGGTTATGAATGTTGTAAGAGGTACGATTAATCGCGAGTTTGGAGAGATATACTTTGAGCCAACTTCTGGAACAGGAAATTACATCATTTATTTTATGCCCTATAAAGCATCTGGTAGATCAAATTATCCGAAAAATACTTACCCCAATTTTGTTGAAACAGCCGATGAGAGCTGGCTTACGTTGATGAAGGATTATTCCAATGTTGGCGAGGCAACGCTCGTTGAAATTCAGTCAATAGATGAGTTCAATAGTTTCTACCCAATGGAGGTTATTGCAAAAGCATCGGAGATGCAGATTTTAAAAGACAAATACTTCGATAAACCGTTTATTGTTTTTCCTGAGGATAGATTACATCTAATAAAAATGACTAGGGATTTACCCCAGCGTTGGGTTATGGCTGCTCCTAAGAGCGCATTCGAGGGCGAGGCTAATAAAGGTGAGTATTTTGCTTTTCAGTTTGGTGTTTATGCGAATCAGGATATTCGTGATGTTCAGGTAAAATTCTCCGATTTAAAATCGGAATCGGGAAGCGTTATTAGGGCAGCCAGCCTTAATTGTATCAATACCAATGGGATTAATTGGGATGGCAAACCTTTAACAAAAAAGGTTGATGTTGCCAAAGAACTTGTTCAAGCCCTCTGGTGTGGTGTTGATGTGCCAAAAGATGCCAAAGAGGGAATTTACAAAGGAACAGCAACCATCACAATTGATAATACCTATTCAAAGGATATAAACCTTTTTATTACAGTAAATAACCAAACTTTGAGCGATGGTGGTGTAAATGAACCTTGGAATCAAACCCGTTTGAAATGGTTAAACTCTACAATGGCACAGGAAAACACCGTTATTCCGCCTTATACTCCGCTAGTTGTTAAAGGAAACACCATAAGTTTACTTGGTCGTAAGGTTGAATTAGGTGAAGATGGTTTCCCAAAGAAGATTCAAACATTCTTTACTCCTGAAATGACCTCATTCTCAAAGAATCCAAAAGATGTTATTAGCCAACCTATCAAGTTGGTATGTTTGAACGAGGCGAATATTGAAGAGGCTTGGAAGGATAGTCAATTTAAGTTTGTTGAAAAATCAGCAGGTACAGTAATGTGGGAGTCAACAAGCATATCATCTAAGTTGCAAATGAAGGTGAACGCATCGCTTGAGTTCGATGGATTTATATCATACAAAGTAGAGATTCTTGCGCTCGAAGATGTAGCGCTTGCTGATATCAAGATGAGTATCCCAATGAATGCTGATGCATCGAAATACATGATGGGACTTGGACAAAAGGGAGGCTATCGACCCGATAGTTTTGAGTGGAAGTGGGATGTGGCAAACAAAAATCAGGATGGTGCTTGGCTTGGCGATGTGAATGCTGGTTTGCAGTTCTCACTTCGCGCTGAGAATTATGTCCGCCCATTGAATACTAACTTCTATCTTCAAAAACCGCTAAATCTTCCTCCATCATGGGGAAATAATGGGAATGGTGGTATCAATATTTCAAAAACTGATAAATCAGTTGTGGTTAATAGTTATAGCGGTGCACGAAAGATGAAGAAGGGAGAGGAATTGTACTATAACTTCAATTTGATTATTACCCCGTTCCATCCAATCAATACCGATTTTCAGTGGAGCAATAGGTTCTACCATAAGTATAGCCCTATTGATACGATAATTAAACGTGGATCGACAATTATTAATATTCATCATGCTAATGAGATTAATCCTTATATCAACTATCCTTTTATTGCTCATAAAAAGATGAAGGAGTATATCGATGAGGCGCACTCAAAGGGTTTGAAGGTGAAGATTTACAATACCGTTCGCGAGTTATCCAATAGAGCCTACGAGACATTCTCGTTGAGAAGTTTAGGTCACGAGGTGTATTCGCCCGGTGCTGGAGGTGGCTTTTCGTGGTTACAGGAACATGTTGGCGACGATTATATTGCCGCTTGGTTTGTGCCAGAGCTAAAGGATGCTGCAATCATCAATAGCGGCATGAGTCGCTGGCATAATTATTACGTAGAAGGACTGAACTGGCTTGTAAATAATGTTGGTATCGATGGCCTTTATTTAGATGATGTTGCATTCGATCGCACAACCATGAAGCGAGTTAAACGTGTATTAACCCAAAATAATCACCCCGGAATTCTCGACCTTCACTCGGCAAATCAATACAATAAGCGCGATGGATTTATCAATAGCGGCATGCTTTATATGGAACTTTTCCCATACCTTAATAGACTTTGGTTTGGAGAGTATTTCGATTATAACGAATCGCCCGACTTCTTTTTAACCGAGGTTAGCGGAATTCCTTTTGGACTTATGGGCGAAATGCTTGAGGGAGGTGGAAATCCTTGGCGAGGCATGCTTTACGGCATAACCAATCGTATGCCTTGGACTGAGAATAGCGATCCTCGTCCAATTTGGAAGGCTTGGGATGATTTTGGAATCAAAGGTAGCCAGATGATTGGCTATTGGGTTGAGAATTGCCCTGTTAAAACAAGCCGACCTGATGTTTTGGCAACTGTTTACAAAAAGGATGGCGCAGCATTGATCTCAATTGCTAGCTGGGCAAAAGAGGATGTGAATGTTCAGCTAACTATCGATTGGAAAACATTAGGTTTGAATCCAGCAAAAACAAGTTTGGTTGCTCCAGAGATTAAAACTTTTCAACAATCATTCAATATTAAGCCATCCAATTCGTTTGTTGTTCCAAAAGGAAAGGGCTTTTTGTTGATTTTAAAAGAGTAACTGCATCACTTTTATGAAAACACATGAAATTCGAAGGGTATATATCTGGATAACCCTATTCAGCATCGCAATGGCTTTCCTCGAAACGGCTGTTGTTGTTTACATGCGCAAGTTGTATTACCCCGAAGGGTTTAACTTTCCTCTCAAAATCATGGATAAGGATATCATGGTTGTTGAGGTGTTTAGAGAGTTTGCAACTCTTGTAATGTTGCTTGGTGCTGGATTCATTGCAGGGCGAAATAGAACTGAGAAATTTGGTTTATTCCTTTACAGCTTTGCTGTTTGGGATATCTTTTATTATGTTTTCTTAAAGGTTACTCTCGATTGGCCATCAAGCCTAATGACTTGGGATATCCTTTTCCTAATACCCACAACGTGGGTAGGACCTGTAATTGCGCCAGTTATAGTATCGCTTGTTATGATTGCCTTTGCATTTCTGATTTCAAAATCGACAAGTAAGAATATTCAAACCAAAATCAACCTAGCCGAATGGCTGCTATTAATTGGCGGTTCAATTGTTCTGATTATCGGGTTTGTTTACGATTATATTCGGTTTATGCTGGAGTACTTCAGTTTTGCAGAGATATTTGATCCTTCGAAGATTCAGGCTTTGATGGCGAAAGCGGTGCTTTATATACCCGAATCTTTTCCTTGGGTGATATTCATTGTAGGATTAATGATTGTGATTGGAGGAGTAGTTTTGTTCTATTCTAGGAATAAGGAAACTAACTGATTCCCAAAATTAATCTTTTAAACACCTAACACTAAAACCATATCCTTTTTTTACATTTAATCGGATAATTTGAGAATTGTTGTAATTTAAAACTCTTCCCCATGCACTGTTTGCATCAAACTCAGAGTTCGACCAGAAATTTGCCGATATATTTTCATTTGTAAAGATTCCATTGTCACTTCTATAACCACTGCCACGAGCAGAAAACCCAACAGAATTTGTTGCTCCTGTATTCGGAAAGTTCCATCCATCATAAATAGAAATGATAGTATATTTTAATTTCCCACCCTCATCTGTACCTCTTAAGCCAATAGCATCTAATTGATCTGGGTTCATTCCAAGAAACGTCTCTAAAATTTTCCAATCAGAATCGCTTGGGACATGCCAACCAGTTGGGCAAAGTTTTCTGTTATCGACTACTGCATAATAGTTGTAAAGTTTTCCGTATTTGGTATATGTGCAATTTGCACTAGTGCTTGTATATCCCCATAATAAATCATCCTGTACGTTTGGTATAATGCTTTCATCATTAAATTTTGTTGTTTCAAGGTTTCTTGTAATCCATATTTGACTGCCTATTGTTTTATAAGCATATATGTTTCCTGAAGCATCATTAACTGAGCCTTCCCATGTTTTAAAACTTATTTGATTACTATAAGCAGAACCTGATTCATTTATTGCATACCCGCGGACATAGTATGTTGTATTTGGAGATAAATTTTCCAAAGTAGTTTCCATGCCAAGGTTGGATATCAAAATGTGTTCCCCTTCAATTGTTGGATTAGGGCTGGTGNNTCATAGCATATATCAATCTCATCAGCTGAAGAATAAGCACGAGATATATCAAAATAGATGGTAGCCATTGTGGAAGTTACATTGCTTGAATACATACTTATGAATCTTGGCGGTCTTAATTTAGGGAAACATGTAAACACTTCTCCGTAAGCCGTTCCATTTTTATTAGTTGCATAAGCTCTTAAGTAATAATTTGTATAAGCAACATGATCACCGGCAGCTCCCGAACGAAAGTAAAATAATTTGCTTGTGAAAGCACCAATTCCTAAACTATCCGTTGTGTAATTTGTACTTCCATTTTTAATTGGTGTTGGTAGGCTGCTTGTGTCTGTTGTATAACAAATACCACGTGCAATTATAGGTGAACCGCCATCATCAATCACCTCCCCTCCAGAAATAGTATATTCCCAAGTCACTTCAGTAATTGGAGTGGTTATTACTTTAGGTAATTCTGCTTTCTCTTTAGTGCAAGAAGTTAATAGTAAGATTATTATCAATAGATTTAATATAGTTGAAAATCTCATGGCTTTCTTTTTTGAGTAAAACGAAGTATAACAAAGATAAAAATAGTTTTGGAAATAGCTATTAAAAGGTTTGGCTATTAGTGTGCTTTTTTAACTACTAATAGCTGATAAAATGTATTTTTTGAATAATTTTGATTATCAATAATTTTGAGGAATTACCTGAAGATAATAATATGTTGAAGCAGTTCTTAGGGTTATTCATAATGCTTGGAGCATTAAACAATTCAGGTTCTTGTAGGTGTCAAGATTCTAATAAAACAAAGACTATGGTCGACCGTAAGCCAGCAGTGGCAGAGGCGTTCTATCCATCCGATAGGAAGGAACTCTTAAATACGCTTGAGGGATCATTTAATCGAACCAAAGTGGTATTGGATCAACAGCCGTTGGCCGTTATTGTTCCTCATGCTGGTTATGTCTTTTCTGGCGATGTTGCAGCAGCTGGCTACAAGCAAATTGATAGGGATAGAAAGTTTAAACATATTTTTATCATCGCCTCTAGTCATACTATGTATTTCGAAGGAGCATCCATCTATACTCAGGGCGATTTTGTTACTCCCCTGGGGAAAGTCAAAGTCGATGAGTTAGGCAAGGATTTAGTCGAAAAATATACTTTTATAAATAATAACCCTGAGCCTCATGAGAGGGAGCATAGCATTGAGGTTCAACTTCCTTTTTTGCAATATTGGCTTAAAGATCCTTTTACAATAGTTCCAATTGTTATTGGTGGACAATCGCAAAGTACTTGTAAAAACTTAGCAGATGCTCTTACTCCATATTTATCCGAAGAAAATCTTTTTATTGTCAGCTCAGATTTTTCGCATTACCCCAATAGTTCGGATGCAACTGAATCAGACAATCTAATGGCTGATGCCATCCTCAAAAACTCTTCATCTTCATTTATGAAGACTAAACTTATTGGTGAAAGCAAAGGTGTTTCAGGTTTAGTTACCGCTATGTGCGGTTGGACATCGATGCTTACGTTGCTTGATATAACAGAGAATAGGAATAATATAGTTTACAAGAAGGTTTTATACCAAAACTCTGGCGATTCGCCGCTTTATGGCGATAAAAGCCGAGTTGTGGGTTACAATGCCATTTGTGCTATAAAAGTTGAAGGTAAAGTTGATAAAAACCAATTTTCTCTTAACGAGGAGGATAAAGTTGAACTGTTTAAGATTGTTCGCAGAACAATTACTCGATATATCAATGATGGTAAAATAGATGAGATTGATAAATCAAAACTATCAGCAAATCTTTTGGTTGAGGCAGGGGCTTTTGTTACACTTAAGAAAGAAGGTCAGTTAAGGGGGTGTATTGGTAGTTTTAATCCCGAAAAACCTCTCTGTGAAGTTGTACAATCAATGGCTATTTCTTCGGCAACGCAGGATTATCGGTTTACGCCAGTAGTTTCCAATGAAATATCAGATCTTGAAATCGAGATCTCTGTATTAACTCCCTTAAAAAGGATTAAGTCCATTGATGAGATTGTGCTAGGTAAACACGGAATATACATCAAGAAAGGTGCACGCTCGGGTACATTTTTACCACAAGTGGCAAATGCTACTGGCTGGACTTTAGATGATTTTCTTGGACATTGTGCGCAGGATAAAGCGGGCATTGGATGGTATGGTTGGAAGGATGCCGAAATTTATACTTACGAGGCAATCGTTTTTGAAGAGCAAGAGTTTAAAGGATTGTAGGTTGAAATGTTTTCCAAAAAGAACATGCACACTAATTTGATGTCGAAAAAACTTGCCGATAGGCAAGTTCATTAATTATTAATTTTTTTTGCGTGATTGTACGGATCAAATATTATGATTCATTCAACCTTTTAATATCGTTAATATGACCAGCAATAACAAGAATGTCATCTTCCCTTATAGGTCTTTCGATATTTGCATCAAAATCTATTTTATAGTCCCTTAAATTAAAAATATCGAGTAATTTATCTTTTTGAGGTATTTTAACTGCAATAACTTTTACACTAAACCTTTCAGTAAGGTTTATCGTTTCAAGCGAATGACCAATGTATTTTGCTGGTATGGCGATTTCCGCTATTACATTGTCCTCATTCAATTCCATTACTGATTTTGCGTTTTCTATTTGGAGAATTGATGATACTTTTAATGCTGAATCCTCTTCGGGTTGGATAATTTCTGTTATTCCAATTTGTTGTAAAATTTCTCGATGAATTGGTGTTATTGCCCTGCCAATTATCCTTTTAACGTTAAAATTTTTTAAGATAGTTAAGGTTAAAATAGAAGAGCCAATATCTTCTCCAATTGCTACTATAACTGCATCAATGTCATCTAATGGCAGCGATTTTACGGCATTAGGAATTGTCGTGTCCATAACCATTACGATGGAAATGGATTCTTTATATTCATCTACTTTATCCTCACGATTATCGATACCTATAACTTCATGACCTAGCCTTGTAAGCGTTGATGCAAGTGTTCCTCCAAAGTATCCAAGACCTACTACAATATATTTCATATTAAGATTTATTTAGTTGATTATTAAATCTTGAACAGGGTATTTATAATACTTTTTCCTGTTTGACACCATAATGCCAGTTAATAATGTTAATGGACCAATACGCCCAATAAACATCAGCAGAATAATTATAAACTTGCTGTTTTCGTTTAATGAAGAGGTATTTGCAAGACTAAGCCCTACAGTTCCAAATGCGGAAAAACTTTCGAAAAGCAAATGTGTGGGATTTTTGGTTGGCTCTGAAATTAGTAAGCCCATAAATCCCAAGAAAATTATTGCAACTGAAAGCACTATGATTACCAAAACCCGTAAAATAGTACCTGATCCAATTTCTCTGTTTCCGATTTCAAGGTTCTTTTTCCCTCGTATAAAACTAAATGTAGCACGTAAACCAATAGCAAATGTGGTTGTTTTTATACCACCCCCAGTTGAACCTGGCGAAGCTCCAACCCACATTAAAAACATCATGAAGAAGATTGTGGGATAACTCCATGCTGATATATCAATAACATTGAACCCTGCAGTTCGCGCGCTTACACTTCCAAAAAATGAAGTAACAAACTTTTGGTAAACACTCATGCCGGAAAGGCTTGTATTTTTCTCGAATAGGTAGTACAAAACGGTTCCGATAACAATCAATGCCAATGTTGATGTAAGAACTATTGAGGTGTTGATGTTAGTGCTGCCAAATACTAAAGTCCTTTTTTGTTGAAATTTTCTAATTACTGAAGTTATTATATACTTAACATATTTATAAATACTCAGAAGCACAGGGAATCCAATTCCACCTAATATGATAAGAGTTGCAATTGCAAATTGGATATTGTAATTAGTTTTTATCTCGGCCGATGATAATCCCTGAGAAAGTGTAGAAAATCCAGCGTTACAGAATGCAGATATAGAATGGAACAGAGAGAAAAGAATTTTATTCTCTATATTGTCTGACAGATTGTAATAGATAATAATTGCGCCAACAATCTCTGTTAGAAATGTAATTAGTAAAACTTTTGTGATTACTTTAAATAAATTCCCAATATTTTCAGTAGATAAAAAATCTTTCAAATATATCCTTTCACGAAAAGAAGCACTTCCTGTAAAAATATAGCTAAAGAATCCCGTAAAAGTCATAATTCCCAAACCTCCAATTTGAATTAGTGAGATAATAATGATTTTACCTAGTCCAGTAAAAGCAGTTGAGGTATCAACCACAACTAACCCTGTAACACAAACAGCGCTGGTGGATGTGAATAAGGCATCAAGATATGATATATGATGCGTATGGGCTTTCGGGAACATTAAAAGTCCAGAGCCAATAATAATTACTAAAAGGAAGCTTAATACAAATAGCAGTGTCGGAGGGATATTTAACGAGTTTATAACTTTTACAAGTTTGTTTAATTCGCTAATGATAATTATTGATGAGAATATGATCAGTGGCAATATTCCTGTTAAAAGTTGACCAATATGCTTATTGATAGGTGCTATCGAACTGTTAAAATATATTATGCTAATTCCCATTAAAAAAACAAATAAATCGAAAAGTAGAATGTATATCTTCTTTTTCTTAAATGTTACTATTTCTATTATAACTTTTGAAAAAAATATCGCGATAAATGCAATTTTAAAGGCATGTGTAATATCTAGTTTGTATAATTCTTTTTGATAAAAACCAATGTAAAAACAGAATAACACTATAAAGTATAATGTAGAGAATACAAAAATGAGATTGCTGAAACTTGCTAACCAATCACTGATTCTCTTTGCCAGATCAGATAAAAGGAAGAGATTTTTAAAGATTCGTTCTCTAATTTTATATAAATTTTTCTTTACCATACAAGTTTATAAACTTTCGAATTTGAGATTTTCATTTTTCTATGTTGAATCATTAATATGCTTACCCTGCAATTTTTTCAAGAAGTTTTAGAAACGACTGATAATGTATTGCGTTGTACCTGGCAAATGATGGACTTTTGCCAATTTTAATGGAATAAGCATGTTCTGGCAATATTTTGAAGAGATCCTCATCGGTATTGTCATCTCCAGCAGAAAGTATAAAATCATAACTTTTTTCTTTCATTATTGATAAGGCAGCCTGACCTTTATCATACCTTCCGCATTTTACTTCTAAAACC
>DQHR01000097.1 GCA_003531155.1 Bacteroidales bacterium | reverse complement strand
TTTTTAAACATAATGATGTGAGCCAAGTGGTAGACCATTTTAACGATGATGTCAATAAAGCCGTCGATAATATCATTCAGGAACTGGAAAATGAAATATGTTCCAGAAATTATCGATGACTTTAAATACAAGTTTGACCCTTCTTACCTTATCGGGGGTCCCTAATCGACAGGAAAAACCTGCAGTGTTTAAAAATAGCATTGCAGGTTTTTTTTGAGGTGCTGCTCAGGACTGTGAAATTAGTGCATAAGGGGTGTAAACAAGAGGGAAGGTCTGCCCCCATAGTGCGCCTTCATTGTAACCCTCCTCCAGTAGAAGAATAGAGCCCAGGATCTGTGTATAACAGAGTCCTTGCTGGATAAAATAAGGAAGAAAGCTGGGAACCTTGAGGAGAGAAAGGGCGACATGGAAAAGATTTCAACACATCAATTTATGACATTAGGGGCTACTGTACTCATGGGTGGGACGTTCCTCCTCGTAGCATCGTTTGTTACTGGAACTGGTGGGCGGGATGGTTGGATGGCTGTCTTACCAGCATTTGCGTTGACAATTCCTTACGCCTTAATGCTTCTTTCACTATCGGTACAGTTTCCGCATGAAAATCTGTTGCAGATTTCAGAAAAATACTTTGGTAAATGGATAGGTAAAATTATTGGGCTGACATATACTATAATCTCTGGTTATTATGGCGGATTACTGTTAGCCTTTATTGGTGTAATCTATGAGCAATCGATTATACCGTTAATGCCTCGTTGGGTGTTTTATTTAGGCGCCCTTTTGGTCGTATTCTATCTAGTAAATTCTGGTATCGAGGTGTTTGCTCGTTTTTCTGAAGTTCTCTTGCCTGTGATAGTAACCGCAATAGTTCTCAATGTTGCTCTTACTATACCGCGAATTGAACAAGGGGAGCTATTGCCAATTTTAAGTGAGGGAATAAAACCTCTTTTTTGGGGGGCTCTTAATGTAATACCATTTTCGATGGAATATATCCTTTTCTTAGCAGGAATCCTTACTTTTTTACCCCATAATAGAAAAGAGCATGTCCAGTTGAAGACCGGGATTTGGCGAGCTGTTTTTTTGGTAGGAATTTTAGACACTTTGGTCGTACTAATCCAAATTCTTATTTTTGGCCCGGTAGAAACAATTCGCTTGGCCTTTGGTATACTTGAATTAGGGAAAATGGTAGAACTAAGCCGGACGTTTTCTGGAGTTGAATCCTTATTTGTGGGGGTCTGGCTTGGGGCCTTGGTAATAAAATGTAGCGCATTTTTTTTCATGACGACTTGGGGCATAGAAACCGTGTTTAAATTAAAGGGGTTAATATGGAGAATTGCAGTGAGTTCGATATTCTTGGGAATTGCATTCATGTTTATGAGAGGGTCTTCTTTGAGTAATGAAATTCCATTTGTAGAAAGATACTTAATTTTTCCTTTTGCAGTTATTTGGATACCAATGCTTTGGGCAGTCTCGCGATTCAAGTAGAGAGCTGCATGATGCTTGTTCCCGAATGTAGCATGATAAGACAGAAGCATTTTTTTTTAAACGCATCGACTATTTGCGACATGTTTTTCTCGAGTTGTATGTGATAATTAGTACATGAGAGGTATTAACTTGCTCTTTATCCTTGGTGTAAACTCAAAAAATAACATTAGAGGAGGATGCAAACATGTCTCAAATAACTGGTGTCGGATGTCCAATTTGTAGTAAAGGTGTTCTTAAAATCGATGCTCTCAATAAGTCGGGTAAATCTATCGAATCAGCTGAATTAAGTGTTAATATGTTTGGAGAGGTAGAATTCTTTGGCGCTGAAGATCTAATTGGAACGGAAAATGAGTGGGAATCCACGACGGCAGTTTGCACTAAATGCGGTGCAGATTTCGAAGTGAATGCTGATAACTCAATTATTTGGCCTATATCAGCTTCAAATACTGAAGCTAAAGAATATAGAATTGGTAAGTGGGTACCTCTTAAAAATTAAGCAACATATAAATCGAATGTTAGTAGTACTAAAAATGGCATGCTCCCATCTAAGTTTTGGCACTTTTGGAACTTAACTTGAAAATCGAACAACTGTAATTTGATTTCAAATCGTGCAAGTATTTTTATTATAACGAGGAAAACACTGTATAATAAAGGATCGGTTTAAACCGATCTTTTATTATGCTGATTTTAAAAAATCACTATAACGTGGTCTCAGGGGCCCTCTTCACGAAATGATGGAGTTTACAGCAAAAAATCATGGTTGATAGAAAACAATGGAAGAGTACAAACAGTGAATATTTATTCGGAAGTAGATACATATATGGTATAATTTAAAAAACTAATATACGCTGAGGATTCGCAAGAGGAATTTCGCCAAGAGGTTTATAATATTGGTTTTTATTTAGGAAGAACTCAGTATTTTATATTAAGTTAGTGCTTTATAATAGATTCTCGCAGCAGTCAAGACCATGGAGATCGTGGTCTCTGGGCACTCAAAAATTAATTAATATTAGCCATAATATTAAGGCAGAAGGTAGGGATATTTATCAAACTGAATGTGGGTGTCGCCAATCAGATCGCTGACTTAATATCACAGGAAAGCGGATCTCCGGTTATTGTTTGCGATCAATCAGGAATAATTATTGCAGATTCAGCAAAAACTCGGATTGGTATGGCGCATGAAATAAGCAAAAAAGTTTTAACAACGAATCTAGACATTTTCCTAATCACCGCTGAGGATGCTTTAGCATCAAACGGTCGCCTTAAAGAGGGAACACATCTTGTCATTACGTTTGAAGGAAATAAAATAGGAAGTTTCGGAATTGCCGGATCTTTAGATGTAACGAAACCGGTGGCTTGTATTGCAGCAAGGCTTATCGTTAACATGTTGCGCGATGAAGAATTAAAAGATATTATTCGCGGTCAGGTCGACAATTTAAATACCTCGATTGAATATGCAGCAAGTACTGTTCAACAATTAATGGCTTCTTCCCAGCAAGTAGCTGCAATAAGCCAAACACTGGCGGACGAAGCTCAGGAAGGTCTGCAACAAGTTAAAGTAACCACAGATGTTTTGGATTTTATTAGTCGAATAGCAAACCAGACTAATCTGTTAGGGCTAAATGCCGCCATCGAGGCAGCACGGGCTGGGGAACATGGACGTGGTTTTTCCGTAGTAGCTGAGGAAGTGCGGAAACTTGCCGAAGATAGTAAGCGTTCTGCCAACCAGATTAAAGACATTTTAAGTAAATTTAATATAACCATAGAACAAATCACTTCAGGTGTATTTAAAAGTGGTGAGATTACCCAAGAACAAGCTAATGCAACCCAACATATTACGCAAATAGTCGAAGGGGTGCAGCGAGTAGGGCAAGAGCTTCAAAACGTCGTAGCGCGACTCTAGGGTTTTCGTCCGGAGGTTGCAGGAGGAATGGTTTTTCCGACATTCAATTAAATGACATAAAATGGAATATAAAGACTTTAGAAATGTAAAAACTGATTTATTCATCATGAAATAAATATTTTATAAAATATCTTGATTTCTTAGGTATAATATACTAAAATATCCCAAGTAGAGATGCGCTTGGAAGGTTTTCTGAAGGCTTCCAGAAATAATGTCTTATGGGAAAGAGGTGTTGAAGTGAAATTCTATATAGACTTATTAATGGCCTTGATTGAAGATGCTCGAATGAATCTAAATGATTCAGCAAATTATATGAGCCTTACCGATCCAAAGATTGTCGGTTTGAGCCAAAAATTAGATAAATTGTTGAATGAGTATTACACAATCACTCAATCATATCGTATTGCTTCATGAACAATGATATTTATGTAAGAGTATGAATGGTTACCGGCAAGCTAATAAAAAGGGAGGTGTTTCCACGGAAACACCTCCCTTTTTATTTAGTATATACCGGGCTACAGTCCTAAAAAACTAAAAATATTACTTACAAATTGAGGGAACAGGGTTGATACCAATAAAAGCAGGGTGAGAAAGATTAAGATAAAAGTGAAGGACCAAGAGATGATATTGAAAAATTTTGTATTAACATATTCGCCCATAATGCTTTTCTTACTGGCGATCAG
>DQHR01000041.1 GCA_003531155.1 Bacteroidales bacterium | reverse complement strand
TTAGAGTTGATGGGTAAAAGATTGATCCCAAGCGAAGCACCTAGCCTGCGGCTTCGAATTGGCCCGAATACAATACTATCGAAAAGAAATGTTGCCATATTTATAAACCTTGCTCATTAAAACCATTGAAAACACAAATAGTTTGCAAAGGTATTAAAATTTAAGACCTAACGTTCATGTTTGTATATCAGTATCTTATATGATAATAATCATAGCAATACAGTTCAATACAGATTAACTTTAATTGCTCAAAATCAAATCATAAACGATATGGGAAACATCAACAATCCAAGTAGGGATGAAAGTAATAAAACCAATATCCCAATAATAGATAAAGGGCACCAAAAACTCTCTGAAATCCATACCCATATTAAAGAACTTATTTTGAAAAAAGGGGATAAAAACGATTTAACCGAGATTTTCTTTTCACTATCATACTATTACGAAAACTACCTAATTAACGAAGAACTATTTCTTAAGAAAAAAGGGGGCTCAAGGATTGAGAATCATTCAGCATCACATAAAGAGTTTATAAAAGAGATAGAAAGGCTTAAAGATATCATCAATAAAGATGCAATAACTGTTCTCAAGGAATTGGATGAATTTATTACTCTTTGGCTTAACTCTCACAAAGCAAACTATAGCACTGATTTATAGGAAAGGGGCACTAATTAAACTAAATCAACCTTTTAACTCTGCTTTGCGCCATAGGTCTCATTTGTCCAAAATCAAAATTAGTAATTAGGTTTAGTCCTGGTTTTTTACCTTTTTCGAATGAACCAAATACTGATTCAATATTCAACGCCTTTGCACCATTCAGCGTTGCCCATCGATTTACCTCATTAAATGTTAAAATAGGGAATCTTTCCAGAAGGATTAAAATCTGATCAAAAACAGACAACGTATTTGAACTAGCGAAACTATCGGTTCCAATAGCCAAGCAAGCACCCTCCTCAATAAACAATGGAACATTAGGAAGTTTCCCCTCAATAAATAAATTAGATGAAGGGCAAAGCACAAAAAAAGGGCTCTTAAAATGAGACATGATGCTTTTAATCTCATCCCTCTGTACAAAAGTATTATGTATAAAAAGTGTAGGATTTTGCTTAGGAAGATACTTTTTTACTATTTCAAAAGGAGTTGTATTAGATGCTATACCATCTGCAATTCCTAGATCTTTAAAGTTTTCGGCAAGAACTCCTGTTCTATCCTTCAAAAAAGCGTACTCCTGCATGCTCTCCCCATAGTGAATACTCACCGTTGATTCCGTTTTGCTTAGCTCATTACTTATAAAGTTCCACAATTTATCGGAAATTGAGTAGGTTGCATGAGGCGTTAGTGAACTAGATTTGTTAACTAATAGAGCATCATTTAAAAGTGATTTTGCATTTTGATACCTAAGTTCCGCTTCACTGGGAAGTAATCCAAATACCTCGATAAAACTGTGAAAGTATATTTTTGATGTTTGCTTTAACAAAAAACTATCGGTTGTATTACAAATATCACCAACAGCGACAGTCCCGTTATCATCTAAAGCGGATAATGCCTGTTTAATTGATTTTTGAATTTCAAATTCTGTTGAAGCTCTAAGTGTTCTAATTTGCGAAACAAACCCAGCAATGCCCTCAGCACTATTATCAAGTTTTTTTTTAAGATGAGATAGTTCAATATGACAATGAGCATTTACAAATCCAGGCACAATAACCCCGTTATGAAACTCCATTGATTCCAACTCTAAAACATCTCCCTTAGGGTCGATTACATCAACAATAATATTGTTATCGTTGACAACAACTATCCCATTTTTAATAGGATGACCATTAACTGGAAAGATGTAGTTAGCCGAGAAGCGTTTCACTATCTTGAGGATTCTATTTGCTCATTTTTTCGAAGTTTGTTTCTAATCCTTTGCTTTGGAGAAATGTTTTGCTTGAAATTGACTTTAATATTTGTAAATACAGCATGTCTTGCAATCTTTTGCCCAGAATTACTATGCGCAAATAAAGAACCCTTCAAATGGGTTACTAATGAATTTTTTAATTCTAGCTGAACAGAGTATACAAGCGTATCGTTCCCTTTTGAATATCGGCTTGATGTAAAAGAACTCTTATTTCCATTTTTTGATTTATCATCGAAAAAGAAAAAAGCTTCCATTTCTGGGTTTAAAGTTCTATCATCTTCAAAAATACATACCTCAGCATATACAGTATAAACTCCTAATCCTTTAACAGGAATTGAGAAATCTACTGTTCCCAAATCTTCATCTTTAGGGAATTCGATTCGTTTTTTCAAATTCCAGTAATTCATTACAGTATCACGTTCGAGAGAATCTAGACGTTCCTTACTAAGAGCTGAAATCTTAGTCTCAACTTTAGAAAGTTCAATGATTACTTTATCATAAATGGCGTCTAAAATTTTAGGATTTCTAGTATAAAAACTCAAAGAGCTATCAAATTGAGCTTTTGTATAACCAAATGATTCTATTGTTTTACTATAATAATCGATGGTATCTTTTTCAAAAAACTTATTCCTGTACTTATGGTGTTGAATTGAGGCATCTAAAATTTGAATTTTTGCTAAGATAGATACCATATCCTTTTCGGGAATTGCTGTTTTTTGCCCACATGAAGCAACTAAAATGATAACTAATAGAAGCACTAATGATTTTCGCATAACAATAAATTTAAACACAAAAATAAACCTCTTATTAATATATATCACTTTAAAACGAAAAAAGATTCCAGTGCTGTGTCTGGAATCTTTAATAAAATAAAGGGAATTATTTCTTTTATTTGATCTTATCGAATAAATACCCAATCATAATCTCATGTGTTCCCGACTGGTATTGACGGATTGATGTATAGCTATAATCGTAGGAATAACCAAACATATATCTTTTCTTATAGTTGTATCCAATCATAATTGCTATTGCATCTCTGAAACGGTAAGATATTCCACCCCACATTTGTGATTTATAGGTAACTTTTGTATTTAGTTCAAACTGAAATTTGCTCCCAAATGGAAACTTTAAGAGAAGAGCGGGTTCAATATCATAATATCGGTTAAGAATGTATCTGGTTCCAGCACATACAATAAGGTGCTGCCTTAGCCTGTTTATGCCAATTGTTTCGTTATAAAGATTCAATTTCTGTCCAAAAAGCTGATGTGCTGAAATACCTAAATAATGCAAACTATTATAGACATAAAATCCAATTGTGGCATCAGGTGTGAAAGTAGAATTTACACTATTAATGGTTGGATCAGAAAAGTTTACATAATTTCCTGAATTATCTCCAAGAGTAAATTTTGATCTATCAACCTTATACTGTAAAAATCCAAGAGAAATCCCTCCAGATATTCTAAATTCATCATTTATAGGCATATTATAGGCATATGATCCCATAAGACCCATTCTACTTGTTGGTCCGGTTATATCCATAAATACATAACTACCCCAGCCCATATCTCGCTTTGATAAAGGGCCAAAAATGCTTACCCCAGTTGTCTGGGGTGCATCATTTAACCCAACCCATTGGTAACGGCTATTAACTCTTAATTGATAATAATTATATGTTCCTGCGACAGCAGGATTAGTTAAATAATTATTAAACATATACTGAGTGTACTGCGGTATTTGCTGAGCATTAGCGGAAAAATATGCTATTACACCTAAAATGGTTAATAGGATAATCCGAATACGTTTCATATGTAAGATTGTATATTTCATATTGTATCCTCCTATCTTACTATAGTTATAGAACCTGTGACTGGAGCCCAATTTTTATCGAATGTATTAATATTAAACTTAACTACATAATAATACGTACCAATTGGTAACTCCTTTCCATTATTAGTTCGGCCATCCCAACCCTTTGCGGCCTTATCACCACTAGCAGACCAAACTTGAGCTCCCCAACGATCGAAAATTTCGATGCTTAAATCGGGAAATAGATAGTCTTTTGGAACTTCCCACCTATCATTTATTCCATCACCATTAGGCGAAAACACATTTCCAAACGACATATTATCAACCATTTTAGCATATAACTTCAAAGAATCCAAACAGCCGACAGATGTCTCTGCCTTTACATCAATTAAAATATATTTTGTCATTCTTCTTGTTTCTGGATCTTTTAAAGTCACAATCCGTTCAGGTGGAATTTGAGCGTAAATATCTTTATCTACATAAATGGATGAATTCCATGAATCATAAGGTTCAAAAAGAATATCTGGTTCCCATTTAAATGTTGTTGGGTACTCAGTACTTGCAGTAATAACATCTAAGTTATAATTTGTTCCTGATAATATGGCAATTATTGTATCCTTTTGAACGGCTGATATATAAAGAGGCACACTCAATCCAATTTTTGGATAAATCGCAACGTTAACAGTATCATTACTAAAACATCCTCCATCATTTCGAACTTCAAGATAATACTGCGTATTCTTTGTTGGGTTAACTGTAAAAGTTTTATCAGTTCCAAGAGGAGCACCAGAAGTATTTGGAACTTCATACCAACTATATGTATATACTCGTGCCGGATTGATACCATTCTCAAACGCAACTAAATTAAGCGTACCACTACCACACAACATTGTGTCTTTGTATGCATATGCATCCATATAGAAATCTGGGTCAGAGTTTACATAAATCGTGTCGTGATAGATACAACTATTTGCATCTGTAGTAGTAACAATATATCTTCCTGCTGAAAGGTTATCGATAAAGTCACCAGTAACAGGGCTGATTAAAGGATAATTCCATAGATGAGTAAATGGGNNGTAAATGGAGCGGTTCCTCCAACAACTGACTCTATTTTGATGCTTCCAACATCATTTCCTGATTCAAGTAACTGAGAACACTTAGCTTGGGTTATAGTTGTATCGGTAATTACAAACATTGAAGGCCCTGCTACAGTTACATTTCGATTAACAGTACATCCATTGGCATCAGTTATTAAAACCGAATAATTACCACTTAGTATATTCTCCAAATCGGCTGTACTTTGTCCATTTGACCATAAGAATGTGTAATCAGGTGTTCCCCCGCTAACTTGTAACCGAACATACCCGTCAGGAACATTAGGACACGTAAGAGGTGCTGGTGTTAGGATTGTAACAGACAATGCTGTAGGCTCAACAAGCGATATTGTGAGTGGAACGTCAGACGAAGAAATACAACCATTCGCGTCAGTTAAAGAAACAGTATAATCACCGGGTAAAAGGTTGTCAAATATTCCATCAGGAACAGACATATTGATTGGGCCAACTATTTCGTAGTTAAAAGGAGCTGTTCCTCCAACTGCAGTGACTGTTATCGAACCATCCCCATCTCCATTACATTTTAAATCTACTCCATCAATATTAGTTATATTCAGCTGTTGAGGATCAGCTAAAGTAATATTCGAGATAAGAACAGAACTACAAGTACTCACATCAGCAATAGTGAAATCGTAAGTTCCTGGAGCAACGTTTGTCGCAATAAATGGTGCTGTGTTAACTACTTCTGTTCTGGGTGTGCTTCCCTCTGTCCAAGAAATTGTGTAAGGTGCAGTACCTCCAACAATATCAAAAATAACAGATCCATTGGCATCGCTAAAGCAAAGCTTATCTTGAACATTTACAAATGTTGCAGTAAGTAATGTTGGTTCATTGATTGTAGTAGATGCTGTTCCAGTGACTCCTATCGCATCTGTAACATTAACAGTATATAAACCAGCGCTTAAGCCTGAGATAGTCAACATGTCGTTGAAAGCAGGCAACGGGCCTCCAGGACCGGTCCATGTAATGGTATATGGTGCCGTTCCGCTATTAATTGTAAGCACAATCTCCCCATCATTGCTACCATTACATGTAATATGCGTTGGAGTAAGTATTAAATCAAGTAATCCTATTATGAGATCGCTTACAGTTTGGCTACATCCATTTTCATCGGTAACATCTACTGAATAAATACCAGCGGCAAGGCCAGTAAATTCAACATCTACTCCAGATGCCGCAGTTAATACAGCTCCTCCAGGATTAAGCGTAAAGGTTAGTAGACCTGTACCTCCTGTTGCAGATAATTTTATTTTACCATCGTTGGCAGCAGGAGCAGTCATTTGCGTTATCACAGGTACGCTAATAACAATTGGATCTGGCTGAGTTATAATAATTGAACCTATAAATGTATTACATGTATTTGCATCAGTAATTGTATAATTATAGGTACCTGCTGGCACAGTAAAGTTACCAAAGGCATTTGTTTCACTATATACACCACCATCAGTTAATGTATAGCTTATTGGATTGGTTCCTCCACTTGCAACAAGAGTAACTGTTGAGTTATCGCCATTACAATTCAATGGCGTACTTGTAGCCGAACCAAAAGTAAATAGTGTTGGTTCAATAATTGTAAAATCAGAGGAAGTATTGTTACAACCCTTTGAATCAGTGGCTAAAACACTATATGTTCCTGCCGATAAGCCAGTAAAATCACCTGTAGCGTTAGTTATAACTCCTCCAGGGAGCAATGTATAAGTTAACGCTCCGGTTCCTCCCGTTGCAGCAGCGTGTATTTCACCATCTGCTAATCCAAAACATGTAATATCAATTTTACTAGGCGAAGTAAACACGATCTCTGGTGGTTCAGGAACGTTAATTGTTTCAGTTAATATACAACTATTATCATCTATGACATTAAGAGTATGATCTCCTCCTGTTAAGCCTGTAAAATCACCTGTAGCTTGATAAGCTCCACCATCAATTGAATATGTAAGAGTTCCTGTACCACCTGTTGCAGTAGCATGAATCTCACCATAATTAGAATTGGTACATGTTACTGGGACTGTTGTTGCTGGAGCCACTAATGTAATTGGAGTAGGTCCAGTTATTGAAACGTTTTGAGTGACAATACAGTTATTTGCATCCTTTACATATACAGTATAATTATTTACGCCTAAACCTGTGAAAGTGTAAGGAATATTATGCCAAGTTATTTGATCAAGAGATGCTTGTTTAGATCCTGTACCACCTCCTGCACTATTAATACGAATACTTCCATTAGTACTGTACCAACACCCCGTAACATTATTAATCGCACCAAGAGTAATTGTAATGGCACTAGGTTGGTTAATAATAATAGGATTCCCATTATTTGCTGTCTCAATACAGCCTTTGGAATCTTTCACCCTAACATAGTAAGGATTTGCTGCTCCTCCAAGCAAATTCTCAAATAGAGGGTTGGATCCCCATAACGGTGGTTCAAGAATCGAATATTCATACCCACTTCCCGAGCCGCCAGTTACACTACTAATTTCTATTTTCCCAGAATTGTCTCCATTACATGTTGTAATTTGCGAAACCTGATAGTTAAAATTAATCTTGGCTGGGTTTACAAATTGAATTTGAATTGGCCATGTGGCTTCACATAAGTTAGCATCAACAACATAAATATCATAACCACCTTCTCCCACATTAAAAGTATTGAGTGCTTGGAATGGACCCCCAGAGCCATTTATTGAGTATTGATATGGAGCAGTTCCTCCTATTGCAGTAATTGTTATCACACCATCATTATAACCATTACAAGTTATTTCAGTTGTCTGAACATCTGTAATAGATAATTGATTTGGTTGGGTTATTGTTAATAATCCAGATAATACTGGACCGCATCCATTTGCATCAGTTACTCGAATTTCATATTGTGTGCCAGCACCCAGTCCGCCAAAGGTTACAGGGGTTCCTGTGCCCAATGTTTGAGTGGTTACAAATACTCCGTTATTATAAAGATCGTATTTATATGGAGACGTTCCACCTGACGCTTGGGTTTCTATAGATCCATTCGTGTCTCCAAAACATCCAACAATATCTGTTATTGTTATAGCACCAAGTGTAACAGGAGTTGGATCAGTTACTGTTACATTATCAGTAATTATACACCCAATATTATCAGTAACTGTTACTGTATACATTCCAGCAATTAATCCAGTAGCTGTTTTTGTGGTCTGAACTGGAATAGTGTTCCAACTGTAAGTATATATGCCGCCTGGAGCAGGAGTACCTCCAACAGGGTTTGCAGTGGCAGTTCCATCTGCATCTCCCACACATTTAGGTGTAGTAAAGGTTGTTGTAACCGTAAATGCGGGGCCAACAGTTATTTGTATCACATTGCTATTAAAGTCTGAACATGGAAGAGAACTTACAACTCTACGATACCAAGTATCAACAGTAATAGGAGTAGTTGGTAAATAATCTATCGAAGTTTCTCCTAAAATATCAGCAAATGGACCTCCTGCACCAGCAGTACTACTTTGCCACTGATAAGTGTATGTTCCATTTCCACCAGTTGGTGTTGTTCCTGTAAACTGAACGGGGATTGAATTATAGCAAATTGAGGTTTTTGCGGATGATATTGTATTATTACCAATTACAGAATTTACATTTATTGTATTGGTAGCAGAACCGCTACAACCATTAATATCGGAATACATATAAGTAATTATATGTATGCCAGGACCAGCAACAGAAGCATCAAAGTTTGTTCCAGTTACTCCAGCTCCGCTATAAGTTCCTCCAACTGGTGTACCACCTGTTAAGGCATAGGTGGTCGATGTTGCACACTGAGTTGCAAGGACACCTCCAAATGTTACAATTGGTAAATTATTAACAACAATAGAACCATTTGCAACTGCTTGAACACATGGTCCCGTGGTTGTTACAGTATAGTTAAATGTACCACTTACAGTGGGTGTTCCAGAGATAGTAAAAACTCCTGCTGCAAAACTACCTGTTACTCCAGCAGGCAAACCAACAACTCCCGCGCCTGTTCCGCTTCCTCCAACTGCATAAGTAATATTGGTTATTGGTATGTTTAAACACTTCATTTGAGCATCAGTGCCTACTGCTGAAGTTAACGATATAGTAGAATTTGCTCTAACAGTAATACTACCCGTTGCGGTTGCTTGAGTACATGTTCCAGTTGTAGTCACAGTATAATTAAAAACTCCACTAGCGGTTGGAGTACCACTAATTGTAAAAACACCTGCAGCAAAACTACCGGTTACTCCAGCAGGCAGGCCAACAACTCCAGCACCTGTTCCTCCTCCAGTTACAGAATATGTTATATTTACAATTGGAGTATTTATACAAACTGTTTGATTTGTCGTTGCCGCAGCAGATGTTCTTGTGATTGTTGCATTTGGATTTACAGTTATTACACCTACTGCTGTAGCTTGAGTACAAGGACCAGTTG
The DNA here is from genome assembly GCA_003531155.1 of Bacteroidales bacterium. GTDB lineage: Bacteria > Bacteroidota > Bacteroidia > Bacteroidales > Tenuifilaceae > UBA8529. The sequence goes on along the minus strand of DQHR01000041.1, from coordinate 48,551 downwards.
TTGTTACAGTGTAGTTAAATGTCCCTGCAACTGTTGGCGTTCCACTAATAGTAAAAATACCTCCAGCATAAGAGCCTGTTACGCCTGCAGGTAATCCTGATACAGTTGCACCAGTACCACTTCCACCTACAGAATACGTAATATTAGTTAAAAGTGTATTAACACAAATTGATTGAGCATCAGTTCCAACGGCAGATGTTCTATTTATTGTAGCGTCAGGATTAACGGTAATACTACCTGTTGTATTTGTCTGAACACAAGAGCCTGTTGTATTTATTGTATAGTTAAATGTACCGCTGGCTGTTGGAGTTCCGCTAATGGTAAATATTCCAGCAGCAAATGCCCCAGAAACACCTGCAGGTAATCCAGAAACGGTCGCACCTGAACCTCCGCCACCTATTGAATATGTAATATTTGTGATCGGAGCATTAATACAAACAACTTGAGCATTGGTGCCAGCAGCAGAAGTAAGAGTAATCGTTGCATTTGGTGTTACATTTATACTGCCAATTGCAGTAGCTTGAGCACAGGGACCGGTTGTTGTTACCGTATAGTTAAACGTGCCGCTAGCTGTTGGCGTGCCGTTGATTGTAAAAACTCCTGCGGCAAAACTACCTGTTACCCCTGCTGGAAGTCCAACAACGCTTGCCCCTGTTCCACTACCACCCACTGAATAGGTAATATTAACTATTGGTGTGTTAATACAGATGGACTGAGCATCCGTTCCGACAGCAGATGTTCTATTTATTGTAGCGTCAGGATTAACAGTAATTGTTCCTAATGCAGAAGCTTGAATACATGGCCCTGTTGTAGTTACAGTATAGTTAAAGGTGCCACTGGCTGTTGGCGAACCACTTATTGTAAATACACCTCCAGCATATGAGCCACTGACCCCCGCTGGAAGACCAGAAACCGTTGCCCCAGTTCCCCCAACGCCAATTGAATACGTTATATTGGTTAAAGGGGTATTAATACATAAAACTTGAGCATCCGTTCCTGCAGCAGAGGTTCTGTTAATTGTAGCATTTGGCGTAACAGTTATGCTTCCTGTTGCTGTTGCCTGCACACATGGCCCAGTTGTTGTTACGGTATAGTTAAATGTACCGCTTACTGAAGGGGTTCCGCTAATTGTATAAATTCCTCCGGCAAATGATCCAGTCACACCAGCAGGTAGACCAACTACTGTTGCACCTGTTCCACTTCCTCCAACTGAATATGTAATGTTAGCAATGGGAGTATTAATGCATATAACTTGAGCATCGGTACCTGCCGCAGATGTACGTGAGATTGTTGCATCAGGATTTACACTAATTGTTCCATTAGCAATGGCTTGACCGCAAGGACCTGTTGTGGTTACAGTGTAATTAAAAGTTCCGCTAACTGTTGGTGTTCCGCTAATGGTAAATATCCCTGTTGCAAAAGCTCCTGTAACGCCAGCAGGAAGTCCTAATACCGTTGCGCCAGTTCCGCTACCTCCAACCGAGTACGTAATATTTGTTATCGCAGTATTAATACATAGAGTTTGAGCATCGGTACCAACTGCAGAAGTACGATTAATTGTTGCATCTGGAGTTACTATGATAGTACCCATTGCAGTTGCCTGTACGCACGGACCCGTGGTTGTTACAGTATAGTTAAATGTACCACTAGCTGAAGGAGAACCACTAATAGTATAAACTCCCCCTGCAAAAGAACCTGTAACTCCAGCAGGCAAACCCACAACAGAAGCTCCTGTTCCACTTCCCCCAACTGCATAGGTTATATCATCAATTGGATTATTTATACATTTTGTTTGGTTATCAGTTCCCGGAGCTGATGTAAGACTAATTGTAGAATTTGGATTAACATTTATAGTACCAACAGCAGTTGCCTGAACACAAGGTCCTGTAGTTGTTACAGTATAGTTAAATGTACCGCTAACTGATGGAGAGCCGCTTATTGTAAAAACTCCAGCAGCATAAGAACCATTAACACCAGCTGGTAATCCAACTACATTAGCCCCTGTTCCACTTCCTCCTATTGCGTATGTAATATTGTCAATCGCTGTATTAATACACTTAGTTTGGTTCGTTGTTCCGACAGCAGAAGTTAAAGAGATTGTTGCATCAGGATTAACAATTATTGATCCGTTAGCAGATGTTTGAGAACATGTTCCAGAAGTTGTTACTGTGTAGTTAAATGTTCCTGCAACGGTTGGTGTGCCAGTAATAGTAAATACACCAGCAGCGTATGAACCGCTAACTCCTGCTGGAAGGCCTACAACAGAAGCACCTGTACCTCCACCTCCAATTGCGTAAGTAATATCATCAATGGCATTATTAATACATTTAGTTTGAGCATCAGTCCCCGCAGCAGAGGTTAAGTTGATTGTTGCATTTGGGTTAACGGTAACAGATATTTGATTAGAGTTCTTAAAGCATCCTGTAGCAGTATAAATAACTTTGGCAACATAGAAACCTGTTTGACTTGCTAAATATTTATTACTTATTGCCCCAGGTATTTCGACACCTCCTTTCAACCATTTATAATCTACTCCTATTTGTCCATTTGTTTCTTCAAGCTCAACAGAGTTTCCTTGACAAAAAGTTGTTGCCCCATTCGCAACAATAGTAGCCAACGGCCTAGGATTAACAATAACAGTAATGCTTTTCGAGCCAGTAAATCCCGAAATATTATCTAAAACATCAAGCGAAACAGTAAATGTTCCAGCTGCTGATGAGGCAAGGAAAAAAGCTGCATCATCAGAAGGTACAAAGAAAGGATTTGCAGGCACACAATTCCATGTATAAGCATAATCTCCAGATCCTCCAGTTATATCAGAATTTAGTGCAGTTGTAGAACCCTGACATCCATTAACGGGATCAACCTCAACTGTGTTATATAAAATCTTTACTGTAAGCTGTCCAAATGCATTGTTTGATGAAGCGATGACAAAAAGGACCATCATTATCAAAACATTGGTGATGAATTTTGTAAACTTTTTCATCTTAATATTTTTTTAAAATCTAACTATTCAACCTTTATGATCTGAGAAGAATTCCTACAACCCTTGTTATCTAATACAAAAACCTGGTATGAACCTCTTTTAGGGTTTTTAAATACACTATCTGTTTCCTCAACTAGCAAAACTCCATTGTATTTCCATTTAAAGCCTGACAAAGTCAATATATCTTTACTAATTACCCTTATCTCTTTACTTGAAACATCTAATGAAACATCTGGCTTTGGTAATACTTTCACAATATAAACTGTGTCATATTTTATGTTTTCTTTAACCATCAAAGTGAACTTAAGCTTTTTTTCTCCAGGTTCAGAAGAATTAACAGTAACAATTTCATTCCTTATTTCATTAACATCTTTCGATTCTCCTGACCATTTAAAGCTAATATAATTTTCTATTTGCGAATTTATAGTAGCTATTACTCCAATAGTTTTTCCTTGGCATACCTCATTACTTTTTTTTGTTGTTTCAAAAAAAACAAAAGGTTTCTGCCCAATTCCAGAAAAATTTTGCAAAAAGAAATAAAACAAACACAACCACCTTAAAATCATCGTATTAACAAATTTCATCTCTAAACACTGTTGATAAATCTATTTGATTTTGTTTAAAATCGGTGAACAAATAGATTGTTTCATTCTAATTATTTTATTATTAACTGCCGAAAATATAGATTTTTCCTGTACTTCCAAAATATTTGGCTTAAAACAAGACACTTACAAGTGTTATCAATACTCGAAAAATTGCACAGAAACAACCACTATTGCTTTGTTTATCAGTATGTTTATATTTATTATGTGAGTGCTTTTAACGTTTTACGGAAATATTAAAATAAAAGTTCTATTAATCTGTCAAGTTGAAACAATTTTATCTTTAACTATAATGCTCTAATCATCAAAAAAATAAGTTATAATGTGCTAATAATGAGGGTTAATCAAAATATTTAAATTATACCAACAATATTGCCAATACAATTATTACTCTGATATTGAATATTTTAAATAAAAAAAAGAGAGAGATTTGACCGAAAATGGACGAAGTCATTTTTTATTCAAAATCTTATTAATCTTTGGAATTGAAGCAAAATGACGTCTTACCTTTCTTCTAGAAAATAAGTATTACCAATAACATTAATGAAAACCCAAGAGCAAATCCAAAATATACCTGTTTCGGGTTATGAGCCTTAGTTTGTAAACGAGATGATGCTAGCAAACTAGCAATTATAATTGAACCTAAAAGATAAGGTAATACATCAATATATAGCCGAATAGAAATAGCAATAATAAAACCAACTAGACCTCCAATACCAACCATATGAATGCTAATTTTCCACCAATATGTAATGATTAGACAAGAAGCGATAACGAGTGATGCACCTAACATAAATACAGGAATTACAACGGGTATTGGCAGTTTTGCTAAAAAATAAACAGAAAGAATGTACGGAATCAATGTAAAGGCAAGTGGTAATAAACGCTCCCTTTTGCTTTCCATTACTAAACTTTTAACAACGCCAAACTGGATGAACAGAGGCATCATCAGTAAGGGTAATCCAAGGGTATTTGCGCCAATAACCAAAATAATTATACGTTTTACATTATCAGGGAGAAAAGAGATATATGAACCTGAATAGAAAATAAAAATTACACCCAAAAGGGGCATAAGCATTGGGTGAAATAAAACCGAGACGGTTTTAGCAATTTTACTATTCATTGGCTAAAGTTCTTTTCTTAATCGGGCAACAGGAATACCAAGTTGTTCGCGGTATTTGGCAACGGTTCTACGAGCAATCGGATAACCTTTCTGCTGTAATACCTCCATTAATTTCTCATCGGTAATAGGCTTTCGTTTATTTTCACTTTCAACGCATTCCTGTAGTATTTTCTTAATTTCTTTCGTTGAAACCTCTTCTCCAGCATCGTTTTGCATTCCTTCGCTGAAAAAGAATTTAAGAGGAAAAATTCCGAAATGGGTTTGAATATATTTACTGTTAGCAACTCTTGAAATAGTTGATATATCTAGTCCCGTTTTTTCAGCTATATCCTTTAAAATCATTGGGCGAAGCTTTGTTTCATCACCATCCTTAAAGAATTCTCGTTGATACTCAATTAATGCTTGCATTGTAGCCATCAGCGTATTTTGACGCTGCTTTATAGCATCAATAAACCAACGAGCCGAATCAATCTTCTGCTTTACAAAAGTCATCGCATCTTTATCCTGCCTCGAAGCGTTGCTTTTATTGTGGGAATATGTTTCAATCATCTCAGAGTATTCGCGACTGATCCGAAGTTCCGGAACATTCCTTGAGTTGAGGCTAAGCTGAAATTCGCCATCCACCAAATCGAGAATAAAATCTGGAATAATATGCTGAATTGATTGGTTCATGGGATCTTGAAACGAACCCCCTGGTTTTGGATTTAATTTTAAAATTTCATCAACCGCATCTTTAAGCTGCTCGTCCTCTAAATCAAGTTTTGATGCAATTTTATCGTAATGCTTGCGAGTGAACTCATCGAAATGGTACTTCAAGATTTTGCGCGCCAAAGCAACCTCTGGTACCGTTTGATCTTTAGCATTTATCTGAAGTAGAAGGCATTCCTGTAAATCACGTGCACCAACTCCAGCAGGATCAAAATCGTGAATGATATAAAGTAACTGCTCAAGTTCGTCCTCGTTTGTTTCAATGCCCATGGAAAAGGCAATATCATCAGCAATAGCGGTTAATTTTCTGCGTAAATAGCCATCCTCATCAATATTGCCAATGATATATTTTGCAAGTTCCTGCTGCTTTTCGGTTAATACTCTAAGTCCTAGCTGACTTTCAAGATGTTCATGAAAAGAAACACCAACCGAAAAAGGAATTTCTTCGTGTTTATCATCTTTTGATGAGTTATTTGAATTTAACCTATAAGATGGGATATCCTCATCGTTCAAATAATCGTCGAGAGTAAACTCATCGTCGTTTTTCGAGATATCATCCTCTGTAACCTCCTCATCCTGCTGCTCGCTGAATTCGTCTACCTCTTCCCCTTCCTCAAGGATAGGATTCTCCTCTAATTCCTTTTTAATCCTTTGCTCAAGCAACATGGTAGGTATCTCAAGCAGCTTAATTACTTGAATTTGCTGTGGAGATAACTTCTGGAGGAGCTTTTGTTGAAGCCTTTGCTTGAGCATGGACTATTTATTATTTAAAATTCACAGTTCTTTGGAGTACGAGGGAATGGGATAACGTCACGAATATTGCTCATTCCGGTCACAAATAACAATAACCGTTCGAAACCAAGACCAAATCCGCTATGGGGAGCAGTTCCAAAACGGCGAGTATCTAGGTACCACCACATATCCTTTTCAGGGATATTAAGTTCGGCAATTCTTGAAGTTAATTTTTCTAGATTTTCCTCTCTTTGTGAGCCACCAATGATCTCACCAATTTTTGGGAAAAGCACATCCATTGCCCTAACGGTTTTTCCATCCTCATTTTGTTTCATGTAAAAAGCTTTAATAGCCTTAGGGTAATCGGTAAGGATTACAGGCTTTTTAAAGTGCTTCTCAACAAGAAACCGTTCATGCTCAGCTTGCAAATCTGCTCCCCAAAATACTGGAAACTCCCACTTTTGGTCAACCTTTTCAAGTATCTCAATGGCTTTTGTGTATGGTAGTCGCTCGAAACTATTATCAACAACAAATTTTAGCCTATCAATAAGCTCGTTATCATACATTTTGCAAAGGAAATCCAAATCGTCCATGCAATTTTCTAATGCATATCGAATGAGATATTTTAGGAAGTCCTCAGCAAGATCCATGTTATCTTTGATGTCATAGAAAGCCATCTCAGGTTCAATCATCCAAAACTCGGCAAGATGACGAGGTGTGTTTGAATTTTCCGCACGGAAAGTGGGACCAAAGGTGTAAATCTCTGAAAGAGCCATGGCAGCCAATTCTCCCTCAAGCTGACCCGAGACGGTAAGGTTTGACTCCTTGCCAAAGAAATCTTCGCTCCAATCAATCTTGCCCTCCTCTGTTCGCGGAAGATTGTTTACATCAAGCGTAGTTACTTTGAACATTGCCCCTGCGCCTTCAGCATCTGATGCGGTGATAATTGGAGTATGAATATAGAAAAAACCTTTATCGTTATAGTATTTATGGATGGCATAGGCCATTGCATGACGAATACGTAACACTGCACCAAATGTATTAGTGCGTGGACGAAGGTGTGCTATCTCACGAAGGAACTCCATACTATGTCCCTTCTTCTGTAGAGGATAAGTAGTAGCATCTGCGGCACCGTAAAGTTCAACACTGCTTGCCTGAATTTCAACCCTTTGCCCTGAACCTGGAGAGTCAACTAATTTCCCAATTACAGCGATACATGCTCCTGTATTTATTTCTTTTAAAAGATTTTCGTCAAAATTTAAAACATCAATTACAACCTGGATATTATTAATTGTTGACCCATCGTTAAGCGCAATAAATGCAATATTTTTATTTCCCCTACGGGTACGAACCCATCCTTTTGCCAACACTTCAGAGCCTACCTGCCCGTTTAAGAGCAACTCCTTAATTTTAACTCTTTTTTTACTTTCCATCGTAAACGGTTTAAATTGATGTGATTTCAGCTGTTTGATTTGCTATACTGCTTGCAAAAATAACATTTTTAAGCTCACTCTAACACGATGAAAATAATTTTGGCAAAGATTTTGATTGAAGAATATTAACCCTAACGTTCATAGTTTTCTACTAAAAAAGAGTTCTGACTTATAGAGGGGTCGGAACTCTTCTTATTTTTTACCAAACTAATAATTAACGATTCTACGTTAAACTGTTGCATTTTTATTCTTCCTCGCTATTTCTGATTTATAAAACCTATATAGAAGTGAATAAATTACCATTTCATTTAATCGCTGTTTTGATTTAAAGATTCGGTTAAGCATCAAATGTATATGGCTGATAATATAATCATTAAATTCTACTTCGAGTTCGTTTTTTAGCTTTATAGCCTTTATTCTTTCTATAATATCTTTTGTATTAATATACTTTTGTTTCAATATCTGATAAAATGGTTCATATATATCGCTCTCTCTAAGTAGAAACGATCTCATTTGCGGCCTTTCCTTTCGGAATTTCTCATCAAGTTGTACTTTTAGCTGAGCATTCATACCAAATTCTTGCCCAAAATTGTACTGTAACCGATCCAATAACTGAAGTTTTTCGTCCTCTGAAAAACCAAAATCATTCAAAAAGAAATCTACAGCCAAACAAGCATAATGCCATCGGTATGTTTCCCCCTCATCACCTTCGATTTGATTTAATAATAAAATTGTAGCTTGTGTATCAAAAAAAAATATGCTTTCAGTTTCATCAATAGTTTTACTCCCATAGCGTTCAAGTTCTCGCGAATATGTTTCAGCTTGAAATTTTGATATCATCCTATTTTCTATGTAGGGGTATAGTATTGCATTCAATCTAAAAATTATCTCCGATAACTTTAATTTATCTTTAAGTTCAAATCTAATCCTGAGGTGAAAGTCTGGATCAGAATACCGGATAAAAAACCACTTTTCTATAAACCCTTCATTCATTAAATCTGAGGCAAAAGGATCAATCACCTCAACTAATAGTGTGTCAGCTGTTTTAACACCCGTGTACAGTTTAAAATAGAACCAATTATCGCCTAAAATAAAATCTCTTTGAATATCCATATAACCTATTTACTGATAATGCTATTTATCTTATTTCCTGTAAAAAGAGAAGATCATTTCATTTACAAAGCCACCTTCTTTATTTTGCACTAACATTAAATCTTCATTTGAGAAGAATTCAATTAACTTAAAAAATGGTCGATTTTTAACAGCGCTTACTAATGTTTTTATCGACAAAAGATTTGATAGTTTAATTGGAAGTTTATTATCAACTTCTTCAAGGGCAACCCACTCTGGAATATTTAAATTAGTTCTCCATTTTTGCACTTCCCGAAACAATTCTTCATCATCCTTTATTTTTACAAGATATTCAAAATCTTGCTTTTGAATATTCCATGTCGCAAACGAAAAAATAATGTTTTTATAGTAAACCCTAGGTAAAAAGGGATATTGATTTGCTAAAGGGCCCCAATTAAAGCTAACGCCGCTTTTCAAATCTTGGTTCTGCATATCACATAAAAAATGATAAACGGGAAGAGCATTAAACGAATAGTTGTGAGCCGTTGTTAGTCTAGGAATTATCTCTTTATTTAACAGCTTTGATCTTAATATTATCCTGTTGTTTTTTACTGAAACCATAATATCCTCAGGCAATAACTGAAAGTCTTCAGAAACTGAGGATTTTGCTAAATAAGGAATTTCATATTTACGAAGTATGGGTCTGTAAAGTATATTTCCTGTTCGAGACTCGGGTAAATGAACAATCTCTGCAACAATTTTATCTTTATAAAACTCCTCTTCATGTCGAACAATATTATTTACATGATCTAGAATCTTTTCATCAATATGGCAAAACCGACCTAATAAATTTGCTGCACTCGAACCACCAGCCGAACTTAAAAAAATACGATACCCGTTATCCTTCTTAAAAAGCTGTACCATAGAGGAAATAGTCACGGGCATCTTTCCTTTTCGTGTATCGTCTTTAAATAGTTTCTCTATTTCGTCTAGCTTTATTTCAACTTCATAAGCGTTTTCCCTAATAGCCTGAATATATTTATTAAACAAGAATGAACATATGGGATTCCAATCTATCTTATAATTATTGCTTAGGGTTGTATTAATGTTAATATCATCAATTAAAGGGGAAAAATCGCCTGATCCTTTCTCACCTGACTGAAGATAGCCAATTCCAGATTCAGTATCTAATGCTTGCATTAATGATATTTCAGCATTTTCATACTTCTTATAAAAAGCATCTCTAAATCTCATTAAATTTGTTTCTCCCGGCATAGACGTTAATCTGTCTAAAACATCAATCCCCTCTAATATTTCATCAACTAACTGTTTGCTTATCGATAAATTATCAGCTGGTTTAACCATATCAGTTTGAAACAAATATTTTAAGTCATAGGCAGTTCCTATTTTTTTTAAATTACTAGCAATTTCATAGTATTTTACGGTATCAACACCTACTTGACTAGTATCAATTTTATTTAATTGAAATGCAACTTCCTTCAGCACTTGATATACCTCTTTTTGAATTTCTTCTGCCTCAAGAAAATTTAATAAATTATAAAGAAAGTCATTCCCAGTAACTGCGGGATCTATTTCTGATAATAATAATTGACTATCAACTAATTCTGATATAAAGTCTTGAGCCTCTTCAAAAGTGATGTCCTCATCAACCAATTCTTTGGCTAAGTCGTCCAAGTACGCCCATTTTTTTGCTCTGCTAAGTACTTTTTCTAAATAGATAGAAAAATCGACAGATGACAGATGATGGCTACGACTTGTGTTTTTATAAAAATATTCTACATAGCGTAATTTATTCCCAAACTGGTATAAACTGTTATTAGGACAATAAAGTAAGGAATTTTTAATGTTAGGTTGTTTTTCCAAATCCTTAACTAGAGCACATAAATAGTTCATGTCAAGCCTTGTTACCCTCTGATATTGATTTTTTTCGGATATAATAAGGTTATTCGATTCACTAATTTGCCCAACCGAGTTCCCAGCAAAAAGGCCGAAGGGGGTAGAACGTCCCGACATGCGAGCAAGGTATTTATATATAGATTGTTGCAGGTTTTGGATTTCCTTCTTATNNTTCTTATCCTTTAATCCATTCATCAGCCATTTTTTCATTACATCATACAGTATAGGTGATGCAAGAAAAATTGACTCTTGAATATCATTTTGTTCACATATCTTTTTAAGAAGCTCTTCGCTAGTTTCCCTTTCAGACAAGATCTTGTGCAAAAAATTAACTGGGAATAAAGGCGTTCGTAAAATAAATTTTGGAAAGGAAGAATATTCTAATTTTTGCATAACAATTTAACTTAACAATAAGCATTCATCCCATTGGGGTTCAATATCAGAAATAGAGGACATAAGCACTAGGCCAATACCAGCAATACCATCAAGAAGTGATGACTTGCACTGCCAGCCACCATAATCTTTACTGTACCATGCTTTATAGCCTGCAAANNCATTTGTAAAGTATGATCCAACCAATATAAAGATGATTCCTTGAATCTCTCAATCCCAGTGTAGTTATACATTCTATTGAAAATATGAGCAATACCTGCAGTGCCATGACAAATACCAGCATCCACAACACCATTCTTCTTTAAATCAGTTCTTTCAGTAGCATGCATAAAAATATTGATTGCCTCTTGCTTCAATGATTCATTATTGGTTGCATCAGCTGCAAGCCAAAAAGCAATACCTATTCCTAAATCGCCATAACACCAAGCAAGTCGGCTTTCATAAAGAGTTCCTTCAACGCTAATATAACAAGGGAAAATAGATCCAAAATCTTTGGTATCTAATTTATTGGATAATAAATAATTAACTGTTCCATTAATTAACTCAAGACATTTGTTTCGAGCAATATTCTTTTTATAAGCCTTAGTTAGGAAAACCAAAATACTTGCCATTCCATGTGACATGCTAAAGTTGTAAACAGAACCAACGCCTACAACTTCTGATTTCCACTTCACAGTTTCTCCATCTTTAATGCTATATTTTTCGAGAAGCATAATTAACTCCTCTACATATTTTTCATTTTGATTTATGTTAGTATTCAAAAAATAAATACCAATGCCAATTGCACCATGCAGATAGTCATAACTATTCATCTTGTCGATAAATCCTATCATACATCTATGCAGGTATTCCGAAACGCCTTCATGAAACTCATGAGTATCGAACTCCATTAAATCCTGTTTTACCAAATGTTGCATTCCCCAACCAACTCCTGCAACACCATTACAAAAAGACTCTCTTGCTTCTCCTTTATTTATGGTATCAAAAACTTCCGACAAAATATCGTTAACATTATCCTGATACTTATCCGTCTCCCTCATAAAGCTATAGTACAATAAAAAAAGAGCCACGCTAAAACTTCCTGCTATTAAACCAATAGAATCATCCGTCCTCTTATACTCACCTAAAATTTCGGCAATTTCATCAATCAAGTTTTCAATTTCTCCCGTTTTTTCTGAAACTGGCATCCAATTCATATAGTGTTTTTATTGCGATTTAACCATTAGCTATATTAATAATCAAACTATCCTCAAATAATATATTATTGTGATTTTAAATCAATTTTGCAAAAAGCATTCTGCTATTATTTAACAGAATGCTTTAATGCTGTTTCATGCTAACGTTTGATTAGTTGCGATGCTTTTACACCTCGCAAGTCCAAACCGTAGGATCGCAACCAACAGAACATTGCCAAATGTGAGTACCTGTTGGCATACATGGCGTACAAGTATTAAAAAGATTGGTTATGTTTCCACCAACTACTTTACTCATACCTTCCTTGTCCAATTTTGAAATCACTTCTTTGTTTAATTTCAATTTGCCGCTAAATCTTTGTTTTTTCATTTTTCAAACGTAGCTACACAACTAGGAGGAAAACTTTCATCACAACCAATTGTACATTGACGGTTATTGGTACCAGTAGGTACACAAGGGTAGCATGTGTTAATATGNNACCAACTACCTTACTCATGCTTTCTTTATCCAATTTTGAAATTACTTCCTTGTTTAATTTCAATTTGCCACCAAATTTTTGTTTTTTCATTTTCTTAGGTATTAAGTTAATAGTTAAACAATAAACAGATATCAAATATTGTGTATTTTTATTACATATCAAAGTTTTAAATGAATTTTTATTATTTAATTGATATTTTATAAATGAAACACGCATTAATAAAGCGCTCATATAAATACGACATTGATATAATAAATTCTATCTATTATTTGTCTATAATAATCCAAAAACATCGTCGAAAAATAGAACAATAAATTATAGATGCTTACAGGTAAATAATAAGGCTAAATATTACACAAAAAACATTTCATGTGCATTTGTGTTGAAAAAATATTGATTGTGGAATATTCTATGACCCTCCTACATGATAAACAAAACATCAGGCATCAAATTTATTATTGCAAATAGGAAAGAATTGAAAAACGTATGTAGCAGGAGCATTCATTGCAGTCCGAAAAGGAAACAATTCAAAACAAAAAGGAGAGACTCAATTTGCGTTTCTTAAAAAAGAAACGATAGTGTAGCGAGGAAGTGGCAAAGTGATATTATTTCTGATAATAATTTTGTAAACGTTTCTTAAACACTCGATCGTTTGCTTCGTTTACAGCTTTTACCATCATCTCTATCTTATGGTGGCGAATATCAGATTCTTCTATAGAAATCGAACTTTGATCGCGAAAGACGATATATCCAATTTTATACCCAGTATTATCGAGGGTCATTGATACTGCAGCATTATAATCATCGAAGATAATAACCGAAGGTAGCGTGTTTATATTATACCGAAGAATAGCCGTTTGTACTTTACTTTGTATATATTGAATTTGCTCCTTGCCCAGATATTTTGCACCAAGCATCAGCCGTACAATATCAATTTGCGACACAGGCTGTTTTTTTTGCAACTCTCTAAGCTGCTCGTATTGCTTTTGGCTAGTTTTAGTAAACAAATCGATAAAGCCTGCAGGTATTCCTTGAAGATCCTTTAAATCGTTTTCCGCTTTACGTTTTTTAAACTCTTTTTTAGCGTTATTTTGATCGTATGGAATATAGTACTCCCATTTTCTAGTACGCTTAAACGATTCAGTCATTGGTTTTGGTTTCCAGTCCGACACAGGTCTCTTCATGATTGGATCGGTGAGGTATAGCTGATTTGATTCGAGTGTATAGATTAAACAATTTATAAAATGAACATAGCCTCCTCCAAGGGTTTTATGTAATGCAGACCAAAGGGTCTTTGGTTGTTCTTTTCGAATCGAATCAGTCTGATCTCCCTCGTTGTCGCTCAATTTTTGGTTTTTAAGATATTGAATAAACTCCCCATCAAGTTTAACCGGGTAATACGTGGTTGACTGATCGGTCGTATCAACAAAAAGATTTTTACCTGTGTGGTATAAGCCTCTAACATCAACCACATAGTTGGTATCGTTCGATAACTTAACATGGAGATTATAGTCGAGTCCCCATTTCATCTCTGAAATCTTTGTCTGTCCCACATTTTGAGCATTCACAGATGTCAATGCTAATACGCATAATGTTGTTATACAGAACTTTTTCATTGATTTCAAAATTTTTTATGAACGATAAAATTAGTTAAAGGTATGGTTAAAAATACTTTTTTTTATTCATCCCGATGAACTGTATTTGGCGAAAAAGCAGGCAAACAAACAGCAATATACTCTGCTCCTCCTTCGTAAGGCGAACTATACTGCACCCATTCATTTTTTTGAATGACTACACACTGCCCCTCGGTTACATCAAATGTTTTATTTCTTGTTTTAACGCTAAGCGTGCCTTTCAATACAACTGTATACTCATCAAATTCGGGACATTGACCAGGTTCTACCCATCCTGCAGGGCTTTTCATTTTTGCAATGCTAACATCAGATGTACCGCTATTTACACGTCCAAAATACTCTTCAATAATTTTAGGTTTATTGCCCGCAGCCTGTATTATCTGTGATTTTTCGATAAGTTTAGCCATAAGTTTTACGTTTTATAATCACATGCTAAATTATGAATTCGATTTGATAAGTACGAAAACATTTAATAAAAACTACTGTTTCTCAATTGCTGATTAATTCACATATATTTGCAAAAAGGATATTATCATGCCACGGAAAATTATAGTAGCAGTTACAGGTGCAAGCGGATCGATTTACGCAAAACATCTACTCAATAAATTATCATCACTAAAAAAAGAGTTGATTAAGGTATCTCTCATTATTTCCGATAGCGGTAAGAAAGTGTGGGAGTATGAGATTGGAGAAATTGATATCTCCTCAAATATTCAACTGTACAGTAATGATAATTACTTTGCTCCCGTTGCTTCAGGCTCAGCGGGGTTCGAGAGTATGGTAATTATTCCATGTACCATGGGAACGCTTGGTAGAATTGCCTCAGGAACAAGTGACGATCTTATATCTCGCGCAGCAGATGTAATGCTGAAAGAACGTCGAAAACTCGTGCTTGTTACACGCGAAGCCCCTTTAAATATCATACATATAGAAAATATGAAAATGATTACTCTTGCTGGAGGGATAATTTATCCTGCAAGCCCTTCGTTTTACAGTAAGCCCAGTAATAAAGAGGAACTTGAGTTGACAGTAGTAAATAGAGTTTTGGATATTATAGGATTTGAAAGTGATATGTTTCGCTGGGGAGATAAGGTTTAGAGTGAGGTATAGGCTAGAGTTACGATACTAACCTTAGCATCTTTGGCTTCGAGAACAGTACTTGCACAAATTTCGAGCGTAGCTCCAGTTGTTACTATATCATCAACAATTAATAGATGTTTCCCCTTAAATTGCTCTGGATTCTCTAATCTAAATGCTTTCGATACATTTTCAACTCGTTGGGTTCGAGTTTTTCGGGTTTGGGTTTCTGTATAACCACTACGAACAAGGTTATCGGTTGAAATTGGGATTCCCATGCTATCGTTTAGTCCTTTTGCGATCTCCTCTGCTTGATTGTATCCTCGCTGCTTAAACCGCTTTGGGTGGAGTGGTACTGGAACAATGTAATCGATTGACTGATAATCGGAAACTTTCTTTAACTCATACCCAAATTCCTTGCCAAGCACGAAACCAACTTCTTTTTTCCCATTGTATTTAAGGTGGTGTAATAATTTTCGATATCCGCTCCCCTTAGCAAAAAAGAAAAAGGAGCAAGCATTCTGAACGTATACTCGCCCCCAAAATATTTTTGCGACAGGATTATCGGGTTTGTACCAATACTTTGTGCGTGGTAAATGATAAAGGCATTTTATACATATAACTGACTCACCTTCTGCAAGATCATGATGACAAACCATGCAAAGGTTTGGGTAAAAAAGCCGAATAAAATCGGTAAGTACCCGGGAAATCATAAAGTGCTATTTTTCTCGAGTCCAGATTACCTGTTTTCCTATCATTGAAAAACCAATATAACCCTTAACATGCAATTTATCATTATCCTCTTCGAACCACATTAAGCATTTATAAGTTTTTCCCTCTTTCGGATCGTAAATTCTTCCATCAACCCATTCTTTATCCTCCTTATTATAAACAAATCCGGTAAGAATTGCTAACCCTAAAGTTGGCCGAGATTGAAGTTTAACATCTGGATTTTTATAATCAACCTTAGGCTTGCCATCGCGGTTAGGCTCCTTAAGCCATGTAATTTCGCCCATATATTTACCACTGGCATCCTTTTTAATAGTAACCTTTGAGTCGCCATACTGAGTAAGCCAAGTGCCAATAACTTTATTCTCTTCTTGAGCAGAAACTGACAGCCAAAAAATAAAGCAAAGTGAAATTAAAAGTATTCTTTTCATAATTTGAAATGTTAGTTCAGCAAGATAAATTTTTTTGACAAATTAAACTACTGTTTAACTAAAATTTGTATTACAAGCATATATACAGCAATACACTTATAACTTACTTTAATTCAACAATAAAACAATCGGGATAAATTTTAGAAATCTTTTCTTTAAAAATCTCTGCTTCCTTACGAGTATTGAAACTACCAACGAATAATCGATAAATTTTCTCGTTATTCAATGTGCTTACTTGAACCCTAACATCTTTTTTTAGTGAAATTTTTATATCATTTGCAATACGAAGCATGTTTACAAGCTCTTTGTAACTGCCAATTTGAATTGTAAATCCATGTGGCTGAATAAGGTTAACTTTCAACTCGTACAACTCATTTTCAGGGATAATTTCCTGTTTAACCTCTGAAGAGTTTACAGATTGCTTAGTTGACTGATTGGTAGTTTGAACTATGTTATTAGGTTGTTCGACATTTAACTGCGATGGACCCTCTACGACTTCAATTTTTACCTTTGTAGTACCTGTAATTCCTAACTTTTCAGCAGCCGAACGGCTTATGTCTATTATTCTATCCGGAACAAAAGGGCCTCTATCGTTTACCCTTACCACTACACTTTTATTATTGCTAAGGTTTGTAATCTTAACTAATGTTCCAAATGGAAGGTTTAAATGTGCACAAGTAGCTTTTCGAAAACTATAACTCTCCCCCGATGCGGTTGTTCTCCCCTCAAACTTCTCGGCATAGACTGATGCAAATCCCTCTTGGGTGAACCCAACCTGTGAATATCCGTTTTGAATTATAAAACCCAAAAGTATTGCAATAAAGGTAATTCGCATAACCCTATATATTTATTGATTTATTTCTTGTTTTTGCCTCTTAAACAAATTGCTCAAATTATACATGTAGCTGATGCTTACATTTTGAACAATCGCCTTTGATTGGTCAGGCATATCCCTGTATTTATGCTTATATAAATCACCATAACCGTATAAAAATCTTACATCTAATTGAATAACACCCCATTTAAACTCTTTACTTAGCCCGCCTCCACCAATAAGTCCATAATCAAATCTGTTATCACGAAGTAGATCAAGATTGTAGGTCTTTAAAACCATTGTTCCAGTAGTATCAACGCCTTGTTTTGCACTTAGCAAATAAGCAACATAGAAACCTGCCTGAACATGTAAATGAACACCTACCATATTAAATCGTAATTGTGTGAAAAAGGGTGCTTCAACATAATTATTGACCTGCCTCAACTTGTATGTATCCTTATAAGGAGCATTATAACCTCGCTGATTATAATTAACCTCAGCCTGCAAACCAAACCACTTTTGGTCGAAGTACTTTACAATTAATCCGAAATCGGGTTTATTACCATAAAAAGGTGTTGATTTTACGCTAGGCTTAAATGAAATATTAGATAATGGTGAATAACCCGCTTTAAAACCAACATATAACTGTGCCCAACCTAAGGTTGGTATAATAACAAGCAAAATAGTGAGATAACGTTTTATCATAAGTTCTTTTAGCATTAGTCTTTCCCTTCAAGTTTATCTTCAATAGAACGAATTTTGGAGTCCATACGACCCATTTTTCCCTTTCTAATATCTATGTTTACAGTTACATAAACCCTCTCGCAATCACCTTCAAGAATTTTATACGCCTCATTTATTAATTCCAAAGCCTCAGGTAACGTTTCTGTTTCAATAAGAGTACCCATGGCTGTAAGCTGATTTGCATAACCCGAACGTCGAATATGCTTTATAATCTTTGAAACATATGGGCTCACGCTATCACCCTTATCTGTAGGAAACATGGCAAAGTTTAATAGAACTGACATGGTATTATGGTTTTGATTGCTTTGCAAAGTCAAATGAAATTTCATTCTCCCAGTTAGCCCGAATATTAAGAACTCCCTTTGTTTTGCTATCGCTATAGTAAATTAATTTTTCGGGTTGAATTCCTTTAAGGTACCATCCTGTATCCCATTTTCCATTACCGTTAGTATCCTCAATAATTCGTAACGTATATTTCCCTGGTGTTACATAATCGAAAGTAACTTTTTCACCGTTCCGCGATACCCTTGTATCAAAAACTCTATCCTTTTTCTCGTTTAAAAGTTCAACAACAACTCGCTTGGGGCTATTTAAAAAAGTTAGGATAATTTGACCATACTTTTCAGGATTTGCACCAAAAAAGTTTACATCAAGTGTATCATTGTCTAATCCGCTTAATGATGTGAATGCTTTAGGCAAAACCATCAACTTATATTTTACATCAGGAACCCAATTACTATAGATTCGATAGATTCTTGGACTTAAAGAATCAAGTTTCAACTTTAACCCTTTAACATCCACCGTGTCCTTTAAGTTAGTTATCTTTATTAAGCTTTCATTAAAGTTACGTAAAGGTTCGGGAAATGTAAATACCATTGGATTATATGGAACAATAGGTTGATCCTTTTTAACGTTACAATCAACTTTTAGTGTGTTTTTTTTAGGCGTGTCATTATCCTTATCTTTTCTACGCCTTTTTGGCTCTTCAGAATCTGTGTAAATGTACTTTACGGTATCAAGTTTTGGCTGAAGTCGCTTCAGCGAATCTGTTTTAAGGTATGATAGTTGGATTTTTAGAGTGTCCATACTGCTAATACGATTATTGGTAATCCAATAAATCAAAGAATCCTTCTTTTCATTTCGTTCAATCAGATACCAACTGCTATCAGCTTTAAAGTTTAAAGGATTAAGTTTTACTTTCCCTTCGGGATTTTTAGTGAATGTAAGGGTTATTTTTCTTCGCTGTTTTCGATCAAATCCGATAAGAGCCTGAGTTCTATTCTCCTCCTTAAAAAGATTAAGATTAACGGTTCTAACAACTTTCTTCGTTGTATCATTTTTTGAAGGGCTTGTGAGTCCTTTTTTACTAACCATTCCTTTAATAAATGCTATATCCTCTGTAGCCTGATCGAATTTGTAATTCGAGTTGTTATCGAGCAAAGCGAAGATTTTATAATCTTTCAACTGAAGGTTATGAAATGTAAATAACCCGCTTTTATCTGTTCGGGTTAGGTATCGTGGCAACGATTTAATAGGTAACGAATCGATGTTCTGATCATAAAGCATAACAAAAACATTCTCAACTGGCAAAAGCGTAAAAGCATCTCTCAGTTTACCCGATAGTGTGAGCGAATCTATTGTACTGCCTGTGGAAAATGCAAAAAGAAAATTCTTTAAAGGATTCCCCTCGTTATTATCCACTACAGCATCAGAGAAATAGATGGTATAAGTAGTATTTTTCTTTAAAGGTTCTTTAAACTTAATATCAATATTCTTGCCTCGCTGTATTATCTCTGGGTTTTTGACCATTGGCGGAGATATTGCCAATTTCTTTTGATAGTCTTTTAGTGCAATAAACTCATCAAAGATTAGCGTAATCTTTTCACCATCAAAATTGGTTGAATTCATTGCAGGAACGCTACGAACTAAAACAGGAGCCAACGAATCTTTAGGTCCACCTGTTGGAGCAACAATCTTAGCACATCGAGGGAAAACGCTAATAATCAGAACGATTATAAATGCGTAAATAAATATTTTTTTCAATGAAATACCTTTTTTTAATGTTATATTAAACAGCAAAGTTATAAATCTTTATAACCCAATAAACGAAGTTGTGTAAAAAGGCGTATTTGCGCTATCAAAAATAAGCCATAATTTTGCCCCCTTAATCTATAGCCACAATGTTAAAAGATCTTAGCTCAAATAATAGCCTTATTACACATTGGACAATAAACCTTGTAGGAACAAGCGCAATATTCTCCATAAACCTAATTATCTCATTGATTGGAGGGTTGTTATATACTTTTAAAATCACCCAATCGATATACATCCTGGCTTTCTTTGGCGTTGTATTACCTGCTTTATTCACATTCTGCCTTTATGGATTTATTAAGGACAACTCCGAATCAATACTAGGTAACGTGGTGCCTAAAGTCTTTATATCTAGAGCCAGTAACCGCTTATTAATGTTATTCGATGTATGCTTAATTATAGCTTTTGCAGTGCTGATCTACTTTGGTACACTTAACTATTTTCTATTTCGATTCCTTCAAACAGTTCTTTTCCCTTGTTTGCTGCTAATTTTTTTAAGAACTCTTTTCCTAAGCAAGATGTTTGACAAATTTCTCGACGAAAACAACTAGTAAACTTTCCAACTTTAAATATGTTTGTTTTTTGTTTAACCTTTTTGGGTTAAACTAGTTTATTTTTGGTTTAACTTTGGGTGACTAAAATATAATAAAATGAAAAAAGTCCTAAAACGCACCATGCAGGTTCTTGTCGTCCTGTTAGTGTTAATCGTTGCTGCGTTAATTATTGTGCCAATGGTATTCAAGCCCCAACTGATGGAATTGGCCAAGAAAGAGATAAACAATAGCGTTAACGCTAAAGTTGAATTCAGCGATTTTCAGGTATCGTTGCTAAAAGGATTTCCTAACCTATACGTAGGATTAAAAGGGTTAACGGTTGTTGGAATCGACGATTTTGCCAACGACACGCTTGTAGCCTTCGACGATTTTAGCGTAAAAGTGGATCTGATGAGCGTTTTCGGAATGAAAAATATTAAGGTTAAATCTGTTCTGCTTGACAATCCGCGTTTAACAGCAAGAATTACACGCGATGGTAGGGTTAACTGGGACATAGCAAAACCATCAGTTGATACTACAAATGTTGAAGAACTGACAAAAACTACAACCGAAGAGCCCTCAAACCTTAAGGTTGCACTTAAAAAATTTGAGATTCGCAAAGCCAACATTAGGTATGTTGATGATTCATCGAATATGTCGGCAAACGTTAGCAATCTCAACTTCATATTATCTGGTAATATGGGTATGGATTTTACCAACCTAAGTATAAAAACGACCATAGATGCCCTGACATTCTCTATGGGAGGATTAAAATATGTAAACAAAGCAAAACTAGGCTTTAGCGGAGATATCGGCGCAGATATGGTTAATGCCACTTATACTTTTAAGGATAACGAATTTTATATAAATGCCATCTCACTATTCTTTGCCGGTTCGGTAAAAATGCCAAAAAATGATATTGATGTAGACGTAACTTTTAATACAAATAAGGCAGACTTCAAATCAATTTTATCTCTTGTTCCTGCCATATACATGAAAGACTTTGATGGATTACAAACATCTGGTAAAATTAAATTGCAAGGCTTTGCAAAAGGAACATACAATGACAAGGTGATGCCTAACGCAGGGCTGGAATTGGCTGTTGAAAATGCTATGTTTAAATACCCTGCTTTGCCCAAATCAGCCGATAATATTAATGTTGATACAAAGGTAAACTTTGATGGAGTGAACATGGATAATACCACCGTTGATGTTGAACGCTTCCATATTGAGTTGGCAGGTAATCCATTTGATGCCCAGTTGCACGTTAGCACTCCGATGAGCGATATGCAAGTTGCTGGATTTTTCAAAGGAAAAATTGACTTTAACACTCTCTCGGATGTTATTCCTCTTGATAGTTTGACTTTAAAAGGATTGCTCGAAAGCAACATCGATTTTGGAGGTAGAATGTCGTATATTGATAAACAGCAATATGATAAGTTTAAAGCGGATGGAACATTAAAGCTAAACAATTTTGAGTTCACGAGCCCCGATCTCCCACAAGGTTTTAGAATTATTGAATCATCGATGAAATTCAGTCCTAGATATGTTGATTTGGCATCATTCGATTCAAAGATTGGAAAAAGCGATCTTAAAATGACTGGTCGCTTGGAAAACTTCATCCCATTTGTGTTTAACAATCAAACAATCAAGGGAAATCTGAATATTACTTCAAACGTGCTCAATGTCAATGAATTTATGTCTGGTGATGAAGCAGCAGTTGATACAACTGCGGTTGACACTGCGGCCATGTCTATTGTTGAAATACCTAAAAACATTGACTTCTTGATGACTACAAAAGTTAACCATATCTATTACGATAAAATGGATATTTCTAACCTTACAGGAAAATTAGCCATTAAAGACGGTAAGGTTAACATGGATAACCTAAATATGAATATGCTTGACGGATCCTTAGGAGTTAGCGGCGAGTATAATACACAGGATATAAAAAAACCAACCATTGCTTTCGATATGAATGTAAAAGGGTTTGATATTCCAACAACCATCAAATCGTTCTCGATGCTTAATAAAATAGCTTCATCGGCTAAGGAGGTAAAAGGTAAGGTTTCAACTCAGTTCACCATGACAGCTACGCTCGATTCAACGATGAGTCCTGTGCTTAACTCAATTGATGCCAAGGGGAAACTTCAATCTGAAAGCATTGGTTTTACAAATTCAAAGGTATTTGGAAAAATTGCCGATTTCCTTAAAAAAGATGCCTTACGTAATCCCGAAATGAAGGATGTTAACCTTAGCTTTAGGGTTAAAGATGGTAGAATATATATAGATCCATTCGATACTAAAATAGCCGATTTTAAAATGAGGATTGGAGGTGACATGGGGCTCGACCAGTCGCTAAACTTTAAAACAAAGATGTCTATTCCACGCACTCAACTTGGTGCATTAAATAACTTGGCGGACGACTTGCTTTCGAAGGCGGCATCAAAAGGGTTAAACGTTAAAGTAAGTGATGTTATTAACCTTAACGTAAAGATTGGAGGTACAACAACTGATCCTGAAGTCCGCCCCGATTGGGGCAGTAGCTCAAGCGATGATTCTCAAACAACAGCCAAAGAAACTGTTAAGGAAACAGTAAAAGCAAAAACTAAAGAGGAAGCCTTAAAGCTCATTGCAGATGCTGAGAAAGAAGCTGCAAAATTACACGATGAGGCTGTTGCTGCTGGCGATAAACTACGTGCCGAAGCCAAAGAAAAAGGCAACAAACTTATTGCCGAGGGCAATAAAAAAGGTGGTCTAGCTGCAATTGCAGCAAAAAAGGCCGCTGATGAACTAAAAAAAGATGCTGATAAAGCAGCAAAGAAACTTGTTAAGGATGCGGACGCTAAGGGTCAGGCTCTTATCGACAAAGCTAAACAAGAGGCTGAAAAATAAGTATTTTTAAATAACCTGGAAGAAACCCGCCTGTTTCAATAACAGACGGGTTTTATTTTGGTTTTACAACTAAACAATGAATGCTTCACTAAAAATATCAAAATGAAAAAAATTATCTCTTTATTCTTGTTTCTATTAACATTATCTCACTTTACTTACGGACAAGCCTCAACAGATAAAAAGGCAACACATGGAATCCTATTCATGTCCGGAGGCAGATACGATAACTTTAGACGCTGCGCAGCTACCTCTGCAGGAACTAAAGGTGGACCTATAGCTGATATTATGTATGTTACAAAATACCAGTTAAACAATAATCATTCAATAAGTTTTAACCTCCCTGTTTTTCGTCCAATTCTGTTTGCCATTGCATTTAAAATGCTTCAATTCGAGCCTGAATTTACCTATCAATACAACAAGGCTATTAACGATAGAATTGATTTTATTGCTGGACCGGGTGCAGGAATTAGCTTTCACTATGGGCCTGATTATAAGTCTAAACTTAGAGACCTTAATAACTCTTTCTTTGCAATTGGTCCTTTTTTAAGTTTGAATACGGGAATCGCATTTAAAAGAGAAGGCATGGTAAAAAGCTCAGTATGTCTAAAGGCTTTTTACGTCCCTCTATTTGCCAAGGATAGAACAACAGGTACTGTTTTAGGTGGAGCCCTACTATATACAATCTACTTTAAATAGTATTTTTGTTGTACCTAATCCTTATATCTTTTGAAGGCAGCTTCACTTAATGAATTAAAGAATGAACTAAACTCGCTAAAGCCAGCCGAGCTAACTGCTCTATGTATGCGTTTAGCAAAATACAAAAAAGAGAATAAGGAACTTCTCACTTATCTCCTATTCGAGGCCAATGATGAAGGCAGCTATATAGAAGGAGTTAAGCGTGAAATCGACACAGGATTTGAAGGAATGAATAGAAGTAACCTTTATTTTGCAAAAAAGAGCATTCGTAAAGTGTTAAGGATTACAAATAAGTATGTCAAGTATTCTGGTTCAAAGCAAACTGAAGTTGAACTACTTATTTATTTTTGTAAAACACTGATAGCATACGAATTACCAATAAACTCAAGCACTATTCTATTTAACTTATATCAAAAGCAATTACAACGAATTCGCAAGGCATTATCATTACTTCACGAGGATATTCAATACGATTACAAAGATGATTTAGAATCATTAACTTACATGAATTCTTCTAAAATTGTGTAAATTTGCATTTCACCATATTGCTTGGCCATAATGTTTCTTGATATTTTAATTACTATTACACTTGTACTACTAAACGCATTCTTTGTTGCTGCTGAGTTTGCTATTGTTAAGGTTCGATACTCACAGATTCAGATTAAAGCTGAAAGTGGTAATAAATTCGCAAAACGTTCGCAGCACATAATCAAACATCTAGATACCTACCTTTCAGCAACACAGCTAGGTATTACACTTGCAAGTCTTGGTTTGGGCTGGATTGGCGAACCTATTGTAGCCAGCCTCATAACTAGCGTTCTTTCAGCATTTAGTGTTTCATTGAGCCCCGAAACACTCCACACCATATCATTACCAACTGCATTTGTACTAATAACAATGCTCCATATTATTTTTGGAGAACTTGCCCCAAAATCCATTGCCATTCGTAAACCCGAATCAACAACTCTTATTGTTGCATATCCTTTAAACTTATTTTACAAAATATTTCAACCTTTTATTTGGTTGATGAATTCTGTTTCAAATCTTTTCCTTAAACTGATAGGCATTGAGCCTGCTCGAGATCACGATATTCACAGCACAGATGAACTACAGCTACTTGTAAAACAAAGTAAAGATGGCGGTGCACTCGAAGACGAAAATTATGAGATAATTAAGAATGCTTTCGATTTTACTGATCATACCGTTAAGCAGATAATGGTACCAAGGCAACAAATATTTGGGCTTGATATAGATCTTCCAAAGAGTGAAATGATTGAAAAAATCCTCGAGTATGGGTATTCACGTATTCCCATATACCAAGATTCAATCGATAACATTATTGGTGTTGCCTACGCTAAAGATGTTCTTAAAGGACACTATCGTAATCCTGATTTTAATTTAAAAGATTTACTCCATCAAACTTTCTACGTGATAGAGACTAAGCGAATTAGCGATGTGCTTACCGAATTCCAAAAGCGCCACCTGCATATCGCTATTGTTATTGATGAGTTTGGGGGAACCGAAGGACTTATCACTCTTGAAGATATTTTAGAAGAACTTGTTGGTGAAATTCAAGATGAGGACGACGATGAACGCCCAATAGTTGAGAAAAAGGATGAAAAGACGTTCATCATCCAATCAACGGCACCTCTTGTGGATATAAACGATCATCTACCTCACCCATTCACTACTAGCGAAAATTATACCACCCTCTCAGGATTGATGCTTTACAATTTCAACCGCATACCAAAGATGAACGACAAAATAACCCTTGAGGGTTATGAGTTGACTGTGATCAAAATACTACATCGTACAATTCAGGTGGTACAAGCTCTGCATATTGATGATAATTCAGCCAGCAAAAATGAAACTAAACAATAGTTCAATCGCTCTATTTGTTAAGGATATTGACGTTTCGAAAAAGTTTTATACAAATCTCTTATGCCTTGAGGTTGAATTCGATTTTGGCAAAAACATCATCTTTAAGGGCGGCATAGCCATTTGGGAAATTAACCCAAACCATATAATACCATCAACATTAGGAGAAAACAGCCTTAATGGAAAGTCTAATAGATTTGAGCTTTATTTCGAAACCGAAAACCTCGAAGAGGTTCATATGCCATTAAAGGAAGCTAACATCACATTCCTTCACGAAATATATGAGGAGAATTGGGGTCAACATACCATCCGTTTTTTCGACCCGGATAATCATCTCATAGAAATTGGCGAATCGTTACGCTGCTTCGTAAAGCGAATGCTCAATAGTGGTATGACTAAAGAGCAGGTATCTGCAAAAACAGGGATTGCTATTGGAGATTTTGACCGAATTTTAAATGATTTTTGTTAATACTTTTTGTGCCTATAACATTTCACTAGTCTCCTCTTAGCCTTACTATTCTTCCAAATTTGTTTAAAGCAATACTATAAAATCAGTATTGCGGGGCTGTCTATTTTGTAGACTTCATTGTTGAAATTAATCAGCTCCTTCGTGCTTTAACTACGAAACAAAAATTCTTTCCTATTATAATAAAAATAACATATTTTGTTCAATTTTACACCACATCTATAATTGTAATGAGGTTTATAAAATTTATTAATTAGTTTTGTTTTTATGCTCATAATAAATATATTCACTTACAATTTCATTATATTTATACAATTTATTAACCTAAAACTATAATTCTATGAAAAACCTATCTTTTTTGCTACTTACAATTGTTTTTGGGCTAAACACTTTTGCTCAGAAAGTTAGCACAGATGCTACTCTACAATTAGGCACCGAAGAACAAATAGCTTGTAAATCTGGCCCAGATAAAAATTTTATGATTGTCTTTAGAGGTAATTGGGGTAAATTTAATTATGCTTTGCTATCAAATGTATCCACAAGCACATCAACAAGTAATATCATTAGTATTAACCAAGGAAGCCCAGGCATTGTATTGAGTCCAAACGCTTTTTTAAATACCACTCCTTGCTTTACCCTAGGATTCATTAAAGCTACAGTTATCGTTTACAATTCAGACCATGCTCCCTTTATGTCTGCCACAGTTCAACTTAATTCCATTTTTTACTATGACTACCCTGTAAATAATTCATTTATGTACTATGAATACTACATTCCTGACAATGCATGGCAATTATACATGGTACCATGTGAATTATGATGAAATATTATAATCCTTCATAAAGTTATTAACCTAACAAGCCTCAACTCATACAACGACAATATGCATTAATTCAATTTATTAACTTAAACTTTCCTCTTATGAAAAAACTATCTGTTTTACTACTTGCGTTAGTTTTAGCAATAAATGTCTTCGCCCAAAAGACAAATATTGCTATTAATGCTTTAAGTACTGACGAACAATTACTATATTCTTCAGGTCCTAGTATGCCTTTTATGATTGCCATCCGCGGTAACTGGGGTTACAGGGACTATGCTCTCGTAACCAATATTTCGACAAGCACATCAACAAGTAACATCCTTAGTGTTAATGCAGGGGCAGCAGGACTTACTTTAAGTTATAATGCATTTTTAAATACTATCCCATGCTACACTTTAGGTTACGTAAATGTTACTGTTGTAGCATATGATTCGAACCGAAAGGCGTATAAATCAGTCGAGATTCATCTCAATTCAATTTTTTACTACGACTATCCAGTAAACAATTCAAGCCGGTACTATGAATACTACATTCCTGACAATGCATGGCAGTATCTTATGGTGCCTGGTCCAATGAATCTATAACACAAACTCACCTATTCTTAGAAAAGTGGGATAAAATAGAACGACGCAGAAAAAACTGCGTCGTTCTATTTTAAACAATGTAATCGTAATATCAATTTTTTAATCTTTCACCTCCTTTTACTAGCTATTCTACCTCAATCTCATCGGCAAATAACCATGATGGAGAACCAGCTGCAGGGTGCCAATCGGGACAGTTTCCAATGCTTTTGGCAATCATTTTTAAATATCGTCCCTTTATATTTTGAATCTCGGCAGTATAGTTCTTTATAATCATGCCTTCGGCATTGGGACTAACATCGCTATCAATCGAAGCAATACGTGAATAATTCTGTCCGTCAGAAGAAATAAAATATTGAACATTCTCGGGTAGAAAAATCCAAGATGAGTTAGCCTGAAAGAAACCTGTTGATACAGTACGTATCTCCTGTTCTGAACCTAAATCAATAACCGCTTCAATGTTTTGTCCTTGAACAGCTTGCCAAATACCATCATTAAAGTTATTTGTTCCTTTTCGACCATCAACCAGCGCGGATAATCCACCTCCTGTATATTTATCGGCTGGATTATAGCTAAGTTTAATTGGCTTTTCTGTCGACTTAGATAGAACAAATCTCTGGCTATAAACTGATCCTACCACTTTATCTCCCTTAAAACCTGCAACTCGAACCAGTGTTGTTTTATCAATTCTAAATTTCTTTTTATAGTGAATTGATTTCGTTGTAGGCTCTGAACCATCAAGGCTATAATAAATATCAAGATTTTTTTGCCCATTTAGTATCTCAATCTCCATTAAGTTTAAAGCCAATAAATTTTTGTTAAGTATTTTCACTGTGGCCTGCTCTGGACCATACATTACACCTAAATCATCAAGTCTTTCGTAATGTTTTTGAACCCTAGCATAGAATTCCCTATAGTCCCTATTTAAAGCTGTGCTCCAAAGCACCTCGGCCATTGCGAGTGTCCTTGGAAACATTTTTGCATCAACTAACTCTTGAGGGGCTCTCTCGGACCACATGTTACACTCACCGCCTATAATATGTTTTTGTTGATCTACTGCTAACCCTGCTGGAATCGGTTCAAATGTGTATACTTTCTGAAGATCGACAGATTCAACAGGGTAATCGAAGTAGCAATGACTGGTTGGAGAAACTATTGCATCCACGCCAGCCAGAGCGGCTGTTCTTGCTCCTTCAAAACCTCTCCAAGATTGGACTGTAGCCAAATCAGGAATTCCCCCATCGAGAATTTCATCCCATCCTATTATTCTTCGGTTCTTGGTTTCGAGGTATCTAGAAATTCTAGAAATAAAATATTTCTGAAGTTCTTCCTCGTCTTTCAACTTCTCTTTCTTTAATCTTGCTTGACATTTTGGACAATTTTGCCAGCGATACTTGGGAGCTTCATCGCCTCCGATGTGAATGTATTTGAATGGAAACAAACCAACAACTTCATCCAAAACATTTTGCATAAAAACAAACGTGGAATCATTACCAGCACAATAAATATCCTTAAATACGCCCCAATTTGTTTCTACTTTAAACGGCCCCCCTGTACAGGATAATTGAGGATAGGCTGCTAAAGCAGCTACGGAATGCCCTGGCATTTCTATCTCTGGAACAATGTTTACAAATCTATCGGCCGCATAAGCAACAATCTCTTTAATATCCTCCTGTGTGTAAAAACCTCCGTATACATTCCCATCTGCCTCTGTTCTCCATCCTCCAATAGTAGTAAGTTTTGGGTATCTTTTTATTTCTATCCGCCAACCCTGATCTTCTGTAAGATGCCAGTGAAAGATATTCATCTTATGATATGCTAAAAGGTCGATATACCTTTTAACAAAATCTTTACTCATAAAATGACGGCAGCAATCAAAGTTCATGCCTCTCCATTGAAAGCGAGGTTTATCGACAACATTAATAGCAGGGATTCTTAATTTAGTAAACTTTGCATTATTTGCATCGAATCCTTTGGGCATTAACTGACGAAGAGTCTGTACTGCATAGAAATATCCGTTTGCATTATTTGCGGCAATGTCAATACCTTTTTTGGTTACAATCAAACTATAACCCTCGTTTCCCAACGAATCAATTGTTCCTTTAGATGAGAAATATATATAGTCCGAGAAATTCACATCGCTTGAATATTCATGAGCGTTACAAATTATTCCTGCTTTTCTTAGTAGCTCCGACAAATAATTGGAAACCTTCTGCGCAGCAGTATCTCCCTTATCAACCAACAATTGAGTTGATGATGTTATTGAAAAAAATCCATTCCCCTTCTCAGCTTTACTTGGTAAAGGAATAATATTAATATCCGATTTAGTGCATGATATTTGGCAAATCATGCAAAGCATAAGAGAAAATGAGAATAACCTTTTCATCGCTTACGTATTTATTGAGTTTTTAGGCTCGTAGTTTTCAGATCCAAAGATAAAATGATTTTAATCAATTCCCTTTAGTTGAGAAATCTAAGTAATATGTGTCCTTTAAAGGGTATCCTTTTTCGTCTTTAAAGAATTGTGCAGGAAATGAAATGGAATAATCTTTATTTGGCTTTAAAATGACTTGTACCGACCACTCCAACTTGGTGGAGTCCCATTTAGCGCCTCCATTTACTGGAAATTCGGGAAAAAATTTCTCGCCTTTTTTACCAATAGAAGTTCCGTTAAATCCGTCATCCATTATTCTATCAAATCTAACTAGTAATATTTTAGTTGAAGGATCTATTTTCTTTGAGCCATTCTTAATGTTTGAATAAATTATTGAAGGACAATTATTTTCAAAATCGCTCACAAGTTTTTTGGGTGATAAGCTATTCTGCAATTTAACTATCTCGGGCATAAAATCATTTAAAGTGGCATATTCACTTCTATTATTCTCATATTTTGAAAGGAGCCCAAGTAACTCGTCAGTCCATATAAACCCTTTGCTTTTCTCAGCGAATACCATTCCATTAATTCGTTTTTCGCTTGCTTTGATGTGCTGATAGTATTTTATTACGCACGTTCTTACAAGAGTCTCATATAACATTGTAATTGGAGTACCATATTTCTGAGCATACATTTTATCTTTTACAAGTTTAAAAAAATCACTTGCTTGCGGTTTCATGTTACTATATTGAGATTTTATTAAAGGGTTACAAAACGAGTGGTTAAACTCATGAATAATTGTTGGGATTGTTTTTTGTGTATAAATAGGAACTCCCGAACTATCTATTTGCTGAATTCCCATAACTGCATAAATATCTTCATGCCCGTCGATATACTTAACACTTGGTCCGTAACACCCTCTCCCATTAGTTAAACTTATAATTAAGTTATAACTCCCTTTGGGCTTAAATCCGTAGAATTTCTCGAACCAATTAAAGTCAACCTCTTTAAGTACTGTGCTAAAATTATTCTCCGCTTTTTGAAATAATAATCTCTGACTATTGAAGAAATCATTAAACTTTGAATCTAGATAAAACCGGTTGAGTAGTTCAATAAATCTTTGAATGTTTTTTTCGCTCCATCTTTTATCATGACTTACGTTGGCAAGGTTTTCCTTTAGCATAACTCCACCTTTAATGTCTAGGTTAACAGCCATTGACATTACAGCATCAAAACCAATACTTGTTGTAAGCCTAAGTTTTTTTATAAACTGAATTAGTTCATGCTTTAAATAGGGTTTGAAATATTCATCAATTGCCTTTGCGTAGCCAGCTACATCATTATTAACAAATTCATCAGCACCTGCAAGCCTAAATGCAATGCTTACTAGTTCTGTTTGTTCAGTGACTTTGGGTTGGATTAAACTTTCTTGAGCGTAACTAGCTATAGCTGTAAGAGCAAAGAATACTATCACAATTAACCGTTTCATAATTTTTTATTTTAATAATATCAAAGAAAGGTTTTATTCATACCTTAACGTTTCAACTGGGTTTCGTAATGAAGTACGCCAACTATGCCATGATACAGTAATGAAAGATAATGCTACGATTGCTACACCTGACATTATAAAAACCATCCAATTTATTGTAATTCTGTAGGCAAAGTTCTGGAGCCACGTTGTAATTAAAAAGAATACAACTGGCCATGTAATAATATTTGCTACAATAATTAGTTTTATAAAATCTCTATTCATTAACAGGAAGATTTTTGAAACCGACGAACCGAGTACTCTTCTTATTGCAATTTCTTTTGTTCTTTGCTCTGATGTAAGAGCTAATAATCCAAACAATCCGAGAATGGATATAATAATAGCAAGAAGTGCAGCATAACCAAAAACTCTAGTTGTTCGATGCTCATCACGGTATAATGCATTATAATCCTCATCAAAGAAGAAATAATCTAATGGCCTATCGCTAATGATATTCTTCCATGATTTTTCAATTTTTCTAATTGTTGAGGGTATATTTTCCGCTGAAATACGAATTGACAAATAGTTCCCTGTTGTTGGAAGAACAGTCAAAACACAAGGAACAATGCTATCGCGTAACGATTTTGTATGGTAATTTTCAACAACTCCAATGATTGTTCCTTTTCCGATAATATCAAATTTTTTCCCAATAGGATCCTTTAAACCTGTAATCCTAAGTGCTGCTTCATTAAGGATATAGCCCGTATCAAACTTGCTCGTCGTAAAACCGTTCCCTTGAACCAACTTTAGCTCAAATGTGTTTACAAAATTTGCATCTACAGGAATCCACCTAATAGTATTATCCCAATCTCCTTCCAGTAATCCTTCCCACCATACATTTTGGTTATAATCGTTTCCACTTAACAAAAAATCATTGAACGACAGTTGCTTAATTTCTGGATACTTTAGCAATTCTGCTTTTAAGGTTTCATATCTCTCATCAATATTCTCTCCTATACTAATATTTAATATATGCTCCTTGGTAAACCCTAACTTTGCATTACTTAAATAGTTCATTTGTTGAGAAGTGATAATTGTAAAAATTAAAAAGAAAGTTGAAAAAGAGAATTGAATAATGAGCAATCCTTTTTTTAGTGATGCTCCTTTAAGTATTCTTTTATTTACCCCTTTAATTATACTAATAGGATTTAACGAGGATAAATATAAAGCAGGATAACATCCAGCAAGAATAACCGTTAGAGAAATAATCCCAACCAAACTAAATACAATGCTCCATCCATTTAGCTGACTAATTTGTATCTGTTTTCCCAGTAGGTTGTTTACATACGGCAAAAGGGTTACTACTAGAACTAAAGCTAAATCTATTGCTACAATAATAAACATAACGGTTTCGCACATAAACTGAACTATCAGGTTCCGCTTTGTTGCTCCAAATACTTTTCGTACACCAACCTCTTTTGTCCTTTTTGCATATTGAGCAGTTACAAGGTTAGTATAGTTAATACAGGCCATTATCAAAACAATAAATGCAATAATTGAGTACAGGTAGATGTTTGCTATAAAACCGTTTTGTCCTACCTCGCCCCGTATATGCGAGTATAGATGAATATCCGTTAATCGTTGAATAAGAAAGGGGTTGTTGGTTTGTTTCGCATTTTTTTCTAATATTTCGCCAATCTTAACTAATACCTTCTTTGGTGAGGCATTGTCCGCAAGTAAAAGATATGTTAAATAATTACAACTTCCCCAGTAATACTTCTCTTTCTGAGGAAACTGACCCACTATATCAAAATAGAAATGAGAATTATCGGGGACATCCTTTATAACACCAGAAACAACAAGTTTTAAATTGTTTTCATAATCTATTACTTTTCCGATGGGATCTTCGCTACCAAAATATTTTTTTGCTGTAGATTCTGTAATTACAATAGAACTTGGATCGTTAAGGGCTGTTTTTTGATCCCCCTTAACAAAGGAAAAAGTGAACACTTCAAAAAACGAAGGATCTGCCTTTATAAAGCGTTTTTCAAAATATTGCTTATCACTATACCTAAAATTCTGCCCAGCTGATCCAAAATCGATACGAACCGTTTTTAGTATCTCGGGGATTTCTTTCTCACAAGCTGGTCCTAATAATGCTGGCGATCCAATATACCTTTCACTTACAATTCTGTATATATTATTCTTGCTTTCATGATACTGATCATAGCTAAACTCATATCGAATAAATAGTGAAATAAAAATAAAGCAAGCAATTGCAATTGCAAGTCCAGTAATATTCAGGATTGTATATAATTTATACCTGACAAGATTTCGAAATGAAATTATTAAATAGTTCTTAAACATAAAATCTATTAGGATTTATTATTATTCGTACCTTAACGCTTCTACAGGGTTTTTTGATGCTATCCGCCAGCTATGCCAAGTCACTGTAATAACTGAAATAGTAAAAATCACAACTCCTGCAAGAGCAAAAACCCACCAACTCATGATCGTTTTATAGGCAAAGTTTTGAAGCCATTTATCCATGATGTAATATGCGAGAGGAGTAGCGATAGCAAATGCAATGAATATTAATTTTACAAAATCGAAATTGAGCATTCTTATAATTGTCCATGTGCTTGCTCCTGTCACTTTACGAATACCTATTTCTTTTGTACGATTAATGCAGCTTTGAGATATTTGCCCTAAAACACCCATACAACTTAATAAAACAGAAATCAACGAAAAAATCATGATTATCTTTGCTAATAGTTTCTCTTTACGATACATCGCATCAAACATAGTATCGTAGAAGGTAAAATCCATTGGATCATCTGGAATTACTTTTTTCCAGATTTTCTCTATTTGCTTCATTTTTCCACTAACATCTCCAGGGGTAATGCGAACATTTAGGTTTTGAAGTTCGCGTTCTAACCATTTTGGAGGGCAAGACATAATGCATGTTGGTTCAATTTTCTCATGAAATGAAGTAACATGAAAATCTTTTATAACTCCAACTACCTCAAATCCTCCTTCTTGCCCATTATTATACCGCTTCCCTCTAAAATCTTTCCATTCATACTGTTTAATAGCCTCCTGATTCATAACACATGCTTTTCCAAGGTCTCCATTTAAAAACCATCGACCAGCAATCAATTCAATGTCCATTGTTTTTAGAAAATCATGATCAACATAGAGGCATGCTAGACTAAAACTTTTTATTGTTGAATCTCCATTCCCCATTCCTAACGTTATATTACCAGGAACCCCTCTGCTTAGGGAAGAACTCATTACAAATGGTAATTTATTAATCTCCTG
Organism: Bacteroidales bacterium; assembly: GCA_003531155.1. GTDB lineage: Bacteria > Bacteroidota > Bacteroidia > Bacteroidales > Tenuifilaceae > UBA8529. The sequence continues at coordinate 13,362 of DQHR01000041.1, read as the reverse complement.
TTTTAATAACTGCTGTTGCTCACATTTGCCAGGAAGTATTAAATTCAATAAATGTTCTTTGTTGAATCCCAAATCGGCGTTTTGAGCATAACTTAATTGCTTTTTGATGATAAATATGCATGATAGCAACGCTATAGCAATTGAAAACTGCAAAATGGTTAGAATGCTTCGCCCGACCATTTGCCCTTTTTGCTGCTTTTTACCAGTAAAGAATGTGCTAACATTGAATCTCGAAAGAATATACAACGGAACTATTGTATTAATAATGATTATCAGTATTACGATAAAAACTGATAATAAAATCATTTGAGGCGTTAATAAAACATCAAGACTAAGATGTTTCCCTAACAAGTTATTTATTTCAGGAATCAATATTGCAACGAAAACCAGTGCGAAATCAATCGAAACAATAATACCAACTGAAACATCGATAAAAAAGTATCCTGCCAAATTATGGAATTTAGCTCCATTTATCCTTTTAATGCCAATTTCTCTCAACTTTGCATACTGCAACGATAAATTATAATTCATATAGTTAATTGTCGAGAGCAACATGATTAGCACACCTATACCAATAAGGATCAGAATTAGATTTTTACTCCCGGCTAGGTTCTTATTATCTTTGATTGATGTATCAAGATAAATGTTTTTTAAAGGTTGTAATCCAATACTGTCAATAGCAAACTTATATTTATCAATGTTTTTATTTAGCTTACTTGCAAACTCTACTGAGTTTGCTGTTTGATTTAACAGAAAATAATGGTCAACAGGATTAAAACAAATACCGTTATCGCAGTACATCGACAGTAGATACTCATCGTTTTCTGCGTTAAGCAACACTGTGGCTTTTATACTCGAATTAACTGGAAAATCTTCAACAACTGCACTTACGGTTGCATCTATATAATTTAAGATGCTTATCGACTTACCAAGGGGATCTTCACCATCCTTGAATAGTTTTTTTGCAAGCGATTCGGTAATAGCAGCCGTTTTTTTGTCAGAAAAAGGCTTATTAGAAAGTGATTTTAGAACATGCAATGAAAATAACCTAAAGAAATTGTTATTCGTTGCAAGCACTCCTTTCGTTTTAATACATTGATTTTCAGATTTTATATTGAATTCAAAATCAATATCAGTACCAACTGGACACGAAATTTCAATTTCGGGATTATCGTCTGAAATAATCTGATTCAATTTATAATCAATTATGCACGTTTTCTCCTTCTCATTCACCAACCGAAAAACACGCGAATAATTTGGGTAGCAATGGTCAACGGTATATTCGTTGTAAGCATAAAGGGCTATAACAATGCATACAGCAAAACCAAAAGCAAATCCAGTAATGCTAAGAAAACTGTACAGCTTATTTTTAAGAAGATTTCGAAAAACTAGTTTAAGATTGTATAGTAGCATATAAATAGATTTTATTCTAACATTAACTGGACTAAGTAATTACTCGTACCTTAACGCTTCCACAGGGTTTTTTGATGCTATCCGCCNNNTCCCTATCTCCTTTGTACGATTAATACAGGTTTGGAAAACCTGACCAAGAATTCCCATAAAGTTTAATACAATCGCAATCAGTGAAAAAAACATTATTATAGTGGCAAGTATCTTCTCTTTACGATAAAAGGCTTCAAAGACAGAATCGTAAAATGTAAAATCCATCGGATCATCAGGGATTATCTTTTTCCAAATCGTCTCTATTTGTTCTAATTTGCTTTTAATCTCACCAGGGGTAATGCGTAAACTAAGATTATGCATTTCATTATAACTATCAGCCGAACAGGAAATAATGCATACTGGTTCTATTGACTGATGAAAAGATCCTATATGAAAGTTCTTTACAACTCCAACCACCTGATAACCACCATCTCTTTTGTTTTTAAACTTTTTATTATCAATAGTTTTCCAGCCATACCGCTTTATGGCTTCCTGATTCATAATACAGGTTTTCCCCATACCACCTTTTAAAAACGAACAACCATCCAACAATTCAATATCCATTATCTTAAGAAAACTAGTATCTGCAAAAATACATGCTAAACTAAATCTCTCCTTTGTTGTATCACCACTTCCCATCCTCGTATATATTTCTCCGGGAGTTCCTCCGCTTAAGGTTGCTCCAACCACAAAGGGTAACTTTTCAAGCTCTTGCTTTATCACCTGTTGTTTGAGGAAATCTGTTGGAAGTGAAAACTTTAGTAAATGCTCTTTATTAAATCCCAAATCGGCATCTTGAGCATATACTAACTGCTTTTGGATGATAATAACACAGGTGATGAGAGCTATTGCTATTGTGAACTGGAATGTGGTTAGAATACTTCTTCCCACCAATTTTCCACCCGAAGCCTTTTTCAACGAAAAAGTAGAATGACTAAATCTTGAGAAAATGTACAAAAGAGCAATACTATTGACAATAATAATGAGGATTACCACACCAACTGAAAAAAACAACATCCTTGGGGTAAGTAATACATTTAAATTCAAATGCTTGTTGAGTAATCCATCAATATTTGAGATAAAGATCCCAACAAAGATCAATGCAATATCAATGGAAATCAATATTCCAACTGAAACATCGGTAAAATAGTATCCAATAATATGTTTAAACCCAGCACCATTTATCCGTTTAATCCAAATTTCCCAGATCTTAGCATACTGGAGAGATAGGTTATAGTTTAGATAATTAATGACTGAAAGCAACATGATTAGCGCCCCTATGGCTATAAAAACTATGATAAGATTACGGTTTCCCTGTAAATTTGCATTGTCAATTATAGTATTATCAAAATAAATATCCGATAATTTTTGAAGGCCAATACTGTCGATGGCAAATTTATATGCGCTAATATTTCTATTTAATTTCTCTGTAAGATCATCTGAGTTTACATTTTTATCAAGCAAAAGAAAATGGTTAACTGGGTTAATGCATTTATGATTGTGACAAAATCTATTAAATCTAAATTTCTCATTCTCAAAGTTTAAAAGAACAGTACCCTTTATACTAGAATTTGCCGGAAAATCTTCAATCACCGCACTAATAGTAGCTTCAAATTCATTAAAGATATTAATCGATTTTCCTAAAGGATCTTCATCCTGTTCGAAAAGTTTTTTTGCTAATGATTCTGTTATTATTACCGTTTCCTTATCGGAAAAAGGTTTGTTAGAAATAGCACAAATGACTCTTATTGAGAAGAACTTGAAAAAATCATTGTCAGTGGTTATAGCACCTATTGTTTTAGCATATCTATTCTTCGATTTTACAGAAAACTTATAATCAGGCTCAATCTCCAAAGGGCAAGCAAATAAAATCTCAGGATTATTGTCGGAAAGCATCTTGTTCAGATTGCAATCAATCAGACATGTTTTTTTCTTCTCGTTAACCAATCTAAAAACACGCTCATAATTTGGGTAGCAATGGTCAACGGTATATTCGTTGTGAGCATAAAGGGCAATAACAATACATACAGCAAAACCAAAAGCAAATCCAGTAATACTAAGAAAACTGTATAACTTATTTTTTAAAAGGTTCCTGAAGACTAACTTTAGATTATATAGCAACATAAGGCTCTTTTAATGAAATTACGAAAAACAAGCATTGAATAAACTACTCATACCTCAACGCCTCAACCGGGTTACGGCCTGCTGCTCTCCAGCTCTGCCAGCTAACTGTAATAAGCGCGAAGAATATGGCAATAAATCCTGATGCTAAATATATCCACCAATCAACTGTAGTTTTAAACGGAAAATTCTCGAGCCATTTTGTTGATGCATAATACGCAATAGGACATGCTACGATGAATGCAAGTACAACCCACTTAATAAGATCAGAATTTAGTAACCCAACAATGCCTATTTCGGTAGCTCCGTTCACTTTGCGTATGCCAATCTCTTTTACCCTTTGACCAATGTAAAAGGTTGCCATTGCTAAAATTCCCATTACCGATATCACAATTGCTAATAGCGAAAAGTAGCCGATTATTTTAGCTGTTTGCTCCTCTTTTTTGTACCAACTATTTATTTGCTCATCAACAAATTCAAAGTCCATGGGATTACCGCTTGTAAACTGACTGTGTACCTTTGTAATTTCCTCTATGGTTTTCTTCTTATTCAGTCCGGAAATTTTTATAAATATCGACCACGCACCATCTTTCTTTGGTAAATCCATAATCATTGCAGGTCCAACCTTTTGATACAAATCCCTAAAGTGAAAATCCTTTACTATACCATAAACAGGTACCTCGTTTCCATTGGGAAACTTAAACGTTTTTGGCAGGCTATCGCATCCTAAAGCCTTTACCGCTGCTTGGTTTAAGCAAAACTTTAACTTTGATAATGCACCTCCCGTTTGGGTTATCTTTAAATCAAACATATTAATAAATGACGAATCAACTTTAAATACCTGAAAACTGAATGTTTTACCGTCGATTTGAATTGTGTTGTTATTTCCTCCATCAATTGGGCTTCCAGCAGCATAAGCAACATCCACAATTCCTGCAATTTTTAATACTTCGTTTTTAAAGGCATCTCGCTGGTCATTTTTAATATCATTACCAATGAAAACAATATTATCCTTTTTAAAGCCTAGGTCATAGGTTTTCATGAAGTTGGTCTGCTTAACTATAACCCAAGTACATATTATCAAAATTATTGCTGTACAATACTGAAAAGAGATAAGCACTCTGCTAAAAACACTTTTTGACTTGCGCCTAAATGCTCCTTTAACAATCTCAATAGCATTAAACCGTGTTATGACAAAAGCTGGTATCAACCCCGATATCACACCAACCATTGCTATTCCTATTAGATATACTATAAGTGTTGTAAAATTTAATCTCTGAGTGAGATTAAGATTGGTGTTGAAAAGCTCATTGAATATTGGCTCTGCAAATTTTGTGAATATAAGTGCTATATTAAATGCTACAATACATATTACTATTGATTCGATAATAAACTGTAGAAATAATCGACCTTTCGTACTTCCATGTAATTTTTTAACAGCAACCTCCCTGCTTCGTAAGCTCGATTGGGCAACTGATAAGTTTATATAATTGATAATTGCAAGTAAAAGAATCACAATTGCAATAGTTGAAAAGATGATTATCACCTTCATGCTATTCCCTCTCGCCCCATGGCCATCTTTTTGTCCAAAATAGATCTCTTTTAATGGTTCAAATTCCACTTTCTTTGCATTTCCCCATTTGTATAACCAAAAATCCTTTTTAAAATCCTCTAAAATCTCCTGTTCCTTCGATTTAATATCGGCATTGGTTTTTATTAGAAAGTATAAAGCGAATGAACAATTATCATAGTTCGTTAGTAATTCAGGGTAGTTCCAAAATTCAGCCAGTTTTTCGAATGGTATTAACGCATCACACTTTGTAATATGGGTATTCTCCGTAAAGTCTTCAATTACTCCAGTAACTACAAACCGATGCTGATCTACATTCACCTCCTGTCCAACTGGAGATACGCTTCCAAATACCTTTGTCGCTAATGATTTTGAAAGAACGATACTGTTTTTAACCTTAAAAACCTCTTTAGGATCTCCTTCAACAAACGAGAAAGAGAACATGGTAAAGAACGAAGAATCGGCTAAAAGATAGTTAAACTGATATTTTTGCTTCTTAGAGTCTGTTAAAATTTCATCACCATGATGAAGTCTTGTAAACGATTCAATTTCTGGGTATTTATCTTTAAGTCTTTGCCCTATTGGTGGTGCAAAACTCGATGATTCACCGGTTGTAAGTCTATAAATTCTATCCTTTTTTAAGTGAAAATTATCTACAGATAATTCCTGTTGAATATACATGCTAAGCAGTATAACAAACATTAACGAAATGGAAAACCCCAATATCGTAATGGTAGTATAGGTTTTATTCCTAAGTAACTGCTTAACTAAAATTTTTAAATTTGTGTATAACATAATGTATTGAATTTATTTTCCACAACCATTCAATTGGTGTTCCAAAATATATATATGTCTAGATATTAGTTTTTTGAGTCGGATATTTTTGTTACATAAACTGTAAGTTGAACCAAAACAATCCAACGCATTGTCTCGAAACGAGACAATTGTTTTGTCTTCTAAAATCAATCTCCATATATTTGAAAATAGTTTTTGAACTTCGATATGGTTAAAAAGGGAACAATACTAATTGTCGATGACAATAAGAGCGTTCTGAACTCGCTCAACCTTTTTCTTAAACATAAGATTGATAAGGTTATTACATGTAGTAACCCAAATCAAATTCTCTCGATTTTAAAAAGCGAAGAGATAGATTTGGTGTTGCTCGATATGAATTTTAGTGCTGGTGTAAACTCAGGCAACGAGGGAATATTCTGGCTTAGAGAAATTCATAAAGTTCAACCCCAAATGGTGGTAATCCTCATTACCGCTTATGGAGACATAGAGCTTGCTGTAAATGCGATGAAAGAAGGGGCAAATGATTTTATTCTTAAACCTTGGGATAACCAAAAGTTACTTGCAACAATTCTAAATGGCATAGAACTTAGTCAATCGCGCAAAGAGGTGAGTGATTTGAAACAAAAAACCAAGCAACTAATAGAAGATACCAATACTAAATATCAAGATTTTATTGGAAAAGCGCCAGCCATGCTTGAGATGTTTAAAACCATCGAAAAGGTAGCACGAACGGATGCAAATATTTTAATACTTGGCGAGAATGGAACAGGGAAGGAGATGGTGGCTCGACATATTCATATGCTTTCCAAACGTTCCGATAAGATATTTCTTGGGGTTGATCTTGGTTCGTTAAGCGAATCGCTTTTCGAAAGCGAACTATTTGGTTACACCAAAGGTGCTTTTACCGATGCAAAAGATGATCGGCAGGGTCGCTTTCAAACTGCATCTGAAGGAACTCTTTTCCTCGATGAAATAGGAAATATATCGCCAACCATGCAGTCGAAAATGCTTTCAGTTATCCAAAATAAAACCATAACCCCAATTGGATCAAATAAAGCAACGGCTGTTGATGTTCGGCTGATTTGCGCCACCAACCAAAACCTTCAGGAGATGGTTAAACAGGGTGCATTTCGAGAAGATTTGCTGTATCGTATTAACACCATACAGATAAATATCCCTCCGCTAAGGGAACGTGGAAACGATATCGCTGAATTAGCCAATTACTTTCTAAATAAATATGCTGATAAATACGATAAACCAGTATTGTCGATAAATGATAGGGCAATCAATAAATTAACTGATTATCCTTGGCCAGGTAATGTTAGGGAACTAAGTCATTGTATAGAACGAGCCGTTATACTAAGCGATAAAGATGTTTTAACTCCAACTGAACTATTCTTAAACGACGATTTATCTTTTAACGAACTAGGTAACAGCCCAATGACGTTGGATGATGCTGAAAAGATTCTTATTGGTAATTCAATTAAAAGGAACAAGGGAAATCTATCGAATGTGGCACGAGAATTAAAAATTGGACGACAAACGCTTTATCGAAAAATGGAGAAATATGGTTTATAAGCTGATCATTCTTTGTTGCCCGCTTTTATTGTCTGATGTCTAGGATCTGAAATCTAATATCTATAAAATGCTACTTAAAAGTTTCTACATAAATATAATAATCCGAATCCTAGCCATACTTGCTAGCTGTTTGGCTATTGCTGCTTGTATGATTTGGAAACCCGATTGGCTAATTATTATCAATCTTGCACTTCTTGTTGCTTTGCAAATTGTACTTCTAATCCTAAAGATAACCCGATTAAATAAAGATTTAGAATCGTTCTTTGCTGCAATGCAGAGCAATGATTCAAGTATAGTTTTTACAGGAAAGAAAAAAAAATCTCCATTCATAAGTCTTTACGAGCAACTCGAAAAAATAAATTCCGATTTTCAGCACCTTAAAATTCAGAACCATCGTCAAAATGAGTACTTTAAAATCCTCGTTGAGCACATAAACATTGGAATATTATCATTTAACGACAACGATGAAATAACTCTTTTTAATCGAGCAGGGAAAGAAATTCTTGGGAAACGCTATTTACATAACATTAACGAGCTCGAAAATACTCAAATCGGTTTATCAACTATTATAAAAGAACTTGAACCAATTAATCAAAAACTCATAACCCTTTACACAAACAATAGCATTCAGCAACTTTCGTTACGAACTGCATGGATTAAATTTGAGGATAACTCTATTAAATTAGTATCGTTCCAAAATATTCGAAATGAACTAGACGAAAAGGAACTTGAGAGTTGGCAGAAACTGATTCGAGTTCTCACACACGAACTAATGAATTCTGCAGGACCTATCAATTCAACAATAGCAACTATTAAAGAATTCTTAACCTTTCCGAATGGCGAGGCAAAACCAGTAAATAACTTAAATAAGCAGGTTGTAGATGACACGGTTGAAGGGCTTAGGATAATTGAAGAGCGAAGTCAGGGAATGATGGATTTTGTATCTAAGTTTCGAAGCCTTACTTTACTCCCAAAGCCAACATTTACGACCTTTGCGGTTGGCGATCTTTTCAAAACCATTGAACTGTTAATGGCCGATAAAATTGCAAGCAATAATATAACTTTTATATCTAAAATAAGCACTAAAAACCTTTCGATTACTGCCGATAAAGGGATGATGGAACAGATTCTGATCAACCTAGTGAGCAACGCAATTTATGCACTCGAAAATAGAGGTGATAAAAAGATTACAATCAGTTCCATAACCGACGACAATGCTCACCCTATTATTCAGATTCAAGATAATGGGAAAGGAATACCTATTGATGTTCAGGATAAAATTTTTGTCCCATTCTTTACAACCCGAAACGAGGGTTCGGGCGTTGGATTAAGCCTTTCACGCCAGCTGGTTCGTTTACTTGGAGGAACGTTGACATTTGTTTCAAAAGAGGGAGAAGGGACTATTTTTACGATAAAACTCTAATTGTTATCTCATTAATATTCTTTAAATTGGTTTGGAAAAAATTATATGAAACAACAAGAACTCGAAATACTCCTCAAAGACCTTCAAGCATTGCCCAAAGAATGTGAATGGGTTGAGTTTAAAGTTAATAATTCTAATCCTCAGGAAATTGGAGAATACCTGTCGGCCCTAAGCAATAGTGCATGTTATCATAAACAACAATATGGTTATCTTGTATATGGTGTCGAAGATACTACCCATCGATTCGTTGGAACCATATTTCGCCCTTTAACAGAAAAAAAAGGAAATCAGGAACTTGAGAATTGGCTTGCAACTCAACTAAACCCAAGAATTGATCTTAATATCTTTGAATTCGATTTTGGTCAAATGCATTTTGCAATACTTAGAGTCGAAGCAACACGAAATGTTCCTGTTAATTTTAGAGGGGATTTTTTTATACGAATTGGCAGTTATAAAAAGAAACTCGATGAATTCCCTGAAAGAGAGAGAAAAATTTGGATAATAGAAAAACAACTAGTTTTTGAAAATGAAATTGCAAAAGAAAATGTTCATGAAGACGATGTGTTAACATTAATAGATTATCCCTCTTTCTTTGAACTTTTAAAACTTCCTCTCCCAGATAATAGAGATGCAATAATTGAGAGATTAATACAAGAAAAAATAATTGCAAAAACATCTAAAGGTTTTAATATCCGTAATATTGGTGCAATCCTGTTTGCTAAAGATATCGAGGTTTTTGATTTTATTGCAAGAAAAGCAATAAGAGTTATTTTCTATGATGGAAACAATAGAATAAAAACAAAAAAGGAACAATTAGGTAAGAAAGGTTATGCAATTGGGTTTGAGGGATTAGTAAAATATCTTGAGGATCAACTACCTTCAAATGAAATTATTGATAAAGCTTTAAGAAAGAGGGTTTCTCTTTATCCCATTTTAGCGTTAAGAGAACTTGTTGCAAATGCTATTATTCATCAAGATTTTAGTATAAAAGGAAGTTCTCCAATGGTTGAAGTATTTGATAATAGAATTGAGATTACAAATCCAGGCAAACCATTAATAGATCCCCTTCGATTTGTAGACCATAATCCTGAAAGTCGTAACGAGATTTTAGCTCGTTTTATGCGTAGAGTAAATATTTGCGAGGAGAGGGGTAGTGGTATAGATAAAGTTGTTTTTGAATGTGAATTTAACCAACTCCCTGCTCCAGAAATTATTGTAGGTGATAACTATACAAGAGTAATTTTATATAATCACAAAGGGTTCAAAAACATGGATAAGCAAGATAAAATTCGTGCGTGCTATCTTCATGCTTGCTTAAAATGTGTTTCAGGAGAATACATGACAAATCAAAGTTTAAGAGAAAGATTTGGAATAGAAGAGCACAATTATTCGATTGCATCTAGAGTTATTGCTGACACAAAAGATGCAAAGCTTATTAAAGATTTCGATCCTGAGAACAAATCAAGAACTTATGCAAAATATGTCCCCTATTGGCATTAGTTTATGTGATGCTTTTATAAAACAACTCTTTAAATAATGCATATTCCACTGTTAAACAGTAATTTACGTCATGTGACGGTTATGTGATTATTAATTAATACTTTGTAAAAACAAATATTAAACAAGAACTACTAACTATATTAAAATATGTGTTTTACAAAAACAACTAATCCATTTTTCAACCTGTATATTATTAACATTCAACATAATTTAATTTTACGTGTTCTTATTGCACATTAACCTAAAAGATATGGTATTAGGAATATTAAAAGAATCAAACGACGAACGCCGCGTGTCCATGCTCCCTGAAAGCGCTGCTGCGCTTGTTAAAATGGGCGTTACGGTTCTCGTTGAGAAAGATGCAGGCATGACTGCATTCGCTACCGATGCCGAATACACTACTGCAGGGGCTAAGGTAGATTCAAAATCGAACGTTATAAGCCAATCCGAAGTGCTGGTAAAGGTTAACCCTCCAACAACCGAAGAGATGGGGCAATTTACCGAAGGTAAGGTATTCCTTGCAGTTCTTAACCCATACTTCAACGGTGGATTGGTAAAAGAACTCGCAGCAAAGAACATCACCAGCTTTAGCCTCGATGTTATTCCACGCACAACACGTGCTCAGGCAATGGACATCCTTTCGTCGATGGCAACTGTAGCCGGTTATAAAGCAGTGTTAACGGCAGCAAACAGCCTACCAAAATTCTTTCCAATGTTTATGACTGCTGCAGGAACAATTACCCCGGCAAAGGTCCTTATCCTTGGCGCAGGAGTAGCAGGCTTACAAGCAATTGCTACATCACGCAAACTTGGTGCGGTTGTCGAGGTGTTTGATGTTCGTGCTGCCGTTAAAGAAGAGGTTACTGGAATTGGTGGAAAATTCATTGAAGTTGAAGGGGCAACTGACGATAAAGCTGCTGGTGGTTACGCAGTAGAACAATCAGAAGAGTTCAAGCAACGTCAGGCGCAAGCCATTCACGATCATGCCGTAAAATCCGATGTGGTTATTTGTACCGCTCAAATTCCGGGTAAAAATGCTCCTTTACTTTTGAAAAAAACAACCGTTGAAGCCATGAAACCCGGTTCGGTAATTATTGATATTGCCGCCTCAACAGGTGGTAACTGTGAGGTAACCAAAAACAACGAAACCATTGTTCACAATGGCGTTACTGTAATTGGTAACTCATTCCTTGCTGTAGATATGCCATCGGATGCCAGCAAAATGTTTGGCAAAAACGTTATCAACTTCCTAAAACTCATCATTACAAAGGAGGGTGATCTAAACCTCAACTGGGACGATGACATTGTTAAGGGTACTGCGGTTACTCATAATAAGGAGATTGTTCACGAAAGAGTTAAATCAGTTATCACTAATTAATAACTAGTTGCCATGGAAGAAGTACTAAAGTTTTTCATCGAATATAAGGAGATGATTTTCATTATCATCCTCTCCATTTTTCTTGGTATCGAGGTAATATCGCACGTTCCTGCAGTGCTGCACACCCCGCTTATGTCGGGGAGCAATGCAATCCACGGGGTTGTAATTATCGGAGCAATAATAGTGATGGGGCATGCACACGATACCCTTTCGCTAATCCTTGGATTTTTTGCCGTAATACTCGGAACTCTCAACGTAGTTGGGGGATTTGTGGTTACCGACCGTATGCTCGAAATGTTTAAAAAGAAAANNAGATTTCCATTCTGGAGATTTCCTATTTAGGTGCATCAATCCTATTTATTCTTGGACTTAAAAAGCTAAGCCACCCCGATACCGCTCGTAGTGGTAACCTTTGGGCTGCTGCAGGTATGACAGTAGCAATCCTATTCACAATACTCTTTCATAAGAAAGAGGGGGAATCTATAGGAAATACCCCTTGGATTATTGCTGCACTAGCAATTGGAACATTTGTTGGCTGGTACGCTTCAAAGAAAGTGAAGATGACTGCCATGCCACAGATGGTTTCGATATTCAACGGGATGGGTGGCGCCTGTGCTGCATTAATTTCGATGATGGAGTTCCCAAAAATGCAGAATATGCTTGCTGTGCAAGGGGCTGCCCACATGCTAAATGGTGAAGCCATTGCAATTCTACTCGGACTAATGATTGGAGGCGTTTCGTTTGCAGGTAGTATGATTGCCTTTGGCAAACTCGATGGCCGAATTGGCGATATTAAACACCCTATCCTACGTTTTATCAACCTATCATTTTTAGTAGGCTTATTCGTTGCTCTTGTGCTTATCCTACTGATGAAACCCGAGGCTGATAGCAATCTTGCAATCTATTTATTTGCTATTGCTGCGCTTATTTATGGGGTAACATTTGTAATGCCAATTGGCGGTGCCGATATGCCTGTGGTTATATCGTTGCTAAACTCGTTTACAGGTGTGGCCGCTGCGATGGGAGGTTTCCTATACAACAACCAGGCCATGCTAACTGGTGGTATCCTTGTGGGTTCATCAGGCACAATACTTACAATATTGATGTGTAAGGCAATGAACCGTTCGCTGCTAAACGTTATTATTGGGGCATTTGGAGGCAGTGCTGCTGGTGCAGCATCAACTGGTGATAAAACAGTAAAAGAGATCTCGCTTAGCGATTCAGCCATTCTGCTCAGCTACTCACAAAAAGTTTACATCATTCCAGGTTACGGGCTAGCTGTTGCACAAGCGCAACATCTTTGCCATGAGCTAGATGTTCTTTTAGCTAGTAAAGGCGTTGAAGTAAAATATGGCATTCACCCTGTTGCTGGTCGTATGCCGGGTCATATGAACGTTCTATTGGCCGAGGCCGATGTTCCTTATGAAAAGCTGGTTGAGATGGAGGATGCCAACAACGAGATGGGTAACACCGATGTGGTAATCGTAATTGGTGCAAACGATGTTGTTAACCCTGCTGCCGAAACCGATCCTGCTAGTCCAATTTACGGAATGC
>DQHR01000179.1 GCA_003531155.1 Bacteroidales bacterium | reverse complement strand
TTGTGTACGCTTAACATACTCATTTCCAATTCATTATTTTGTTTCTATTGGGCTAAAATGATTAGGTTATTTCGATGCAACCCCTACCGCAAACGAAATTTATTCAACTATCAAAGTTTTTGTCGTTACTGCATTATCAGTTATAATTTTCACAACATACATACCTTTCGTTAGGTTGTTGGTTGAAATACTTTCTTTGCCGTTCACCTGTTTGCTTAAAACCAACGTTCCGTTTTCCTTGTAAATCTGCACCTTTGTCAAACTTTGGGTGTTGATGCTAAAGCTTGAAGTTGCAGGGTTTGGGTATATAACAAAATCAGCTTTACTAACTGTCGCAAAGCCTGTTCCAGCCCATGCTGCTTGTGTTATCGTTATGGTTTGCGAACTAACTCCCCCTGCCGAAATGGTTATCGTTGCCGTGCGAGTTGTATTAGTAGTATTGGCTGTTGCTGTAAATGTAAGCGTTGCTGTATCTTGAGTTGCCGTATCAGGACTTACCGTTAACCAAGGTTCATTTGACGTTGCAGTCCAAGTAACATTGGATGCAACAGATATATTTGCACTCATATCAATAGTTACTGTATTCGTTGAAGGAGTTATGAAGCCCATAGTTGTTGATACCAAATAATTTGCACTTTTAATACTTCCATTCCAGTCGGTTACTATGTCGGCAATAAAGGGAATGTGCTGGCTCGACCAAGAATATTCAATNNAAGACTGCCAACCCATCCACGGTGTGTGAACAAACATGCTATCGGTTTCGTACGAGGTATATTTACGACGTAAGGAGGGAAATGTTCCTGAAGGAGTGGTTACATTACCCCATCCATCTATTAAACTTGTATAGGATATGTGTCCGATTAATTTTATAGAATCAACCATAGGAATACTGCTGTATGGAAATTGAACTACTCGTTTTGTCTGTCCTGAAAAAGTAGTGTTATAAGTAAAAGGGAATGTCATTTGTTTTTGAGGCGGAGTAAATGGACCAATTAATGTATCGGGAGCCATAAATACTCCGCGAACACCTAATATATCCAAAACAGAGTTATTATCATAAAGGTAAACAATCATCCCCTGTTGGTTCACTGCAAGAGTGGCTGTTGGGAAATTGTTCGTGAAGGATATTCCCGTAGGGTTAATAAACGACATGCTATCCATATAGTCGTTACCAATTCCAGTTAAATCCCAGTTTTGATTTGCACCAGCACTACCTAGTGACAGTAAATTCAGATTAGTAGAATCGTTTGCCCGAATGACTTGTTTTCCAACTAAATTACCTAAATCACTTCTGTTTATGGTGATTTGAGCTCGNNTTTCCTACTCATTTGGCTTTTCGGTATCGCCCCCGTCCCATAACCTTGGCGGGCAGGCTGTTTTTTTAGTGGTTTCTGGACTCCACTTTTAATTCTATCAGATTACCAGTTTAATGTGTTTTTTATGACAGCGCATTTACAAACTAAAATTATTCGACTATCAAAGTTTTTGTCATTACTGCATTATCAGTTATGATTTTTACAACATACATACCTTTCGTTAAGTTGTTGGTTGGAATACATTCTTCGCTATTCACCAATTTGCTTAAAACCAACGTTCCGCTTAGCGTGTAAATCTGCACCGTTGTCAAACTTTGGGTGTTAATACTAAAGATTGAAGTTGCAGGGTTTGGATAAATAACAAAATCATCTTCACCAACTGTTACAAAGCCTGTTCCTGCTGCTTGTGTTACCGTTATTGTTTGCGAAGTAACTCCCGTTGCCGAAACGGTTACCGTAGCCGTGCGTGCTGTAATAGTGGAATTGGCTGTTGCTGTAAATGAAATTGTGTCATTTCCTTTTGTAGCAGTATCCGGACTAACCAGTAACCATGATTGATCTGAAACTGCTGTCCAAGTAGTATTTGATATAACAGCTATATGTGCACTCGTATCTAAACTTACTGCATTTGTTGAAGGAGTTATGAATGCCCCAAAATCAATATTATCAACATACAATACAGAATTGCCCAAAGGTAAAATAGTTAAATCAGCCGAACGATAAGCGGCAAGCAAAATACTTGCACTATCGGCAGTTGTGTACTGAGAAAGGGTAATAGTAAAAGGTGCCCAATTCGGAACAGCATTTCCTGATTCAAGTTCTCCAGTAGAAACAGCCGTTCCGTTTTTAAATAATGTTATATAGATAAGGATCACGTCGCCATTTAGTGGAGCATATTTATAATAGCCTGTTACACTTGTTGGGTGTCCCGATATTGCAAAGTTTGGGATTGGTGGTGGCATTCCGGTACTAACAAATCCTCTTCCCGAATAACTTTGCACAGGATTAGTACTATTTGAAAGAGTAGTATTATTCTCAATTTTTATGGAATAGGAACCTATCGAGTCGGGATAATGGTCGGTTGATTTTGTTATAGCATAAAATGAGCCTGCTGAGTAAATATTTGAAGAAACCCAGCCCGTTGGGTTTTCACAACTGCCAAAATAACCGCTAACTGTTTCCCAATTCTCAAATCCGCCATTTGGAATTTGTGCACTTAATCGTACTGTTATTGCAACGATAATTGTCAAGGTAAAGAGTAATTGTTTTTTCATAATTTTTATCAGTGTTTATTGTACCGACTCCGCACTTCTTTATAATTTAGTAATTTAACGACATTTAATATCATCAGAACCTCTCATTAAAAATAAGCTGATGTTTGTAGTCTGTTTTTTTATTTTGTCTTTATTTCTAAAAAGAACAAGTCTTCTTTCTCGTACCTTTTCACACCAGGTTTCTCTCTCTTTATCTTCCAACTTTTCATTGCATCTTTTGATGATAAATGAGGATTAGCATGTATAAAATTTCTTATATAAGTATTATATTCAAATTGTGGAGCTATTTCTGTTTTATAGTTCTTATCCTTTTTAAGTTCAGCTATGGCAGTCCATTTATCAATGGCGTCACCAAGCGTTTTACCTTGATTGGCTTTCATCCAATTCATAAAAGCAACATTGAATTTGAAATAGTCTCCAATCGTGTGTTGGAAAAAATTTCTTACATTCTCGGTATTTTTATAGTTGTCAGTAATCAAAGTGTCTATTTCTAATGTTTCATTGTTCCAATCAAAAGTCGAATGTGTATTTGTCCTTTTGATGTTTGAATGTTT
>DQHR01000076.1:5527-5846 GCA_003531155.1 Bacteroidales bacterium | reverse complement strand
TGGTTGTTCCTCCCATTCCATTCGTTCCTTATCTAATTGATTGTTATCCATATTGTCACCCTCCTTATTCCGCATACATATACATCAGTCTTGGAGAATTTGGCTGTGACAATAGCTTCATTAGACCAGTCATCTCTATATCTTTCCCAACCATTTTATTAGCTGCCATACTGAATAATGAACCAAAGCCAAAGTTCTCACTATAGCTCACTACCTGCGCTCCAGCTAATTTTTCATTTTTCTTCATAGCTTCTGTAACATCTTCAAAATATCCAAAATCATCAATTAAACCAATTTCTTTCGCTTGCCTTCCATCATA
>DQHR01000076.1:0-5431 GCA_003531155.1 Bacteroidales bacterium | reverse complement strand
ATATTTTTTTCCTCTTCCGTCATCTCTCTCGAAGGACTCATAATGTCCTTAAATTCACCACTTTTGATCGTTACAAATTCCACACCGTATTTTTCTGCTAATCCTGCATAATTGACTCCTTGCATAATTACTCCTAATGAGCCCGTTAACGTTTCAGGACTTGCGTATATCTTATCGGCAGGAGCAGAAATATAATACCCGCCTGAAGCAGCCACATCTCCCATCGATACAATAACAGGCTTAACTTGTCTTGCTAAAACCATCTCGCGCCAAATAACCTCCGAAGCTAAAGCACTACCGCCAGGAGAGTTAACCCTCAAAACTATTGCCTTAATAGAACTGTCGCGACGTGCCTCACGAATTACTCTTGAAATACCATTTGAGCCAATTGCACCATCAGTAGCATTACCCATATTAATCTCACCGCTTGCATAAATAACAGCAATTTTATTCTTCGATAACCCTTTACCCTTTAATGGGGTTGGTAATTTTGCGTAGTCGTCGAGCGAAACGGAAGGAATATCTTTTTTATCAGAGATATTTAGTTTATTTTTCAGAATATCAATTACTTGATCTTTATATATTAAACTATCAACCAACTTATTTTCCAAGGTTGTTTTCCCATTGCGAATCATCATTTCATTAGCAAAGCGATTAAGCTCCGAAACAGGAATATTTCTAGATTTTGAGATTTCACTAACCCAATGATTCCAAATTGATCCAATGAAAGTTGATATCTGCTCACGATTCTCAGAACTCATCTTATCGAGCATATAAGGTTCAACAGCGCTCTTAAACTTACCATGACGGATAATCTGAGGTTCAATGCCAAGTTTGGCTAGAATATTTTTATAATACATCACCTCTGCACGTAAGCCAATCCAATCAACAGCCCCTTCGGGGTTTAAGTAGATTTTATCGGCAACAGATGCCAAAAAATATGCTTTTTGGCTATAAACATCGTTGTAGCTAATAATGAACTTACCTGATTGTTTGAAATCTATAAGAGCATTTCGAATCTCATTAACAGTTGCTGCACCAGCGTTAACCGCATCAACTTCCATAAAAATACCCTTAATCTTTGAATCATCTTTGGCATTTCCAATAGCCTTAAGGATATCGTTAAGCCCGATGGTTGATTTTGGCTGTAAACTCATATAGTCTAATCCACTAAATGGATTATTTGAAGCTCTATCCACAATCTCCTTATTGAGGTTGATGTATAGAATTGAGTTGTCTTTTACCTCAACCAACTTATCGGATGAAGATACCATCGCCCCAATTATTCCCATTAAGATCAAAAAACACAGGAATGATGCGATAAAGAAGCCCAGAATAGATGCTAGTAAATACTTGAAGAATGATTTCATGTGTGTTATTTTTAAGTGACTTATTATTTTAAACTTTAATTTTATTTGTACTGATTATTTTAGAACTCGCTTATATAGAATGCCCATATCTAGAATCGTTGCTTATCGTTTATTTTACCTCATAAACATTTTTCCGTTGAAAAGTATTTAAATATGTTCAAATTTTTAATGAACTAAAAGTATAAAAAATCCGTTAAATGGTTATGTTTGAAATTCTTTTTTAAAGTAATGAGTTAACAAGTTTTATTCTTTAAATTAATAACAGATGGCTAAAGTATACTTTGTAATTGGGGGAAATCTGGGTGATAGAGAGCAATATATAGATAGAACAAAGTGCTTGATTTCTGAACGAGTTGGTTACATTCTTCGATATTCTTCGCTATACGAATCGGAACCATGGGGCTTTGATAATGGCCACAATTTTCTAAACCAAGTAATTATTGTAGATACTCAGTTAAGCCCGGCAGCTATTCTCCTTGAAATATCTTTTATTGAAGGTGTCTTAGGAAGAGAACGGAATGGCAATGGCTTTTCTGCTCGCACAGCTGATATAGATATTCTATTTTACGACCAGCAGATAATGCTTTCACCTAGTTTGGTAATACCACATCGCTTCTTACATAAGCGAATGTTTGTTCTTACTCCTTTATCTGAAGTGGCTCCTGATTTTATACACCCTCTTTTCTCGGTTACAGTTAGAGAATTGCTTGCCTCTTGTGATGATAAAACAAAGGTTTGGAAATACCAATCTGTTGAAGTAGCTCAGTAGGTTACTCTTTCCCTCCATAAGCTAAATCGCCTGCATCGCCTAATCCTGGTACGATGTAGGATTTTACTGTCAGTTCATCATCAACAGCTCCAAGCCAAAGTGTAACGCTTTTCTGAGATAAATTGCGTTTTATGTAATCCACTCCTTCTTTTGAAGCAATAACTGATACGATGTGAGTGTGTTTTGGAGTTCCTTTTTCCAAAAGCGCTTTATACGCTAACAGCATAGATGCGCCTGTAGCAAGCATTGGATCGATTATCACCAGTACCTTATCATCGATACGTGGACAGGATAGATGTTCAAACTGTATACGAAAACTACCATCCTTACTATACTTACGATACGCCGAAATGAAAGCATTCTCTGCTTTATCAAAAAAACTTAGCATGCCTTGATGGAGAGGCAATCCAGCCCTTAGAATTGTAGCAAGCACCAACTTATCACTAGGAAGATTCACATCTGCAAAGCCAAGTGGAGTTTGAACCTGTTGACTCTCATAGTGAAGCTCTTTGCTAAGTTCGTATGAAAATATCTCGCCAATGCGCTCGAGGTTTCTTCGAAATCGCATAAAATCATTTTGAACCTTAACGTCGCGGAGTTCAGCAATGAACTGGTTCATGATTGAGTTATTCTCGCCAATTATTTTTACCATAAATTTTCAATATTGATAAAATAGCTGATCTGGTGCAAAGTAGTAAAAGATTTCAATAGTTCGACTGCTTTTGATGTGTTATTCAATATGTATGTTAAAGTTTGAGCAATTAAAGCAACATTGAGCTATCGTTAACCCAAATCATTCCAGCGAATTTAAAACAGGGAAATGGGATATAGGAAGAATCATTACCTCAATATTCCATCTAAAATAAACTTTCTTCTCTTTTATTTGTTTCGTAAAAAACAACAAAATCAATAACTCTCATGAAGACATTTCTTTGTAAAACCTGTAACAAAAAATTTGAAGCCGCTGGCGTAAGGTTTGATTGGAACGATCCTGTTTATGGCCCTTGCAGCAAGTACACTGCTCAGTGTCCATGTAATGGTGAAGAGTGTGAAGAGTATAAACATCAAATGAGCCATAAAGAAGAGGCTGTATCATCTTGTGGCTCGGGTCATTGTTCCTGCGGTAGATAAAGCAATGAAGCAGAAAGACTTTTTTCTTTCTGCTTCTTTTTATTTGTAAAATGCTATCGACCTAGTTCTGATGCTCTTTTGTAAAACAATTTTTCCTCTTCTGTTTCAGGTTTTATTACAATTCCATGTGGACAAGCCTTTGTATGCTCATCAACATGAACAAAGGTTATAAATCCATCAACTATAATACTTTCAAGGTTACTTACTCGTGCAACCTTAACATAAACGGCTAAGCTGCTTTTCCCAGCATACACAGTTTTACTTGTATAACAAATACACTCGCCCGGTTTAACAGGAGTACGAAATTGCATTCCGTGTATTTTGAGACAGATAATGTTTTTGGGGTTAAGTATTGACGAAGCAGCAACAAATCCCGACTCAACAAACCACTCTGCACTACGCCCTGCATATAAGGTTCCATGATGATTAAGATCCTCACTCTTCACCAACCTGTGGGTAGGATATTCATTAGTATTCATAAGCTTTTTTTTGTGCTGCAAAGGTAGAATCTGAACAAATATTCAGACAATAAATCTTGATGTTATAAAACCAAGTTCTACAACATCAATTCCTATTCATTTTTAAAAACTTTGCATTAATTGAAGGCCTGCTTACAAAGTAAACTCCCAAGAACACCATTACAGTAGCAATAATTTTGGGAGTATCAATAACATCTTGCCCAATAATCACGGCCACAATTGAAGCGATAACGGGTTGAGTGTAGTTATAAATGCTTACCGTGGTAGCTTTAACCTGTTTAAG
Source organism: Bacteroidales bacterium (assembly GCA_003531155.1). GTDB lineage: Bacteria > Bacteroidota > Bacteroidia > Bacteroidales > Tenuifilaceae > UBA8529. The sequence continues at coordinate 1,399 of DQHR01000076.1, read as the reverse complement.
CCCCCAACTCATTAGCATGTAAGCAATGAATGTTGCCCCAAGCAAAACAAAAAAAATCGAACCCCAAATCGAAGCGGGGATGGCTGACCAACTAGTATTAATCAAATCTCTAAATCCTAATGGGGCAATAAACATCAATCCTACAAAAAAAGCACCTCTCATTACGGTTAATGGATCGTAACGCTGCATCAGTGGCTTTGCCACAACAAGATAGCCAGCATAGGCAAAGGTGCTCATAAAAATCATCAGGTTACCTAAGAGATGCTCGGAGCTAAAACTGATAACTCCTCTATTTAAGATGATTAATAGGGCTCCAGATGCGCCAACAACCATTCCAAAAATCTTCATAAATGTAATGCGTTCGCCAATTGCCATTGAGGCAATAATCATTACAAGTATTGGGTTAATGGTTACAATAATTGCTGAATCGATAGGCGATGTAAAGTTTAATCCATTTAAAAAAATAAATTGGTTAAAGGCAACGCCCAAAAATCCAGCGGCAATAAACCTTGGATAATCTTTTCGTTGAATTTTCTCCCATTTAGTAAATAGAGAAATAAAGTAAAACAGCGCAAATGCGGTTATAATGCGCATTAAAGTAAAACCATTTGGTTTTAAAAAATTTGGCATTATTCCTTTTGCGATCGCGTAATTAACTCCGAAAAAAAGGTTGGCTCCAATAATGGAAAGGTGAGCCTTTACTATCTTATCCTTAAGCATTAAAAAATGTATGAATCAAATTTTCAGCAAACAAAAGTATCTAAATATTTTTGTTCCAATTAATGACCATTAAACTATTATATAGTTTAAACTTAATTTAACGATTGAGTAACATTTTATTCCTACTTTTGTTACTCAACCAAATATAAAATGCACAAACAAAAAAAACCAATTGGCGAAAATCCTTTAACAAGGATAAAACTCAGAAGTGCATTTTACCCTATCATTATTGGTCTTGGTGTTGTTGCATTTCTTTTTTATCGAAAATTTAACCCAAACGCATTCGACGTAATTACATTTACTTGGTGGTCGGTTTTTTGGCTATTCATTGCTTTNNAGAGTTTTTTGGCTATTCATTGCTTTTTGCTTTATGGCTTTGCGCGATTTTGGGTATATGCTAAGACTTAGAGTCTTAACCGATAGCATGTTTAGTTTTAGACAATCATTTCGAGTAATAATGCTTTGGGAGTTTACATCTGCCATAACTCCTTCGGCAGTTGGTGGAACAGCGATTGCAACGTTATATATAAACAAAGAAGGACTATCTGTAGGTCGGAGTTCTGCAGTGGTTATGATTACCTCTTTTCTTGATGAACTTTATTTTATTCTTTTTTTTCCAATTGTTCTGTTAATTGTTACCCCTCACGCTCTGTTTGGGCTCGGAATAACAACAGGTGCC
>DQHR01000156.1 GCA_003531155.1 Bacteroidales bacterium | reverse complement strand
GGTACTTTAACTGATGTTGAAGGTACAACTGATACTTATACATTGACTATTTCTGCTCTGCAGCAACAAGAAGTAACTATTGTATTGACTGATGCTATTAAAGACATCTCGCCAAATACCAATAAATTTGCTGGCATGACGTTGACTTATACAACTGGTGATTTCACAGCTCCTGCATTGGTTACCTGGACTCCATTTGATGAGACAACTACTGATAATCATCCTACATTTAAGATGACCTTCAGCGAAGATGTAGTTCTTGGCGATGGTGCATTAACTGTGTACAAGGTGAATACTGTTACTCCGGTATTGACTATTCCTCTTACTGCTGCTATGATCAACGGTAAAGATGTTACTGTAAGCTATGCTGCAACCCAATCAGGTCTTGATAAAGACACAAGATACTATGTATTGGTTGATGGCACTGCACTTAAAGATAAAGCTGGTAATGCATTTGATGGTGTGAGTGATGTTGCTGCCTGGACTTTCAAAACTGGTCCTGATTTTGCAACTATTATTCGCGATCCAAAAGATGGTTCTCTCGAGTTTAAGGTTTATCCAAACCCATTTGTTGATTATGTGAACGTTGCTAATGTTTCTGAACTTTCTAAAATCGTTGTTACAAACATCGCTGGACAGATGGTTAAAGAAATTGTTAACCCAACCGAACGTATTCAATTAAACGAACTGCGCAGTGGTATTTACTTTATGTCTCTGTATAATTCAGATGATGTAATTGTTAAAACTGCTAAGATTGTTAAAAGGTAATACCGAATTGATTGATTTGAAAAGGGAAGCNNGGAAGCTTGCGGGCTTCCCTTTTTTATTTTATATCAGTTTGTTTTTAGTTTTAGAAGTGTTTTTTATGGTTATGGAATTGCTATTAAGTCATCGATCTATTCGAAAATATCTGGCAAAGGATATTGACGATGATATTTTGAACGAAATTCTGGAATGTGGGATCAGCGCTTCGAATACCGGCAATATGCAATTATACAGCATCATTGTTACCCGCGATTCAAATAAGAAAGAATTACTTGCCCCGTTTCACTTTAACCAGCCAATGGTTAAGAATGCCCCTTTAATTCTGACTATTTGTTTTGATATTAACCGGTTTTCTAAATGGTGCTCTCTAAATAATACCAAAACTGATTTTTCTAACTTGCTTTGGCTTTTAACGGGCACTGTTGATGCATCTGTACTTTCACAGAATATCTGTGTTGCTGCCGAGAATAATGGACTTGGCATTTGTTATCTTGGAACAGTACTTTATAATGCCCCTGAGATCAGTAAAATTTTAAATCTGCCTTCCGGAGTAATTCCAATAACTTGCATAACTATGGGTTTTCCTGATCAGGTTCCTGATAAAACTGATCGTTTGCCTCTTAAATCTGTCGTTCATTTTGAGGAATATGATGATTATTCTGATGAGCGTATTTGTAATGTTTATTCAGAAAAGGAGAATTTAGAATCATCAAAGCAGTTTATTGAGGAGAATAGCAAAGAGAACCTTGCTCAGGTTTATGCTGAAGTACGGTATAAAAGTGCCGATAACCAATACTTTTCCGGAAAGCTCTTAAAGATGCTTATTGACCAGGGATTTGTTTTTGAATAGGATTGTTTTGGTTTGGCCTGGCTATTTTTAGATTCTGTCCAATCGTTTAATAAGTTTTAGGTAATAATATTTGATTGGATTGGTGTACTTTAATTGTTTCCAAGGACGGCTACTGTGAGGTTTGTGTAATACACCCGTTGAAATGAGAAGATAATTATTCAATCCTAATGCAATTGATTTTCTGGAAATAGAAACGTCATACCAATGCTTGCCAGACGATAGTTCANNGTTTTTTTAAAGTTCAGATAAGGAAAATTGATTGTACCATCTATGTCTTTAGTAATTGCAGCAACCATTCCACATTGCATCCGCTTTTTTGATTGTTGAACTAATTCAGTTAAGGTATTGGGTTTAACTTCCACATCCGATTCGACTATAATTAATGGTAATCCAAGCGAAATAGCCTTTTTTTGAGCCAATTGAAGCACCAACCGATAGTTGGGTGATGGAGTACTCGTTATTTCAGATAAATTAACTAATTCAAATTGATACTCCTTACTCATTGATTTGAGTTCTGCGGTATTTTCTTCGCTACTAAAATCGTTGTAAACGCAATAATAAAATTTCCCGTCTGATTTCAGTATGGAATGTATGGTCTCAGTTGTTGTTTTCAACGAGTCTTTAACTGGAGTAATAACAATTGCTTCGTACATGCAGGGGTAAACTTTCTTTTACTTTTTATCCTTAGTTATATCATCGAAATTCAGGCCGAAACCTTCACCTGTTTTTTTTAGATCGGCAACTACCTGTTCGTGCAAAGGTATTCCATTTTTGAGACGTTCAACAGTCAATTCTCGTTCTGGATCGCCAGGAATTAGCACTTGTTTCTGACCGATTGAAGGTTCCGCGTTTCTGAAGGTTTGTATCCAATTATCCATATTTTCTTTAAACTCAATTGCCGGACGGAATGCATCTATTCGGATTGCCCCTAAAAAATGTCCAATGCCATTTCCTACCTGATTGGAAGGTGGTTCCAGAAAACTAACGAATGGTGGAACCCAAGGACCATAATTCGCACCGGAAAGGACAGCTGAAAATATATCTACCATNNCAGCTATCGGATTTGTTCCAAGGAATCGGCTTTTTGAAAACGTTGGGGCAACCAGGGGACTGGCATTAGTCATTGAAATGCCTATCATGTCATGTTCAAGGGCCATCATGGCGTGGTAACCGGCAATTCCGTAATGAT
>DQHR01000072.1 GCA_003531155.1 Bacteroidales bacterium | reverse complement strand
AAACGGTGGCTGAGCCTGTCGAAGCTTGGGTGGCTGAGCCTGTCGAAGCCTGAATGGTTTTTACCACCCCGCGCAAAACAGCTTCAGAAACTACCAGACCGCTTGACTCCTGAATGTTACGGATGGCGGCTGCATTCGTGTCTTCCAGAATTCCAACACTGCCTTTTATGCCTGAATGTTTCCGTTTCAAAGGGCCATCTTCGGCTATTTGCAGAAAAAGGATGTGATCTGTTTTGTTGTCAAAAATAAATGAAAGTGTTCGGATGGATGGATTGTAGTTTAGTCCTGTCATGGAATATTATACTTTCCGGCAAATTTAAGGAAATATTTCGGACGAAGGCTCGTCGCTGTTTTTGCGGTTTAAAAGATAACATTTCTCATTATTGGATTCCATCCTTCGAATGGAGACGGATTTTTTTCTTTTATTATTGTTGCAGCCTGTTTTATGTTGACAAACATGTGTTGACTGAGGCAACCTTTTAGCGGTTTTTGGAATCAATAGTATATGTTTCTTTAATAAGCAATCACCCTAAAAACCAAAAACATGGAACGAGCTCCACCCCTCAAATCCATCTACCTGCCAAAAGGTAAATTTGTTTATCCCGTTTTATAACAATTAATTCAAAAAAATCATGAAAACTACACTTTTAAAAATCAGTTTTATTTTCCTGCTCTTTAGCTTAATGGGGGCAGGGTGCGAAAAAGACGAGGAAGAACTACTTTGGGAAATATCCCCTGATAGTGAAACTGCAGTAATCCAAAAGGAAGTGGATGGCATCGAGTTCAAATTCTGTTTATTGAACGAGCAAGGTGACCCTGCAACGGTTTTTAATGNNAAATGATTTTTTTTCTGTTAGGTCAACCCTAAAAGATTATGGCAAGCCATTTAAATTTCTCAGTTTTAGTTCAACCAAAGAAGCCAGATGGATTTTAGCTGAGGGTTATGCTGGTTTTATTGTTCCATGGCATGAAGAGAGAATTGAATTTCAAATGATGTATGGATTTTTTGAAGGCTTAGAACAACCATTTTTAGAAAAAGGAAAATATTACACACAAGTTTCTTATAATTTCACATTTGGTAGTCCAAATAAAGAGCCGGAAATTGAAACAGGTAAGTTAACTTTCAGGATAAACTTTGAAATAAAATAATCAATTATGAAAATTATTGTATCAATAATCTTATTTTTTGGAGGAATAATCACCTTATTCGCCCAAGTACCGACCCAAATGTTTGAAAAAGGCAAAGCTTTTGATAAACATCCAAACTTCAAAATCATCAGCCAAAATTCTCCAGTAAAAAAGATACCTATATTTGATCTTGGCCCACTTCTTACAGAAGATGCAGCGACTAAAAATTCAGATTTACCTTTCCGGTTTGGTAAGGCTATTGACGTTGATCTAACGTTAGAGGATGGTAAGTGGCAAAAAATGGATTCAACAGAAGTTTGGAGCCTTAAGATTATTTCACCTTTAGCATATTCCTTAAATTTTATTTTCTCTGTACTATCCCTTCCAGAAGGAGCTGAACTGTTTATTTATAATGAAGATGGCACAATGGTATATGGACCTGTATCTAAAGATCAAAATCGATCAGGAAAAATATTTCTTAGTGATATAGTACAAGGTGAATCAGCCATAATCCAATTGTCGGTACCAATAAATCAAAACAAAAAACCAGAACTAACTATCAATAAGGTGATTCATGGATACAAAAATCTATTTTCAAGTAACAAAACAGGCTATGGTGAATCAGGAGGTTGCACAGAAGATGTTGCTTGTTATCAAGCATGGAATGATGAATCAGACGGAGTAGTTCAAATACTTTTGTCAAGTGGTGATGAAATATGCTCAGGGGCATTATTAAACAACACTGCACAGGATTACAAACCGTATGTTTTAACTGCTTTTCACTGTATTGATATCGGTGCACCATTTCATGAATTCTTTGAACAGGATAGTATTTTACAAGATGTTGAAATTAATCAAGCAGAGAATTGGCTGGTTCGTTTTCGGTTCAGACATGCGACATGCGGAGGCAGCACCTTTGCGAATGTTATAACATATAATGGCAACGAATTTAGATCAGCATCGGTTAATACTGATTTTGCCCTCGTTGAACTGGAAGCTGATATTATTAATGATATTTATTCCGTAGGGTATAAGGTTTGGCTTGGTTGGGACCGATCTGGAAATATTCCAACTAATGGCACTTGCATTCACCATCCATCCGGAGACGTAGCTAAAATATCCTTTGAAGATAATAGTCTGACAGAAACAAGTTATGAACAAAGTTCGGGAACTTCTCATTGGAGAGTTTATAGGTGGGATAATGGTGTAACAGAAACTGCATCATCGGGGGCACCATTGTTTGATCAAAATAAAAGAGTGGTTGGTCAATTGCATGGAGGTAGTTCAAGTTGTAATCAACCAAATTCACCGGACTGGTTTGGTTGCTTTTATCGCTCTTGGACAGGAGACAGCACTAATACTACCCGCCTAAGTAACTGGCTACAACCGGCCGGAGCACCAATTGCACAACACTTAATTCTGTCCGTCAGCCCATGCCACAATATTCAGGAGGTACTGATTTGCTATGTATAGGGTCTACATCCTCTTTTTCGATTACAAACCTTGCTCCCGGATATTCATTGCACCATTGGAATGGGGGCAACGTTACTTTCCCAAACGGCAATACCAGTAACCCTGTATTGGTATCTGGTAGCTCGCAGGGTCAAGGTTGGGTGCAGGCGGTGATTAATACAGGCGCAGGTCAATACACCGTTGCGGCAAAAACTTTTTGGGTAGGGATTCCAACAGTTAATAGCATTACAGGCACTTCACCCATTGGTGTTTATCAACCGGCAACTTACTATGCCGAACTCTCAAGTTTTAGTAGCTTGCCCGATTCTTACTCTTGGGCAACAAGTCCATCGACTGGAGTAACAATAACATCATATGGGCATTATGCCAGCATCATGTTTACCCAACCAGGTTGGTATCAAATGGTAGCAAAAGCACATAACGCCTGCGGATGGAGTAGCTATGCAATGAAAATGGTGAATGTAATCAGTGGTTATAGCATGGCAATTTCGCCCAACCCTGCAACTGGAGAAACTACCGTTGAACTGGTTAACGACAATAAAGAAGTTCTTGCTTTATTAACTGAGTGGGATTATGAGATTTACGACTCGATGCAAAGCCTGAAAGAAAAGAAAACCAAACTTAAAGCCGCACAAACCAATGTAAACACCGCCAGTTGGAAAGACGGCGTTTACATTGTTCGGGCTAAAATTGGAGACGAAGTAATTACAGAAAAACTAATTGTAAAACACTAAGCATTTTAATGGATTCCATCCTTCGAAAGGGGGATGGAATCTATTTCTTCCACTAAACTTATTCCCTTTACTTTAACCCAACATTTCTTGAATCTTTTTATCAAAAGATTTGGCTATTATAAATAATTGTCGGAACTTGTTGACGATATTCTTTTTTATAACCAAAATTCAATTAA
>DQHR01000031.1 GCA_003531155.1 Bacteroidales bacterium | reverse complement strand
TTAGATGATGATGGATTAATTGAAATTCAATTAATCCATCATCATCTAAAAGTATTGTTGATCCTTTCTGTCGATACATCTCCAATAAAGCAGATGTAGCAACTTCGAAATAATCATTGACGCCTGAGTATTCATAGGCTAACTTGTTGCTATTATACTTAAAATCGGGTAAGTAAACATCAACAATTCCGTCGAGCATCTTAAGCGTTTCTACACTATCATATCCATTAGAGTTGTAAACAATTACTGGCTTAAAACCCCTTCGTTGCAATTCATCAATAATTTCAAGCATTTGCTTTATCTGGTGCGAAGGCGAAACGAATCCTAACAGTTTAACACCTATGTTAAGAATTGAAACAATCTCATCGACAACTTCTCCAATACTTTTCTTCCATTTCTTATCATTAGATAAGTTCTTACTTATTTGATAATTCTGACAATAAATACACTGCAAATTACAATGAGCAAAAAACACATTGCAGATACCCTTTTCTCCTGAAATCACAGGCTCCTCTCCTTTATGCAAAAAAACGCTTGCAACTAAAGGGTTATCATTGGTTTTACATATACCAACTTCACCGATAGTTCTATTAACATTACAATTATGGGGACAACATTTACAATTTTGATATAAATTCTCTGTATTCATTCACGTCTATTTTTATATTACAAATGTATAATTCAAAGGTCACCTGTTTACCATAAGAATTGTTTTTTCAGTGTAATTTACTAGATTTGATTTTTCTTGTTTTTTTTGAAAACACTTAACCATTTTGATATGAAGACCATCATTGATTTATTCGAGGAAAGCGTAAATCGGTTCCCCAATAACCCTTATATATGGGAAAAAGAAGAAAACGAATTCAAATCAATCAGTTTCAAAGAAACCAAAGACGAAGTATATCGTCTTGCTGCAGGTTTTTTAAGCCTTGGTGTTAAAAAGGATGATAGAATTGCTCTGCTTTCTGAAGGTCGAAAATTATGGGTGCTAAGCGAATTAGCTATACTTTATACTGGAGCAGTTAACATTCCTCTTTCAATAAAACTCGAAGGTCCTGACTTGCAATTCAGATTAGAACATTCAGAAACATCTATTATTGTTGTATCAGGTAATCAATCTCCTAAAATTGAGTCAATCAGAGAAAAACTCCCATTGGTCAAACGGGTTATTTACCTCGATAGAAAGGAGAAGGTAAATGAAACCGATTTATTAATTGAAGATCTTTACAAACTAGGTGACGAGTACCTAAAAACTAACAAGGAAAAGCTAATTGAAGCCTATAAAGCGGTTAAACCTAATGATTATGCAAATATCAGTTATACATCTGGTACAACAGCAGATCCAAAAGGAATTATCTTATCGCATCGAAATTACACAGCGAATGTTGAGCAAGCATTAACCTTAATGGATATCCCACAGCATTACAGGACATTAATAATACTACCTCTTGATCATTGCTTTGGGCACGTTGCTGGCATTTATTCCTTCATGGCTATGGGTGCAAGTATTGGCATGGTACAAGTGGGAAAAACACCTCTTGATACCCTAAAAAACATACCTGTTAACATCAAGGAACTTAAACCTAGTATTCTTTTAAGCGTTCCCGCGTTAGCAAAGAACTTCAAAAAGAATATAGAGAACGGAATTAAAGCCAAAGGTTCAAAAATTGAAAAACTATTCAATCATGCATTAGATATATCCTATAAATACAACAAGGAAGGATGGAATAAAGGTGGCGATTTAACTGTTTGTTATAAACCATTAATCTGGCTTTACGATAAAATACTGTTTAAAAAGATTCGTGAAGGGTTTGGAGGTAAACTAGATTTCTTTATAGGTGGTGGCGCCTTGTTAGACATAGAGTTACAGAGATTCTTCTATACAATTGGCGTCCCTATGTTCCAAGGGTATGGATTATCAGAAGCAACACCTATAATTAGTTCAAACTCTCTCAAGAAACATAAACTAGGCTCCTCTGGCCACCTTGTTAAATATCTTGATCTAAAGATTTGTGATGATAATGGGAATGAACTACCAGTTGGTCAGAAAGGTGAAATTATTATACGAGGCGAGAATGTGATGATCGGTTACTGGAAAAATCCAAAAGCTACCGCTGAAACTATCAAAAATGGATGGTTGCATACTGGAGATATGGGTTACATGGATAAAGATGGATTTCTTTATGTCTTAGGTAGATTTAAAAGTTTATTAATTGCCAGCGATGGTGAAAAATACAGCCCAGAAGGGATTGAAGAATCGTTAGTTCAACATTCAAGTTTTGTAGATCAAGTTATTCTTTACAACAATCAAAATGCTTATACTACAGCGTTAATAGTTCCTTCAAAAGAAGCAATAAAAAGGGTTCTCAATGAAAAGCAAATTAAGCACGATTCCTCCGAAGCGGAAGAAGAAGCAATTAAACTAATAACAAGCGAAATTGCTAGATACAAAGCAGGTGGTGAAATGGGCGATATGTTTCCAGACAGATGGCTTCCTGCCTCATTTGCTCTTCTCGATGAAGGATTTACAGAACAAAATGGGCTAGTTAATAGCACAATGAAAGTTATGCGAGGCAAAGTTGAAGAGCGTTATAAAGATAGAATTGAACATTTATACACTCCAGAAGGCAAGAATCATCTCAATGATAAAAATCGTCAAGTAATAAGAAAACTTCTATCAAATTAACTCTTCTAATAAAATTCTTAAAGGGCTGTATTAGTTACAGCCCTTTTTTATTCTCGTTATGTAAGTTAACTAATTTCTTTAGTTTGATATAATACTTAATAAAAAAAGCCTCTAAATTACTAGAGGTTTTAATGGGTGGCGACATCCTACTCTCCCGCTTTCGCAGTACCATCGGCTCTGACGGGCTTAACGTCCCTGTTCGGGATGGGAAGGGGTGGGCCCCCGTCGATATGGTCACCGTATGCCTGTCCCCCGCTCCCGCGGGGTGATGCGTTTTAACGTATCGGCGTGAAGGGTGTTTCGGGGCGCGATGCTGCGCCAAGGCCCAGCCTCGTGGCTGGAAGTCGTCGGGCCATTAGTACTGCTCGGCTTTGGCGTCACCGCCTTTACACCTGCAGCCTATCAACGTCGTAGTCTCCAACGACCCTTAAAGGAAATCTCATCTTGAGGTGGGCTTCGTGCTTAGATGCTTTCAGCACTTATCCCTTCCGAACGTAGCTACCCTGC
>DQHR01000008.1 GCA_003531155.1 Bacteroidales bacterium | reverse complement strand
GACAACATAAAAATGTAAATCAGTGAAGAAATAATAATAAGAACATCAATCAGGATATTACTGCTCAGGCTGATTACTACCCGCTGGATTCGTTGAGAATCATTCAGACGGCCAATCATATCGCCCGTTGAGGTGCTGTCGAAGAAGCTTTTGGGGAGGAGCAATAATTTGCCGAAGAAGGACGATACAATCCTGATGTTCATATCCTTACTTTGCCTGATCAGAAAGATTCCCCTGATATAGCCTATAAATGCACGGGCAAGTAAAATAGCTACAAAAATCCCCAGACTTTTAAACAAAAGTTCTTTATTCCCTGACGGTAAAATTTTGTCGATTAATTTTTGTGTATAAATCGCAACGGCCAACCCAAGTACCGCCAGTAACATCCCCATAAAAGCAGCGATCAACAAAACCGCAACATCGTCTTTTATCAGTCCTTTGATCCACGCCAATTGGTTTTTCGAATCAGTTTTCTTTCGAATAAAGCCTTTGCCGGGTTTAAGCATCAGCAAGGCTTTTGATTTCCAAACAGCTTCCAGTTCTTCTTCCCGGTATTCGATAATCCCCCAACCCGGATCGCCCAAAATAAACTTCCCATTTTCATAGCCATAACAAACGATGTAGTGTTCAAGATTGCCATCCTTTAAAATATGAAGGATAACCGGAACTTCCATTTTCTTTAGGTTTTCAATATCGGCTTCGTAACCTTTTACTTCAAATCCCAGTTTTTGAGCCGATTGATACAAACCCAGCAAGCTTGTTCCCTGCAAAGTAGTCCCGCTGGCGTCGCGTAGCTTCTCCTGGGTTGTTTCTCCTCCATGATATTTTACTAAGGAGGTAAGGCAGGCCAGTCCACAATAATACTGGCTGTATTGCTTGGTAAAAGTTGCTCTAATTAAATTCAGTTCTTGTTTAGTTCGCATAGCTGTTAATAATTGATTCGATAATATTTACAACTTCAATTGATTCGTTTTTTTCTTCGAACTTTTTCTTCATCTGGCGGATGTTGTTTTTGTATCCTTCCAGATTGCCTTTGATTTGGTTAATCTTTTTCAGGATGGTCTTTGGGCTGTCACGCCCGATTTTACCGCGCAGTCCCAACCCATGATAAACTACCCGGGCAGAGTTTCCGGGCTGGTCCCATTGAGGTGAAAGAGGGTAAACCAACATGGGCACCTCGTTGAAAATACATTCTGTAATACTATTCATTCCCCCGTGGGTAATCATGATATCGCAGTATTGCAAAAAATCATTTTGTGGCAAATTTGAGAAAACTGTCACATTTTTAGGAACGGGTTGTAATTGCTCGATCTCAAAAAACTCGCTTACAGAGAACACGAATTGCATCTTAGCATTCATTAAAGCTACTTTCTTCATTTTCTTGAAAAAGCAAATCGTTTTTTTTAAGTATGAAAAGGTTATCGTTCCTAATGAACAAAAGATAACAAAGGTTTCTTCACTCTTCTTTAAGACTTGAAGTTTTTGACATAAAGATTCAAAACGAGGAGAACCCGCATTAATGGTGTTCTCGATATCTTTTAAAGGACCAATCCTGAATACGTTATTTTTGGGATGTCTGGGAAAGTCAAAATCAGTTGCTGAAATAACTAACAAGGGAGTATTTTTAACGCAGAACTTAAAGGAGCTTTTATAACTCACAAGTTGCGAAAAACTTGAGCCTGACTCTTTTATTAATCTTTTCGTTATGCTTAAGCTATCTTGTCCCAGATATTTGAATAAATAATATCGATACATGAAGCAATTTTTAATACGCTGCCGAAGCCATAAAAGTGATACCATATACCTCGAAAGCACGCTGTCTTCTTGTGGACAAAAATAGCTTGTAAATGGAGGAATATTGACATCCGGAGTTTTTTCGGGCATCGTTTGGATACTAATCGTTGGGATGCCCAGTGCTTTATAAAAGAAGTATCTCGCAGTATGTTCTTCATCAACAATTGCAATGTCGGGGGCAATATCAGCAACAATATGTTTAAATGTTGTGAGATTCCGCCTGGCTTCTTTGATCACCGAATCAGAAAACAGGTTGTTTATGTTTTCAAAGAACATGCTCCTTTTATTCAATAACTCAAGCTGCTTCATGGATGGAGCAATATCTTGATTGTGCCCGACAAAATCAAATCCTTGTTTTATAGCTGGGGAACAATATTGTTCATGGCCAATGTAAACAACTTTATACCCACTGGATTTTAGAAGTTTAGCCAATTTTAGGGACGAGTTGGTATGACCAATCCCATGATACATATCAAAAAGGATTGTTTTCATGAAGGAGAAAAGAAGTTCAATTTGTTTGCCGTTTTTATTTACATCCCTTTTTCGGCCAAAAAGCCTTGTATTTTCCCGGCAAGCGACATGCCCCAGGGTTGGGCTATTTCCATCGATTCTTTACCTACCTTGGTGGTGCCGTCAACCAACTTTTTGCCCAATGGCGACTGGTAAAATTCAATCAATTATTTGATATCAGCCGGGGCGAAGTTCTTCTGGTAAATCGGGATCAGTTTTTTGTTTAGCTCAATAATCTCCTTGTCAAACACCTCGCGTTTGGCCATATCCCAGGTCAACTGCGGAACATTGGGTTTCATCATTTTAAACTGCGAAACGATTTGCTCGAAAGCCAGATCGTAATTGGCCGCGCTCCCGTTTACTTCCATGAGTTTGAGGATGTCTTTTTCAGTTCCGGTTTGTTGCGCGTGGCAAACTAACATAGACAGGGATAAGCCGATGATAAATAAAATTTTGTACATGATTTTTGATTTTAAATTGTTTGTAAATATTTAAAATATTGATTGTTGCAGATATTCTATCAACCTTCACATTCCGTCCGAAAGGAAGGAAAAGCTTTGGTTAACGTTACCGTTCTGACGGTTTTCATTCCGGTTCTTACTTCCCCGGGTTCCGTTTCACTTCACCCGGGGTTATTCAAAGTCAACTCCTTCGGAGTTGTTTTGCCAGATTAATACAATTCTGCTTCTATTTCTTTACTGTTTTTTTCTCCCCCTCCTTTGGAGGGGTTGGGGGGAGGCTTCCGATTATCGCTTCAATCTTCACTTCCCCCTTGTACATTTTCAGAAGTTTTCTATCGGAGCCGTAAATGAAAACCGTCGGGAATACCGCCGTGCCAAAGCTTTTTAAAAACTGCTGGTTACGGTCGAGTAAAACAACCAGGTTGTCCACCTCCCAGAGGTGGTACTTGGCGGCAAAGGTCTCGACTCTTTTGATAGAGTCATCCGGAGTAATCATTATCATGTTTGCTTCTTCAAATTGTTGGGCATTTCTCCCGATTTCAGACGCTTCGTACTGGCAATGCTCACATTCGGGATGAAAATAAATGATGACCGTTGGCTTCCGGTTATCGAATTCGTCCACACATATTTGCCCGCCGTTCAGCGATTCGAAACAAGCGTGCTGCAGGGTTTGAATCCGCTCTTCACTTTCTTTCTTCGCCTGATAGCGTTGGTATGTTTTAAACAAAAAGAAAAAACCAATACCAAACAAACCAAGCACAATCGTAATTTTCAGGTATTTTCTCAAGAGCTTAAGTTTACGGTTAAAAACATGACGAATAACACCCAGAGCAATAGGCCAGTTCCATAAGAACTTGCAACAGTTTTCAGTGAATTTCCAAATGGTTTATCAATTACCCCGGTAAGCAACCAGGCCAGCGCAAACCAGTATAGAGCTTCGAAAATACTAACGAGCGAGAGCGGATAGATAAACAAAGCATCAACTTCCTTTTTATCAAAGACTTCCATCAACGATAAGGGCTGAAACTGCAAATCATCCAAAGTACTTACCTCTTTAAAAAAGATTAGGATAACCAGCTTGACTAACCCTGCCAGCACGAAAACGAAATCGGCGATTAAAGCCACTTTAAACAAATCGCGAAACCGAACTTTCAGGTTAGCCAAGAACTGCCCGGTGTAAATGCAAATGGCGGTAAAGCTAACCCGGATCAAAACTACGATTGGGATAAACACATAACCCAGCCATTGCCATTTCTGGGATTGCTCGACCATATCGGCAATTCGATCAGTCGCCAATTTCTCTCCAAACGACTGATAATAAATGCCGTCGGAGAAGAAAAGATAGTTAAAAGAAAAGGCCAATAAAGCACTAAAGCCAATAACCATTAAAAAGTATTTCCAACTTCTTAATTTTAGTAAACTTTCATTCATCGAGCCAGTTAATCAGGGTCTTTTTAAAAATTTCAAGTTAAACCGGATAATAGAATAACAAAAAGAATCACTTATTTCTATTAACAGACGTTGTGTCGAATGTAAAATATGTATCATACTTTATAAAGTAAAAATAAATCTGAGGTAGAATAAATAATAGTACCCAAGTCGAAATATATACTAAGCCAATTAGAGAAAGAAAAGTTAATGCAGTTAAAATAGCTGAACCTACGATTCCTGTTATATAAAATAAATCTGGTAAATAGTGCTTTATATTTATAGTACTACCTTTAGAATCAATAGTTATTTGGTTTGTTGACTTCCACCAGTCCATTTTCATAATAAAAATATAATCACCTTGAGGTAAATCTATCACTTTGGATTCATCCCCTTTCAAAAAAAATGAATCATTATTAATGGAAATTTTCAACTTTCGAAAAGGGAGTTTCCCATTTCGAATAAATTTTAGTTTAGCCATAAGATTATTGTTATAAAGTGACCTCAGTTTCTTTAAGCCGAGGTCACAAAGTTGAAATTAGTTAAATTTTCACATGTGAATTAGAATTTATTGTGATTTAAGTCCATGCACAATATAAACCTAAAACACCCATACCTAATGCTGTCGGACCACAAATTAACAAACCTACAAGGCCAAAACATGATCCAATAGATGCAGCCATTCCTACTGTTGCAATAAATTTATTTGCAGAATCACTACATTCACCTCCATTAACGTCTTCCATTTTTTCAAAACTCAATTCTTTCATAACGTTTAATTTTTACGATTAAAACACTAATTTCACGAACCGAAATTTACCCTATTTTAGTAGCGTGCAAATTACCTACATAAGGCTGACCCGTTTTTGAAAGAATGAAATTCCAACTTTTGGCCGCACCGGCGGGTCGTAC
>DQHR01000062.1 GCA_003531155.1 Bacteroidales bacterium | reverse complement strand
TGCATCCATCGATACTTTATGGCCACTTACCATTGCATCAAACTTCATGTCTCCGCTCCAAACTGTATTTACATGATGTTTCATCTTTTTTGTTTTTTTTGATACTACAAAGTTACCATACACTAAACCATAATAATTGCAAATAGACTAGCAGCACAACAGCTACAAAATTGAATGTGAACAACTTTTTTATTGAATTAAATTAACTTTGCATCATATTTTTAGAATTCGTATGATGAAAACCATTATTGAGACCGATAGCGAATTTATATGCGATATCCAGGCTCCTTGCTTTCAAATACTTAACCAAGAGGAAATTGAACTGGTTAGAGCAAGCAAAACACAAGTTCTTTTCCGCAAAGGCGACAATCTTACCAAACAGGGTGCTTATGCATCGTATGTTTTATTTGTCATCAAAGGGTTAGCAAAGCAATATATTGAGGGCGATGGTGTAAAAAACTATAACCTTCGAATCATTAAACCAGGGGAATTTGTTGGATTATCAGCCGTTTTTACAAAAAATACGTTTAACTACTCTTCAATTGCAATTACTGATTGTCAAGTTATGCTGGTAGAGAAGGCTACAATAGAACAAGTGGCTAAGAATAACGGTATGTTTGGTTTCAATATCATCAAAAGGTATTGTGAACAAAACGCTAATCTATTTGATACGCTTAGAACAGTTGTTTACAAGCAAATGAACGGCAGAATGGCTGAAACTCTGCTCTATATTGACACTTTTAAAGAAGAAAACGAGGAGGTTTTTCAACTCCTTTCACGAAAGGATATTGCAGATTTTGCTGGCACTTCAACTGAAAGCACAGTAAAACTGCTTAAAACATTCGAAAAAGATGGGCTAATTAAGCTGAATGAAAAGGATATTGAGATTTTAAATAAAGAAAACCTTATACAGATTGCGAAAAGAGGATGATTCTATTATTAAATATCATGCTGAGCAAAGCGAAGGATCTAGATTCAATAATATAGATCCTTCACTTCCTGCCCGCCGCTTTGCTCCAGCAGGCGGGCGTTCAGCATGACAGCTAAAGTCTCATTAAGTATTGGACCGAACTTGTAACCTTACAAGTCGCCAATTACCGATTTCACAATATCAAACGACTCATCAGTGGCACCTTTAATAGCCTCAACAGCCGTTGCACTCATGCCCGTTGTCATCGACGACATGTTCAATAACGCAACATAGGTTTTTCCATCCTCTTTCTGGTAAACCGATATACGACAAGGCATCATAACAGATACAACCCTTTCGTCGCTTTTCTCAAGCATTTTGCCCGAATATTCAGGCTTACATATCTCAATTACTTGCACTGGTCGTACCTCTTTGCCTGCCTTGGCAAGTGATTGTTGGAGGTTATGAATAGCCGGATTTTGCCATTCTTTAAGAGCAGCAGCGGCAACAAGCTTTTCAACCGTGGTTTCCACATTGAAAGGGCTAACGTGTTCAATGATAATCTGATTTGTGCTCATAGTAATACTGTTATTAGTGATTAACTTAATTCCTTTGCAATGGCAATTGCAGCAATGGTTCCATCGGCAACCGCCGTTGTTATTTGCCTATATTTTTTGCTGATAACATCGCCAACAGCGTAAACATCTTTCATGCTGGTTTGCATATCCTCATCGGTTTTGATGTATCCCCACTTGTCAAGTTCAAGTTTATCCTTGAACATTTCGATATTTGGTTTCATCCCAATAAATACGAATACCCCATCGCTAACGAGTTTACGTCTTTCCTTTGTTTTAAGATCTTCTATCTCAGTTACAATCTTATCGCCTTCGCGAACAAACGATCTGGGTTCATGCTCAAAAAGAGTATTAACCTTGGGATTAACAATCAATTTCTCTTGTGCCTGCTTATTGGCTGTAAAAGCTGCAAATTGGTGTACAATTGTAATTTTGCCTGCAAACTTGCTAATGAAATCGGCTTCTTCCACTGCCGAGTTTCCACCGCCAATAACTACAACCTCTTTATCGCCATAGTACTTTGCATCGCAAGTGGCGCAGTATGAGATCCCTTTACCCTTATACTCTCTCTCGCCTGGAATGCCCATTAAATTAGGAGATGTACCCGTTGCAATGATGATTTTCTTGGCTTTTATGGTCTCAAATTCATCAACAACAATCTCTTTCTTTTCCAAATCGATTTTGGTAACATCAACGGCTACTTTATAAATAGTTCCACACTGTTTGGTTTGCTCCGACATATTATGCGATAGCATATATCCGGGTTGTGGATTTACAAATCCTGGGTAATTGGAAACCTCGTGGGTTGTAGAAACCTGTCCGCCAGGGAGTGCAATATCAATTAGCGCTGTATTTATTTTAGCTTGGCATAGGTACAAACCTGCGGTAAGCCCTGCTGGTCCTGCACCAAGAACAACCACATCATACTCAGATATAGCAGGTTTAATTTGTGACTTTATCTCCGCTACTCTATCAGCTGGCAACATGCTATCAAGCTGGCAAATAATATCGCTCCGCTTAATTCCTCCCGACATGGTCTTCTCTAATTGAACACCATTATCAAAAAACACTAGCGTTGGAGAGGATTTCACTCCCAGTTTCTCAGCCAGAGGTTTATTTTGCTGGCGAAACATTTTTACAAACCTGATATCGTTTCCATAAAGATTTGCTAATCCTTCAAATTTGGGGGCTAATGCTTCGCATGGTGGACACTCTGTTGAATAAAAATCGAGTACTACCTTGCCCCCAGCAAGAACTTCTGTTTCAAATTCAGTTGATGTTATCTCTTTCATTTCTAATAATTTTAATTTCTTAATGCTTTAATAGGATCATTATTGTGAACCCTATCCTTAACTACCAAGGTAGTTGTATATGATTTAATTTGTTTCTGAAAAATGATATCGTGACCTAAGCATAGTCCCATCGTTATTGTAAAATCGACACTCTCGCTATTAATTTGCTCGGCTTGCGCCAACGGGNNACATGAAACAGGGTATACCTTAAATCCCGATTCACGAAAAATTTGTGTAACCAACGCAGCATCAAGCTCCATCCCATAGCAGTAGGCAATTCCAATTCGATTAAAATTCATGCTTCTTGAAAATTCAATCACCTCTTGCAAACGCGATAGCGTCCCTGCCCTACCATTATCAACCAAATTTGCTGCTGCCTGAATAATTTTCTGGTTATTGGGTAAATGATATTCCTGAACTAACACATGAGCATCAAACTTTTGAGCATTACACGAATCGGTGCTCCTACAACTTTTAATATTACACTTTGTACAATCCATCTCTAGCTTTCAAAATATGATGAAAAACCTAGCTCAAGCAAATCCTTTACAGGACGACAATCTGATGAACATACATTACCCGTTCTATTTTTTGCAACCGAACCACATCCTCCACCACATGCCAACTGCAAACTGCACGAACTACATTCGCTAATTGTAGTAACATCTCTACTTTCCCAAGCATTAATCATATCCTCTTTCTTTGATAATTGAGGAAAGAATGTGCCTAACGATTCATCTGCCTTGCCAACAGTTGCTGTACACGAATAGATGTGCCCTGTGTAATCAAAAGCCCATTCCGATTTGCATGCAGGACACGAGTCGAACAATGGCTCAGGCAGGCTGCCGTTCTCCGAAAGAAACTTTGAAATGGAATATGCGGGTTTATAAAAATCAACTATGTAGGGGTGTTGCTTTATCAATTCATAAAGGTTTTCATATAGCGAAACCCTGCTAAAAAGCTTATCGGGCGACGATTGGCAATGATGAAGTTCATAATTACGACCAATCTGCGTTTTAAAGTACGGACTAGTTGTCCAACCTTTATCAATGGCAAAACGAGCAAGTTCAGGTAGATTATCAATATTCTCCTTATCAACCACCATCCTAAGATTTACCGTTAGATGGTTGGAAATACACGCATCGATGCCTTGTACAATCTTATCGAAAGTACCAGTGCCATTCTTTAAAAACCTTCGGTTGTTATGTATTGTAGCAGTTCCATCGAGCGTAATCTGAACTTCACGAACTCGACCTTGCTTCAAAATATCAATATAATCAACAAGTGTATACCCATTTGTAACAAAACTCACATCAAGCTTTGCCTCATTCGATTTCTCGATCAAATACGATATCAGCTCCTTCTGCTTAGGAGAGTTTAATAAGGGCTCGCCTCCAAAAACAGTGATATACTTTTTTCTCCCAGCAAATTCGCTTTGGATATACCGAAAGAAAGCATCAATTATTTCATTATCAACGGTACCTTTTGCAGGAGCATATTCATCCTGATAACAGTACGAACAGGTAAAATTACAGCTGTAATTTGGAACAAAAAAGAGCTGAATTTCATCATCCTCGCGGCTATCGATAAAATCGAGGTATTTACTTCTATAGATTTTAGTCTCCTCCTTCTCATCAACCCAGTAACCCTTTTCCGATAGCTCCTTAAGGAAATCATCATCCACAGTTTGGTTGTTTTTAACCCTATTAATCTTTTCAGCATCAATAGAATCAACAATATCGGCATTGCCCGTGAGAAGGTTTACTATAAAATAGTTCTCAGAGTCCTTAATCTTTGAAAATATGTTGTGTTTAGAAAAAATCATAATGTTAGAGTTAATAATAAAAGAACCAAGAACTAAAGAAGCGATAAATGCCTTCTAATTCTTGGTTCTACCAAAACTAATCGTGGCAGCCAGCAACTTTCTTCGAAACTTTCGCACAGCACTGTGCTACTTTTGCCACAACCTCAGTCTTCTTTTTTTTAATTAAACTTTTCATTTTAAAATGATTAGAGAATTATATGCTATTAATACACATTATAGCCAACTTTTAACTTTAACTAGTGCCCGCAACTGCACTTACCCGATGGTTTCTTTGCAGCAATAGTCCAGCTAGCAACTTTAATTTTACCTTTATCATAAGGTGCCGACTCCTCAATTATCTCAATCGATGAAAATCCAGCATTCTCAAGATGTTTCAAATACTCATCGCGAGTAACTGAGCCAGCCCAACATTCGGCAACTGCCACAGGATCATTTCTATACTCATCGGGAACAGGGCTTGTTGAATAGATATCGCTTATTACAAACCTACCACCATTTTTCAAAATTCGATATATTTCGTTCCAAACAGATTGTTTGTCTGTTGCATGATTAAGCGTACAATTGGATATTACAAGGTCTGCAACTTTAGTGGGTAAATCAAGCTGCTCAAGTTCACTTTTAACGAACTTAACGTTTGTAGCATTGAATTTTTCTGCATTCTTTCTGGCTTTCTCAAGCATTCCATCCGAAATATCAATACCATAAACGAAACCTGTTTCTCCAACCGATTCAGCCATTCGTAGAACATCTGTACCACGACCGCTACCCAAATCAACGCAAACTTCACCTTTTAGAGGTTCAGCATAATTAATCGCTCCTCCGCATGATAGGCAGCAATCAGATTCTGCTAATTCACTATACCTACTATTAATTGCTTTAACTTCCATATTTTATCGTAAGTTATTAAATATTAATACTTTTCACAAATATTCTTAATTAAAATAGAACCTGATTTTCTTCCAATAGTCAAAAATAAATTTACACCACAAAGTTACCATATCAATATTATATAATGGTTTTAAATGTTTGGGCTAAAACAACCCTGCAATTGAATTTGGACAAGTTTTTTATTGAAGTAGATTATATTTTTTAATAAATGGAGACAAATACATTTAAGACAAATAAAAAAAGGGGTGCAAAAACACCCCCTAAATTATATAAAACCATCTTTGAATTAATAACCTAAATTCTGCTGCAATCCAGCAACATCAACTTCGAGTTGAGGGATTGGCCAGAGTAGTTGATTGACATTTGTTAGTGAAGGTTTCTCTGAAAGTAACTGATACCTTTGAAAATCGTCAAAGCGCAAGCCCTCGAAAGCAAACTCGAGTCTTCTCTCTCTCAATATATCATCAATAGTTAAAGGACCAGCAAGGGGATCGATCTCAGCTCTATCGCGAATAAAATTCACATCGTCCAGCGCAACTGCAGTTCCTAAAGCACCATTGAATTTAGCTTCTGCTCTTATAAGATACATCTCCGCTAATCTGGTTACTGTTACATTATCTGATCCAGTAGATACATCGTTATACTTTGTCACCATATACCTATCCTCGTCAGCATAATAGTAAACATTGTTTTCAAACCTTTTGTCGGGGTTGGTAACAGCATCGTAAGCATATGCATTAACTAAGCTCTCGGTAGGAGCAAATTCTCGTCTACCACCAAAGGCTCTCTCGAAGAACCAAAAGGCATAACTGTTTCCATCCTGATCGTCAAAATCTAACTCGAAAATCGATTCACTTGAATAAGGCACTCTATAATCAAACACCTGTGAATATTTATCGGTTAATTTGAATGGCCCATTCTCAATAACATCATTCGCCGCATCGTAAGCTGCTTGCCATTCTCCTCTATACAAATGAATCCTTGCTTTTATTGCCTTGGCAGCCCAAACATTCGCATGTCCATTTACTGGATCATAGTCTTCTAACAAACTAATAGCATTATCTAAATCGCTAAATATTTGTTGATCTACCTGATTTTTTGTACTTCTAGGCAACGCATTAATTTCACTGGCTAATTTTCTAACAGGAATTAACTGCAAAGGAACACCATTCCAGTATTTATTCAAACAATGATATGTATAAGCTCTAGCAAAGTAAGCCTCCCCCAGAATTGGATTCTTTTTATCTGCGTCAACATCCATTGCCTCAACATCTGCAATAATAGTATTTGCTATATTGATAACATAGTACATTTGCTGCCAAATACCCAACAACCTGCTATTACTTGTTAGTATTTCGTTGTGGAAAATATCTGCGTTTACTGTTTGAGTACCTGTATGCTCAAGGTTATCAGCAGCCAAATCGTTCCAAATCACTGAATAAGTTCCCAAGTAATTGGCACCTTGCATTCCGCTATACATTCCAATTAATGCAACATTAGCTCTATCGATACTTGTGATTACGCCATTGTCGCTATTTATTGTGTTGGTTGTATCTACTTCGAGTAAATCTTTGCAACTGGCAAAGAAAATGACTGCGCTAGTAAGTAGTAGATATAATATTTTATGTGTTTTCATTTTAAAGCGTATTAAGTTTAATATTTTATTAAATCCTATATTCTCTAGAAAGTTACATTAACCCCAACTTTAATTGTTCTTGGGTTAGGATAGGTGTAAAAATCTGTACCTAGAGTAGTATTGCTTGTTCCAGCATAGTTAACTTCTGGATCGGGGTTAAGATATTTGGTCCATGTGTAAATATTCTCTGCGGTACCAAAAATCTTCAAACTCGATATTTTAGCATTCTTTACCCACCTATAAGGAACAGTCCATGATAATGAAATAGTTTTCAGCCTAATGTATGAGCCATCTTCAACCAAATACGAAGACACTTTCATCACATCTGCATTTTTGTAATAGGCTTTAGGAACATCCGTAACATCACCTGGTTTTTTCCAACGTTTCTTAACTCTAGTTATCATATTATCCCAATAATAAGCCTCAGAATATTGTCTAACACCGTTAAACACATCATTTCCTTCTTTAAATTGGAAGAATATAGATAAATCAAAAGTACCAGTTCGTGAACTGTAAGAAAAATTGTTTGTTATACCACCTTCGAAGTCAGGGTTTGGATTTCCAATATAAACTCGGTCATTATCATTAATCACACCGTCTTTATAGACATCGTCAAATATCATATCGCCTGTTTGTGGATCTACCTTCAAAAACCTCAACCCATAAAATGCAGCAAATGGGTGTCCTTCTTCAAATCTATTAACCATTCCTGTAGAAATTGGATCTCCATTGAGTTTTACAATTTCAGATCTGTTAAATGCAATCTGAAAACTTGTGCTCCACTCAAACCCAGCATCAGTCTTAAAGTTTACAGTATTCAAACCAATTTCAATACCCCTATTCTCACTTTCACCGATATTCTCGGTAACGCTAGTAAAACCTGATTGAGAAGGAACAGGGCGAGTTAACAGTAAATTGGTAGTATTCTTCTTATATATGCTCCCATTTAACGAAATTCTATCCTTAAACAATCCTAAATCGAATCCGATTTCATACGAAGAGGTTTTCTCCCATTTCAATTTTGGGTTTTTAAGTTGAAGAGGCGCAATTCCTCCTTCGGCCATATATGCTACTCCTGTTGACCATAAACCAAGCGCATTAAAATTTCCAATATTCTGGTTGCCAACAACACCGTAACCTAAGCGTAATTTTAAGTCGCTAATCACTGGAATTCTTTTAATAAAATCTTCTTCAGATAGCCTCCACGCAATCGATGCTGATGGGAAATATGCATATTTATTATCTGCTCCAAACCTCGATGAACCATCGGAGCGAAGAACAAACCGAAAAATATATTTCTTTGCATAATCGTACTCAACTCGGCCAAAATATGAAGCTAATTTATATCCAGTAGTACTTGATGTTCCGCCACTAACCCTTGCTGCAGAAGCAATCCATTTAAAATCGTTACCCGGGAATTGAATTGCATTCACTTGAGTAACAAATTGGTAATTGTTCTCATAGCTAAAACCACCAAGCAAGGTCAAGTTATGCTTATCGCCAAATTTAGTATTGTATGTTAAAGTATTTTCTAGTCCTAAGCGATATGCATTGGTGTTACCTGCTGTACCAGAACCATGGCTGCCAGTTGCAATTCCTATATCAACAGGTAAAAATGAATCCTCTCTAAAATCTAAGACATCAGCATTAGCCGAGATTTTAAAGGTTAAATTCTTAATAATCTCATAATCGAGATATGCATTACCCATTGTCCTAAATGTTCTGGCAAGATGCTGAGGTTCCTTACCCATGGCTACAGGATTTGAGTACGACATGTTATCGAAGTAACTGCCATCGGGGTTATAAACTGGGTAAATAGGCTCCGAAGCGTAAGCATTGGCCAATGGCGAGTAGATATTGTTATCGCCATAAATACGGTTTACTTTCTCGTTAGTTACCTGAACATTTGTTCCATATTTAAGTCTATCTGAACCTTTAATATCCAGGTTTACCCTCGTTGAGAATCGCTTATATCCCGAGCCTATAACAATACCCGTCTGATCCACTAAACCCGTTGAGATATAATACTTTATGTCTTTACTTCCACCGCTGATAGATAATTGAGTCTCCTGAAGTGGTGCAACCCGGGTAACCTCATCCTGCCAATCGGTATTTACATAGTTATAATCGGCCCATGTACCCAAATAGTCAACCAACCCATACGAGTTGTACAATGCCTCATTCATTGCTGCAATATATTCAGGGGCATTTAGCAAATCCATCTTTTTAGCCATTTTCGATTGACCGTAAGTATAGGTAAAATCAATTTTAGGCGCACCAGTTTTACCTCGTTTGGTAGTAATAAGCACTACCCCGTTAGCAGCTCTTGAACCATAAATCGCGGCATACGAAGCATCCTTTAAAACTTGGATATCCTCAATATCGTTAGGGTTAATTGAGGTTGTAGCTGAAAGATTTTGCCCTCCCATGCTCTGCTGAGAGAAATCACCCGTTAGCATAGGCACACCATCAACAATATAAAGCGGATCGTTACCCGCAGTAATCGACGAAGAGCCCCTAATTCTCATTGTAACTCCACCGCCTGGGGTACCCGAGTTAGTATTTACCTGAACACCAGCCATGCGGCCTTGCAACGTCTGCTCTAATCCTGGGTTTACATTTTTTAACTGCTCACCATTAATATTTGAAACCGAGCCAGATACCAGTTTTTTACTTTGAGTTCCATACCCCACAACCACAATCTCTTCTACTGTTTGTGATTCAACCTCCAAAATCACATTTATTATAGATTGGTCGTTAATTGGAACCTCTTGAGTTTTGAATCCGATAAAACTAAATACTAAAGTTTTTGCATCGGAACCAACGGGTATTGTATACTTCCCTTCACCGTCTGTCGACGTACCAATTGTTGTCCCTTTTACTACGATAGAAACACCGGGCATCGATAGTCCATCGGCTGAGCNNAGAGCTTGCAACCGCGCCAGTAATTTTGCGCGTTTGTCCATTGATAATTGTTATCCCCAATAAGGAGAGAACACATAACAAAAAGATTTTTTTCATAGTTTTTTAGATTTAGTTAATAAATGCATGGCGCTATAAACGCCAATATTTTTGAAAACTTTAGAATTGAATTTTAGCTATGCTTTTTCTTATATGATAAATGAACTGCAAGTGGAATTGCACCCTATCAAAAAAAACGCTTTTAACACTTCGAGATGGTTGAATATTGTGGAATTGAATGGCATATAACCTCATAATGAATTTAAAATGAAACCTTAACCTTCTTTCATAATTTTATTAACAGGATCACTTGAAGTGATGGAATATTAGGAATGATTGAACGTGTTGCTTTAGGATT
Organism: Bacteroidales bacterium; assembly: GCA_003531155.1. GTDB lineage: Bacteria > Bacteroidota > Bacteroidia > Bacteroidales > Tenuifilaceae > UBA8529. The sequence goes on along the minus strand of DQHR01000062.1, from coordinate 4,993 downwards.
GTAATGATTTAGACTTCAGGGTGCTTGCTATTCGATCTTCACTTGGCACTGTCAACTATCAACTAAAAGTATGCTTGGTTAACCATTAATTTCAACAAACGGGCATTGTAACTTAATCTATAACAACATTAACATTCTATGCATCAATAATGTATTGGGCTTTTAACAAACCTTAATAGTAAATTTTAAAAAGTCCGTTTAAAAAGTTTGGAATTGAGTTAGAAATAATTTTACTTTGCAATTCAAAGAACTTTTGATACATATTATTTATGAGCAATCAAAATGAACACTTAAAAGATTTACAGGAGATAAGATCGATAATGGAGCGGTCATCGAAGTTTATCTCCCTAAGCGGTCTGTCAGGAGTATTTGCAGGAATAGTTGCATTACTTGGTGCGCTTGCTGTTTATATCTATCAGCATGAGTTCTTTTTTAGCAGGTACCAAAATCAAGGCGTTTTACTTCGCGATGATTTAATTAGAGGTACCGAACTGAATAATTTTATTATTTTTCTTTTTACCGATGCAATTATTGTTCTATTGCTAGCAATAGGTTTTGGGATATTCTTTACCACTCGAAATGCTCGTAAAAAGGGTCTTCCATATTTTGATGCTACAGCAAAGCGAATGCTTGCTAACTTATTCTTACCATTAGTAACCGGAGGATTATTTTGCATCGCTTTACTCTTTCATCATCTTGTATACCTAATTGCCCCATCAACATTGATATTCTACGGGCTTGCCCTTGTAAATGCCAGTAAATTTACTTTAAACGATATCAAATATCTTGGTTACTGCGAGATTGCGCTGGGGTTATTAGCCATGGTTCTTGTAGGTTACGGCTTACTTTTCTGGGCATTTGGGTTTGGGGTTTTACACATCGTTTACGGTTCAGCCATGTACTTTAAGTATGAAAGAGCTACTAGTAAATCTGAATAAGCATTTCGAAAGCCGCATAAGGCTTGGCATCATGTCGGTGCTGATGGTTAACGATTGGGTTGATTTCAATACCATGAAAGAGACCCTTAACGTTACCGATGGCAACTTGGCTAGCCACATGAAAGCACTTGAGGCCGAGAAGTATGTCGAGGTTAAAAAGCAATTCCTCGATAAGAAACCTAATACAAGCTACCGTGCAACAATCGAAGGGCGGAAAGCTTTTGAAGATCATCTTGCTGGACTTGAACGATTGATAAATACTGGGAAATAATTTTTTTTAATTATATACTTTGTAAATCAAAGTACTTTTAATAACATTTAAAAATATAATGCCATGACAGAAAAAACATTATCATTTTACGAAAAGAACATCGTAGTTTTTAAAGTTGGAGCAATCGGCTTTTTAATACTACTGCTGCTTATCCCCATGTCGATGATCGACTCGCTAGTAATGGAGCGAAAAGCGCGACAGATGGAGGCTGCTAACGAAATAAGCTCAAAGTGGGGTTTCGAGCAAAAGCTTACAGGTCCAGTTTTGGCTGTTCCTTACATGCTCATTGAGCCAGGGCAAAAACAAGGTGAAGTGATTACATCGGCCCACACAGCCTACTTCCTTCCCGAAATGCTTAAAGTTGATGGAAAAATTAACCCCGAGGTGCGAAATCGTGGCTTGTTTAAAGTTGCCGTTTACTCATCAACCCTAAAGGTTGAAGGTAATTTTAAAGCACCCATTTTTAACCAAGGAAATAAGCAGATTGTTATTAATTGGAAAGAGGCATACATCACAATTGGAATTCCCGATTTACGTGGTATAAGAGAGAATATCAATTTTAACTGGAACGACAAATCGATGACTTGCGAACCCGGAGTTAAGAGTAACGAGATTGTTGAATCGGGTGTTACCGTAAATAATATCTTAACCGAAGCCCCAAACGAAGCGGATTACAAATTCTCGTTCGATATTGCCCTGAATGGTTCTAGAGGGATTAGCTTTATTCCTGTTGGAAAAGAAACCAACGTTTCAATTGCCTCAACATGGGCAAACCCAAGTTTCGATGGCTCTTTCCTACCCTACGAACGTCATATTTCCGAAAAAGGATTCGATGCTAAATGGAAGGTGCTTGAGCTAAACCGAAACTACCCTCAAAAATGGGTTGACGATAAGGTGAATCTCGAGAGTTCAGCCTTTGGCGTTAGTCTACTCCTACCTATTGAGACCTACCAAATTACCGAACGCTCAATGAAATATGCAATACTCTTTATAGCGCTTACTTTTATGACCTTCTTTTTTGTAGAAGTACTTCGTAAGATGAGAGTTCATCCAATTCAGTACGTTTTGGTTGGCTTTGGGCTGCTCCTTTTCTACCTATTGCTACTCTCCTTATCGGAGCAAATGAGCTTTAACATGGCTTACCTTATTGCAACAATTGGCATTGTAACCATGATAACCAGCTACTCATACAGTATCTTTAAAAATACTCGGTTAACCACAATTCTATCATCGATTCTGATTCTACTTTACGGATTCCTATTTGTTTTGCTACAGCTTCAGGATTATGCGCTATTGATGGGAAGCATTGGGCTATTCCTAATCCTTTCATCGGTAATGTACCTATCGCGGAAAATTAACTGGTACGCCATAAATGGCGGTAAAGCCGATAATGAGATTACCAATACGAGAGAATAAAAAGTCTGATTTTAAAAGCAAAAAGATGTATTTAACGTAATATAAATATAACACGAGATAGAAATAGGATTAATATAATAATATTCAAAATACAATAACCTTTGTCATGCTGAGCGTAGTGAAGCATCTATATTATGAGTATTTAGATCTTTCGCTACGCTCAGAACTGAGCTAGCATGTTCGGTAGAGCCAATGACATCTTACATCGAATTCACGTTAAATACATCTTTTTTATTGAGTTACATAATTCTATCGACCATCCAGTTCAACCTTTTTTATTTCTGAAACCTTTATTGGTTTAATTGGGAAATTAAAGATTACCGATTTACTTCCCGTGATTACACTATCCTTTAAGGACAAGGTAATGAAATACAGTTGCTGCCGAGTATCATCATTCTTGGTAATACGAACAGCAGTATGAATTGTAGGCGTTAATACTACTGACTTTCCATCTTTATCAACAACATTAAGTTGAGTTACTCCAACCTGTGGATTGCCTTTTTCTAAAATTTTCTTTAAAGTTTGTGGAGCCATATTATAAGTAGCACAACCGGTTATCATTACGGCCAAAAGAATAATACCAAAGAGTTTACTTTTCATAATTAATTCAATTAAAATGATAAATGTAATTTTTGCGGAGGGATATCCCCTTTAAGTAAAGATAGAAAAAAGCGGTGAACTTCCAAAACCTTGCCAACGCACCCTCGCCAGATTTTCTTGCTTGTGCTATGTTGTGTCTTAAAACTTCTTATTACTGTGAACTGTCAACTTAATTAATTGAAAAGTTTTTAAAATAGCAGTTTAATTCCGTAAGTGGTAATAATGGCCCATAAAACGTATCGAAACCCTTTGCCAAGCAACATAAAAGCAATAACCTTCCATCCCTTAGCACGAAAAAAGCCTAATGCAATGGGTATCAAATCACCAATTCCTGGTAACCATGCAAAAAAGGCCATTGCAGAACCATACTTCTTTACTTTTTCCTCCATCCGAAGCAGCTGCTCTTCCTTAACCTTAAAGTACTTTTCAAGCCAATCCCATTTGCCAAGCCTACCAATGATATATCCTGTCACTCCTCCAAGAGTATTTCCAATTGTAGCGATAGCAGTAGCAATAAATGGATTTGCGCCTGCAGCTAAAAGTCCTATAAATACTACCTCGGAACTTAATGGAATAACCGTTGCAGCAATAAAACTAGCCACGAATAGCCCAATATACCCGTATTCGATTAGTGATTCCAAATTATTCTTTTTGCAAATGTATTAATTGTTGGGGTTTGTAAACGATTTCTTTTCTTGCCACGCGAAAAGTTTTGTTTTAATGCTTCATGTTTCCAAGAACTGTCAACCAAATATATTGCTCAATCTCCCCGTTGACTTTAGTCAACGGTTCAGCTTCAATTAAATACAAATTGGCTTTAGCCGCACCTTTACCAAGTGGCATTTTGCAAAAACCATAACCGCAATTAAATAGCGAAATATCACGCTACGCTGTAGCTTACGTGTGATTTGGATAGTTCTTTGGTTACAAATATTCTGCTACGCTGTAGCAGGGTATCAGCAGCAGCGCTGCGTTAATATTTGTAACAAACCCCAAACCCGCCAAGCAGCAAGCCCTGTAGGGGCGTAATATTAAACCATAAAGTGTAAACTTTAAGAAATTCCTGCTGCATAGTAGGCAGACACAGGCAAAACTAGAGGCAACGCCTTTAAAACAGAACGACTCAAGCGGAGTGCCTGAGTCGAATAAGTTTGTTTTTTACGCGGTCAGGAGACAGTTGATTAGGCAAGCATAGTCAAGAAACTACGTTTAGCGTGGGGCTTAACTTTCTTTTTGAACTACCGAGGAATCCTCGGTAGTTGACGCTTCATCTAATTCCTTCGTTCTGCATAGGCTCCAGCCTAAGTCGTAACTATCTAAACAGGCTCTAGCTCGTTAAACAAAGTTGAGCAATAATTAACCAGAACAGCAGGCGAAGCCTGCAAGAATAGACCGACGGCGGCAAAGCTGACCGCCGAACCTATTGTTCATTACTACTTGCTTACAGCCTCTGTTTATCGGGGGCAACGCCTTTAAAACAAAACGAGTCAAATGGCTACTCTTTGCTGAATCGATTTCTATAGCCTAGGTTGTTGCTTTGTACCCTACTTTCTTGTCTTGATACAAGAAAGTAGGCAAAGAAGATCAAGCCAAAACGATGCTCCTCGCCCACGGGCTAAAGCCGGCTCGCCGTTTTGTCTTGCCCACACGCTAGGTTGTGTCTTAAAACTTCTTGTTTCTAGGAACTGTCAACCAAATATATTGCTCAATCTCCCCGTTGACTTTAGTCAACGGTTCAGCTTCAATTAAATACAAATTGGCTTTAGCC
>DQHR01000009.1:10855-10978 GCA_003531155.1 Bacteroidales bacterium | reverse complement strand
AATGCACCCGTGGAGGGGTGCATCCAAATTTCAATAAACGAAACTGAGTGGAATCAGTTTCCAGTATTAACTAAATTCAAAACAAACGTATGAAAAATTGTTGTGACTTGTCGTGCATTGCGC
>DQHR01000009.1:0-10794 GCA_003531155.1 Bacteroidales bacterium | reverse complement strand
TCGTATTCTGGATAAGAACATAGTCGTCACCCGTGGCAGTTTCAACACTACCGAGGTACAACAGGGCAAATCGGTTTCCGGAAAAGTGACCGATTCTACGGGCGGTTCCCTGCCTGGCGTTTCAGTAGTGCTAAAAGGTACAACAACTGGAACCATTACCGATGCCAACGGGAATTACTCCATAAATAATATTCCGGCGAATGCAACTTTGCAATTTTCGTTTATAGGGATGAAATCGCAGGAGATTTCGGTTGATGGTAAAACAACAATAAATATTGCACTTTCAGAAGAGACCTTTGGTATTGATGAGGTTGTTGCAGTTGGTTACGGAACCCAAAAGAAAGCAACAGCAACCGGAGCAATTTCCGTTGTTAAAGGTGAAAATCTTATTCAGTCTCCAACCACGAATTTCGCAAATTCATTGGCAGGTCGTTTTGCAGGAGTAACCACGGTTACTTCAAGCGGAGAACCCGGGAATGATGGCGCTAGTATACGAATCAGAGGTGTTGGTACAACGGGAAATGCATCAGCATTAATTGTAGTTGATGGAATTGCAGGTCGTAATTTAAATACTATTGATGCCAATGATATTGAAAGTGTTACTATTTTGAAAGATGCATCTGCTGCAATTTATGGAGCACGAGGTGCTAACGGTGTAGTCCTTGTAACAACAAAACGCGGTAAAATCGGCAAACCGAAAGTTACTTTTAGTTTGAATCAAGGAATATCACAGGCAACTGTTCTTCCTGAAATGGCAAATTCGGCTCAATATGCCACGATGGTGAATGAAATTAATTATTATGCTACTCCCGCATCTGGTCGTAATCAGACGTTTTCAGAAGCTGAGATTACTAAGTTTGGAAATGGTTCCGATCTCTGGCAGTATCCCAATACCGATTGGTATAAATCTGTACTTAAACCCTGGACCAATCAAAATAGTCAAAACATGACAATATCAGGGGGGAATGAAAATACTCAGTTCAATATTTCAGTGGGAGCGAGAAATCAGGATGCCATTTATCAAAGAAGTTCTACAGGTTACTCTCAATATAATTTCAGGAGCAATGTTGATACAAAAATTACAAATGATATCAGTATTGTTTTTGACGTAGCAGGTCGCGAGGAAATCAGGAAGAATTTAGCTCCTATTAATACATCTATCGTTGATCCGTTCTCTTCAGCAGTTGGTGCAGGTGATATATACCAATACATTTTGCAGGGTAAACCAACAATGAATGCATTTTGGCCCAATGGTCAACCTGGTCCCGACATCGAAAACGGGATGAATGCCGCAGTTGTTGCTACAGATGTTCCCGGATACGATAAGGATAAATTAGATGTTTTTGAAAGTAATTTGGGAGTAAGGATTAATATACCATGGGTCAAGGGATTAAGTGTAAAAGGAAATGTTTCTGTTGATGCTCAATTCGAATCAAGGAAAATTTGGAAACAGCCTTTTAATTTATATGCTTGGAATGGGAGGGATGCTTCCAATCTTCCTCTACCACTGCTGGAATTAAAAAAAGGACCTGGTAAGGCGAGCTTAAATCAAGCTGCGCAGAGTATGCGTACTGTTACGTCTAATGCATTGATAAACTACGTTCGTCAATTTGGAGCTCATTCTGTAGATGCATTGGCAGGTTACGAAAGAAGTGCTACTAAAGTTGATAGGCTAAGTGCATATCGCGGCAGTTTCCCAACAACGGCGTTAGATGAACTTGTGGCCGGCAATGCTAACACAGCAACAAATACTGGTGATGAGGGAACTTCTGTTCCGGGTCGTGCTTATTGGGATGCGAGTGCTCGTGTCAGTTATTTTGGTCGTGTTAATTATGGTTATGCCGAAAAATATTTGATAGGATTTGTTTGGAGGTATGATGGGTCCAACATTTTTGCCCCAGGACACCAATTTGGTTTCTTCCCCGGCTTTTCAGCAGGATGGCGCGTATCGGAAGAAAATTTTTGGAAAGAAAATCTTTCTTTTATAAGTTACTTTAAAATTCGTGGTTCATACGGAACAACAGGTAATGACAGAGTGCAACCTTATCAATATCTTGCAAATTATGGATATAGCACCAATCAAGGTGGTGAATATATTTTTGGTGGGGTAGCAGATCCGCTTCTGAATCAAACAGTCGTACCCAATCCTATTGTAACCTGGGAGACTGCAGTTCAGAGAAATATTGGTTTTGAAGCTCAGCTCTTGAACAATAAGCTGGGTGTAGAATTTGATTACTTCCATAATAGTCGTTCGGATATTTTATTGCCACTCAATGGAACTGTACCTGGGTCAACCGGTATAACTACCTCACTACCCGATATGAATATGGGGAAAACAGCCACTAAAGGAGTTGATATTGTTCTTTCGTATAAAGACAAGATTAATGCCTTAACATACAATATTACTTTGACTAGTAGTTACGCGAAAAGCAACGTAGATTATATGGATGAAGTCATCGAAGGTGTTCCGAGTTATCAACTAATTACCGGAAAACCAATACCAAACAATATAAGAAGTCCCTATTATGAGCTGTATTATCAGGCAATAGGAATATACAAAGATCAGGCTCAAATTGATAATCCTGCTATACCTCATTGGGTGGGTGCCAGACCTGGAGATATTATATTCAAAGATGTAAACGCTGATGGAAAAATTGATGTTAATGATAGGGTTAGGGATGAATATAATAATACTCCAAGGTTCACCGGTGGATTAAATATAGACTTGAAATACAAACAATTCGATTTGTCGGTATTATTTCAAGGTGCAGCAGGTGCAACGCAAACTTATTTACCTTACTCAGGTTTATTGGGAAACTTCCCAAAAGATTTTGCTGATAACCGTTGGACTCCAGAAAACACCGATGCCTCTTATCCAAGAGCAACTAATTTGAGCGAATATTGGTACATACAAAGAACTACTTTCTTTTTGCACAGAACAGATTACTTACGGGTGAAAAATGTAGTGATTGGATATACCCTTTCTCCCAAAGTTATTAAGTTAATACGAGCAGAATCTTTACGTTTCTTTGTAAGTGCTAATAACTTATTTACTTTCACCAATTTCAAAAATTTTGACCCTGAAATGAATAACGAAAGAGGTCGGGGTTATCCTGTGCAAAGGGTTGTTAATGGAGGAATTACTTTAACTTTTTAAATTTTAGAAAAATGAAAAAAGCAACATACGCGTTATTATTACTATCTTTTTTAGTATTATCATGCAAAAAGGATAAGGACTTTTTGGCTATTGCCCCTACTGACAGTTATTCTGATGCTGTTGTATGGCAAAACCCTGCTCTAATCTCATCTTACGTGAGCAATATGTATCAATCTATTTTTAATTACCCGTATTGCATTTCACCATTTGCTACTTTTGTTGATGAAGCTATATTTCTTAATGATTGGGGAGCAAGCGATTTTAACAAATGTAATATTAGTCCTGCTGGGCTTGCCGGATGGGATCTTTCGTGGAGTATGCCACACGAAAAGGCATTTTCCTGGGACAACATGTACATAGTAGTTCAACGGAGCAATGTATTTATGGCAAATATTGCGAAGGCACCTGCCAGTGATAGTGTTATGACAAAAAGAATGAAAGGGGAAGTACGCTTTATAAGAGCGTTGGCATATCATTATCTGACAAGTTTCTATGGCGGGGTTCCCATAGTCGAAGATGTTCATGGTCTGGATACCACCACCTACTATGTGCCACGTAACAGCTATGAAGCCTGTATCAATTACATCTCATCCGAACTCGATTTAGCGGCAAGTCTCTTGCCCCTGACTCAGACTGAAGGTCGTGCGACCAAGGGAGCTGCTTTAGCTCTTAAGTCAAGGGTGTTGTTGTATGCAGCAAGCGATTTGCATAATACAACAAGCTATGCCTCTGGTTATGCGCATCCCGAGTTGATTGGTTACACTACAGGTACCAGAGCTGAACGTTGGACAAGAGCGAAAAATGCAGCCAAAGCCGTGATAGATCTCGCCGCCGGTTACAGTCTGGTAAATCCTACTCCAGCACCAGCTGATAATATTTCGGCAAACTTTAAAAACTACTTCCTCACAACAACCATGACTTCCGAGGATATCTTGTTTCAACAATTTACACCCGCACTTGCGTTAAGATTATCTTGGGATGCGTATGTTTCCAATGGTGGTGCTTCAACCTGGAACTCCGGCGGCTATGGTGGTTGGGGTTGTATTAATCCTCTTGGCGATTTTGTTGATTCGTACGAAATGAAAGATGGTAGTCAGTTCAGTTGGAGTATTCCTGCTGAGGCAGCAGATCCTTATGCAAGTCGCGATGCCCGTCTGGCAGCAACAGTATTGTACGAGGGAGCGTCGTGGATACCAAGGCCTACGGGTTATGCTTCTGCCGATCCTTTTAATAAAATGCAATGCGGAACAGTTATTGACCAAAATGGAGATAAGGTTGTTGGAGGTTTGGATTGCAAGGGAGGACCTGGGAATAACGGTAGCAATGGTAACACAGGTTATTATTTGCGTAAATTTCTTGATCCAACGATTCCTATTAATGTCGTAGCCCCTCAAGCTATTCCTTTTAGGCATTTCCGGTATGCTGAAGTTTTGTTGAACTACGCCGAGGCATGTTTAGAATTAAATGATGAAACAACAGCCAAGACATATATTAATATGATACGCACAAGAGCCGGACAACCTGATGCGACCGAAACAGGAGCTGCATTGAAAGCTAAATACAGGAATGAGCGCAAGATTGAATTGGCTTTTGAGAACCACCGTTTCTTCGATGTCAGGCGTTGGCTTATCGGATCTGAGGCTTATAAACAAACTTCCAGTGTTAAAATTACCTACAGTGTAAATTCATCGGCTGGTGTTACGACATACAGAAAAGCTGACGGAACGTTATGGAGTAGCCCTACTTGTACTTCTATAAATGGTGAAACAAGAGCTTGGCTTGATAAGGCTTATTTCTTCCCGATTTATACAGCTGAGATGACCAAAAATCGTGAGTTGGTTCAAAATCCTGGATATTAATTGATAATTGTCTGAACTATAGAATTTTTTAACATTGATAGATGGACAGGCATCCGAATTTCTTATTGCCTGTCCATTTATTTAAATGTCCTGCGTTTAATATTCTCATAAAGTATTATAATGGTCCAATAATCGCTGACTCGCATGGCCTGACCTTTTAAACCAAAGGCATTAATATCTTCCACTATACCACATTATAATTTACTTTGGTATTATTGGAATGCTCATATATGCCTCATCAAGGCAAAATAACATCTCCTTAAATGATACTTTCCTGTTAGGATTTAAGTGTAAACTCATATATTTAAATGTTATGTATAATGCGATAGGCCGACGAAAAATATCTATGCAAATAAACAATTGTAGAATGAAAAAGATTTTAATTGGTTTTTGCTTATGTGGGTTTATATTTTCAAACGTTTTGGCGCAAGAGGTCAAAATAAAGGCAATCCCCTACTTAATGCACTTTGAAAATAAGCCAAAGAATTTTCAGGTCATTGATGATACTAAATTGATATTTTCGGCATCAGAAAATACGGATCTATTTATCTCACCAGATGGTGGTTATGAGATAAATAAATCACCAAGGTTAATATTCAAACCTGATTCTGATTTTATTTTTACATCAAAGATTGAGCTTGAATTTAAATCAAAATGGGATGCTGGGGTATTACTCATCTATAATGATAATAACCATTTCGCGAAATTTTGTTTTGAAAGCGATTTCAAAGGACAACCAAGGGTGGTAACTGTAGTTTGTAATACAACAGCAGATGACTGTAACTCTATTTCTATTGATAAGGACGAAGTATATTATAGAATAATAGGTTCAACGAAAAAAAATACGTTTAATTTTTATTGTTCAGCCGATGGAATATCCTGGTTCCCAATACGAAGCTTTAAACTTGATAAAACAGATAACCTATCTATTGGATTTAGTGCGCAATCGCCAACAGGGAAAGAATGCAAAGTATTGTTCTCAAATATTGATTTGCAACAAAGAAAGGCGATTGATTTTTGGCAAGGAAACTAAAGAATATAACATTAACACATAACTAATTAAGGCTAATATTCCTTTCGGATGAAATTTATTTTTACACTAATAATTTTGCTTTTATTTTCATGGAGTGAGGTTGTTGCCTCTACAGTTAATCTGGAAAAAGGATGGAAATTCAAAGCAGGCGACAATCTGACCTGGGCCAAACCTGATGTTGATGATTCTAAATGGGAATCAATTTCTACAGGACAATCGTGGGAAAGTCAGGGTCATGAAAATTACGACGGGTTCGGATGGTACCGTATCAGGATGGTGATTCCTTCGTCACTCAAAGAATCGGCCTACCTTAAAGACAGTCTTCAATTCATTCTTGGAAAAGTGGACGATGACGATCAATTCTACCTAAATGGTGTCTTTATAGGGCAAAATAACAGCAAACATCAAACTTCTGATTCTGCTTTTCGGAATGGAAACGGTTTTTATCTTCCGGAAAGAAAATATACAATCTCGACTAATCATCCTGATATTCTTTGGGATAAAGAGAATATAATTGCTGTACGTATATTTGACCAGGGAGGCGGAGGCGGAATGTATGCAGGGATACCTTCCATTAGCATGGCCGACATTTCGCAATATCTGGTTATTGATAAAAGAGCCGATTTTTATAAGTTTGAGGGTAATTATATTAAAAAGACATTCGTTGTTAGAAATACTTCAAATGTCGTGTTAAATGGAAATTTGTCTATTGCCGTTAAACTCGAAGAGAGTCGGAAAGAAATCAGTATTGCTGACTCGGATATAGATCTTAAATCTGGCGAAATAAAGGAATTTCCTGTTTCGTTTGATGTAAGTAACGAACCGACCAAGGTACAGTTTACATTTAAACATCGCGATTCAAATTTGATTATTAATGACGTGGACGAATCGCCTTATATTCTTACACCAAAACTATCCGAAACACCTGCGATTAATGGAGCGAGGGTTGTTGGCGTGCGTCCGAATAAAATTTTTCTTTTCACTATTCCGGCTACCGGATTGTGTCCAATAACTTTTGATGCGAAAGGTCTGCCTGATGGCTTAATTCTCGATAAAAAAACAGGAATTATTACCGGAAAGGTAGCAAAACAGGGTGAATATAAAGTAACCCTTACAGCCAAAAACATCAAGGGTGAGGCAAGCAACATACTAACTATCAAAGTAGGAACACAAATAATGCTTACCCCCCCGATGGGATGGAACAGCTGGAATTGTTGGGGTTTGAGTGTTGACGAAGAAAAAGTATTGCAAAGTGCGAAAATTTTCAAAGAAAAAGGGTTGATCAATCATGGATGGACATATATCAACATCGATGATGGATGGCAAGCAGGCAGAAATGCTGATGGTGAAATTGTACCCAACAAGAATTTTACTCATGTGAGAACCTTGAGCGACAGTTTACACCAGATGGGACTTAAATTCGGCATTTATTCTTCCCCAGGTCCGCTTACTTGTGGAGGATATACCGGTTCATATCGACATGAAATTCAAGATGCTAAAACCTATGCAAAATGGGGTGTCGATTATTTAAAATATGATTGGTGTTCATATGCAACAATTGCAAAAGACCGATCGCTTCCTGAGCTGATGAAACCTTATTTGTTGATGAACAAAGGGTTGATGCAAAATGACCGTGATATCGTGTATAGCCTTTGCCAATATGGCATGGGCGATGTTTGGAAATGGGGTGCGGGAATAGGTGGAAACCTTTGGAGGACTACCGGCGACATTGGTGATATGTGGGAAGCTCTTAGTGCTATTGGTTTTTCACAGACACAGAATGCGGATTATGCCGGTCCGGGGCATTGGAATGATCCCGATATGCTTACAGTGGGCTGGGTAGGCTGGGGACCAAATCTACATCCTTCCAGATTAACAGCAAATGAGCAATATACTCACATTAGTTTGTGGTGTTTGCTATCTGCTCCGTTGCTTATTGGTTGCGATGTTTCACGACTTGACGATTTTACCCTAAATCTGCTAACTAATGATGAAGTTATTGCTATAGATCAGGATCCTCTGGGTAAACAAGCGATTCCCGTGTATAAATCGGGTAATATTCAGATATGGTTGAAAGAATTGGAAGATGGCAGCAAAGCCATAGGAATTTTTAATTTGGGAGCCGATCCTGAAAAAGTAACTGTTCATTTGTCTGATCTTGGTTTTAAGGGTGTACACACTATACGCGACATCTGGCAGCAAAAAGATATCGGTGAATTCAAAGGAACGTATGAAACCACGGTTTCAAATCATGGTGTGAAATTTTTGAAATTGACAGCTAAATAGTTTATTAAGTTTATAATATAATCGGTAGATTATTTAATATTAATTATATGGGTTCTCAAATACGTGTGTTACTTATCTTTATAATAGCCTGTTGTTGTTATTCTTTTCAAACCTCCGATAAATTTGAAATATTTATCTCTACTACAGGAAATGATAATAATCTCGGTACATTTCAGAACCCTTTTGCTACTCCGGAACGTGCCAGAAATGCTATTCGGAAAATAAAAGCTTCTCAGCCAAATGCCAGCTTTATCGTTTATTTTCGGGGCGGAACTTATTATCGTTATAACGCTTTTGAACTCAATGAGCTTGATGCCGGGCAAAAAAATTCGCCTGTTATTTTTAAACCTTATCAGGATGAACAGGTAACGTTTCACGGGGGGAGAAAAATTGATGGATACAAGTCGTACATTTGTACCGACCGGACTATTTTAAGTAGAATGTTATCCGAAGTCAAAAACAAAGTTTGGGTAATAAATTTGAAAGCGCAAGGTATAACTGATTTTGGTGAACTTAAACAACATGGGTTTGGTACAAGAGTTGAACCTTCACCACTGGAATTATTTATAAATGGCGAACCACAAATATTAGCTCGCTATCCTAATCAGAGTGTCTTAAAAATTGGACGGGTTTATGATAAAGGTTCAACACAAAGAAGTGGAGATCTTACTAACAGAGGCGCTGAATTTGGGTATGAGTATGATCGTCCGGCCCGCTGGTTAATGGCTGACGATATTTGGTTACATGGAAAATTCTCCTATGGGTTCAATGATGATAATCTTAAAATTAAAAGCATTGATACAGCAAAACGTAGTTTTAACGTAGTCCAACCCCACATTTATGGAGTATTTTCATGTTATAGAGATTCGGATAAAGATGATCCTGCTGGTTTGAGTGTACGCGGATATTATGCTTATAATCTTTTAGAAGAAATAGATCAACCAGGAGAATATTACCTCGATCGGGAAACAGGTAAACTCTATATTTACCCATCGTCACCATTGGCTGGTGCTGATATAGATGTATCCACTTCTCAAAATCCATTTTTTACTATTACAAATACCTCTGATATCAAGATTGAAAAGTTTACATTCACTTGTACCCGAGGACTTGGAATATACCTTGATAATACAAATAACATTACGATAGATGCTTGTAAGTTCACAAATTTTGGTACAGCGGCTATTGTTATGGGGCAATTTCCGAAAAACAGTAATAATTTGGGAACAAGACCAGAATTTACAGATAATGTTATCAGTAACTGTCTGATCTCGAATATGGGTACCGGTGGTGTATTTATTGAAGGTGGCGATCGCAAAACTCTGATTCCGGGCAACAATCTGGTTTATAATTGCGAATTTAATCAGGTTGATCGTATCAATGAGACTTATTCTCCTGCCGTGAGGCTTCTTGGCGTAGGAAATATTATTCGGAACTGTTATATACACGACATGAAGCACCTCGCTATTAATTTCATGGGCAATGATCACTTAATCGAATACAATAAAATTGAGAATGTTTGCAAAGATGCGGATGATATGGGATCCATTTATACAGGGCGTGACCCTTCTTCGCGTGGAACGATTATTCAATACAATTTTTTCAGTCATATTGAACCCATAGATGCTGAAACAAGTTTGAGTGGCATTTTTGTGGATGATGGATCAGGTGGAACAATAATACAAAGAAATTTTTTTTATAAGGTCGGTAGTCCCGGACATTATCAGCATGTAGGGGCTGTGTTTTTTCATGGTGGTCATGATAACAAGGTAACAAATAATATCTTTTTTGATTGTAAAGTAGCTGTAGGCCATGGACCGTGGGATGATGCCCGCTGGAAAACATTTTTAGAAAGTACACTAATGCAGGAACGCTTGTGCAAGAACGTTGATATTTCATCAGAGATTTATCAGCAAAAATACCCTGAGCTAAAGGATTATTTCACCAATATAGGTCGTAGGTTAAATGATGTACAGAATAATTTGGCTATTAACGGTCAGATGATTCGGTCGGGTGACTTTACGCTCAGAACTAATATCTCAATTTGTAATTATGGTTTACAATTTAATGCTATTGATTATAAGGAAATTCAAAAGCAATTGCCTTCTATAGAAGCGTTTCCGTTCGAAAAAGTAGGACTTAAAATCAAGTAGGACTTAAAATTCATAATTATTATCTCATGTTTAAATACAATTTCCTTAAATCGTTACTAAAAGTAACTATAGTACTGTTAATCTATGGTCACTCATTTCATCTGTCGGCTCAAACAAAACTGATTAAAGTAGATATAGAAACTAAAGGTCGGACTTATGAAGGCATCGGTGCTTTAAGTGCTGGAGCCTCAACCCGTTTGCTGATAGATTACCCGGAACCTTACCGTGGTCAAATCCTCGATTTTCTGTTTAAACCCAAATTCGGAGCAAGTTTGCAGCACCTGAAAGTCGAAATCGGTGGCGATG
>DQHR01000021.1 GCA_003531155.1 Bacteroidales bacterium | reverse complement strand
GTCACCGTCCGGTTATGATTCACCGTGCACCTTTCGGATCGATGGAACGTTTTGTTGCAGTATTAATCGAGCATACAGGAGGAAAATTCCCGCTTTGGTTAACCCCTGAACAGGCTGTAATTTTACCAATTAGCGAAAAATATAATGATTACGCAAAAAAAGTTTTGAATTTCCTAAATAATTCCGATATTCGCACGCTGATTGACGACCGAAACGAGAAAATAGGTAAGAAGATAAGAGACAACGAGTTAAAGCGAATTCCTTATCTACTTGTAGTGGGTGAAAAAGAGGCTGAATCCGATAGTATTGCTGTTAGAGTGCAAGGTGAGGGGGATAAAGGCTCGATGAAACTTGATGAATTCGTCAATTATATTAATAACGAGATTAAGAAACAACTAGAATAGATAATAATTACTAACTAATTCGGAGGATAAAACAATAGCTGCACCAGTTTTAATAAAAAGACAAGATAAGGACAACAAGTTCCTGATTAACGAACAAATCAGATATAAACTTGTCCGCATAGTAGGCGATAATATCGAAGGCCAAAACGTAGTTTCTATCGACGAGGCTCGTCGAATTGCTGAAGACCTTGAACTTGATCTGGTTCTGATATCAGAAAAAGCAGATCCACCTGTTTGTAGAATTATCGATTTTCAAAAGTTTCTTTATCAACAGAAAAAGAAGCAGAAGGAAATTAAAGCGAATACCCAAAAAGTGGTGGTTAAGGAAATCCGTTTTGGACCCAACACCGATGAGCACGATTATAACTTTAAGTTAAAACACGCTCAAAACTTTTTGGAGGAAGGATCGAAAGTTAAGGCTTACGTTTTCTTTAAAGGTCGTTCAATCCTTTTCAAAGAACAGGGCGAGATTCTACTTTTAAGATTTGCTCAAGATTTAGAGGAAATTGGCAAGGTAGAACAACTACCAAAACTAGAAGGTAAAAGAATGACAATCTTTATTACACCTAAGACAGGAAAGAAGAAATAGTTACAAATAAAATAGAGAGTAAGAATGCCTAAAATGAAGACAAATTCCGGAGCAAAGAAGAGATTTTCTTTAACCGGTACTGGTAAGATCAAAAGGAAACATGCTTACAAGAGTCACATCCTTACAAAAAAGGAAACCAAGCAGAAAAGAAATTTAACTCATGCAGGTTTAGTTCATAAATCTGATGAGAACAGAGTTAAGGTTCTTCTTGGGCTTAAGTAATCAGTCGTTCTTTTTTTGATTTAGTTATTTAAATTTATTAACCAGAATGAATTAGCACGAAGAGTCCTTAACTGGAACGCTAACCATTCAAAAACGTAAAGAAAATGCCACGTTCAGTCAACGCAGTTGCATCGAGAGCAAGAAGAAAGAAGATTCTCGATATGGCCAAAGGTAATTTCCTTGGTCGAAGAAGTGTTTATACGGTTGCAAAAAATACCGTAGAAAAAGGTTTAGGTTACGCTTATCGTGACCGCAAGAAGAAAAAAGCAGAATTCCGCGCTGTTTGGATTCAGCGTATCAATGCAGCAGTTCGTCCATTTGGAATGTCATACTCTGAGTTCATTGGTAAAGTAAATAAAAAGGGTATCGCTATTAACCGTAAGGTTCTTGCTGATTTAGCAATGAACGAACCCGAAGCATTCAAGAAAATTGTTGATTCAGTTAAA
The DNA here is from genome assembly GCA_003531155.1 of Bacteroidales bacterium. Taxonomy (GTDB): domain Bacteria; phylum Bacteroidota; class Bacteroidia; order Bacteroidales; family Tenuifilaceae; genus UBA8529. Next base: position 19,675 of record DQHR01000021.1, on the reverse strand, counting down.
TAGATTGAACAATAAAATATAGAAAAGGGAAGTTTAGCTTCCCTTTTTTTATTTAATCTAAAAAAGTACTTTCGCTTTTGTAACATTTCAATTACAACCTTCACTAATTGTTTGTATGAAGATAGCATTGATTGGATATGGTAAAATGGGACACGAGATTGAGTTAATCGCTTTGACTCGAAATCATGAAATTGATTTGATTATAGATAAAGATAATCAGCACGATTTAAATGCAGATAAACTCAAACAAGTTGATGTTGCTATTGAATTTAGTACTCCCCATACTGCTTTCCAAAATATTATCACATGTCTTGAGGCAGGTGTCCCAATTGTGGTAGGTACAACGGGTTGGTTAGATAAATTGGAAGAGGCAAAAAAAGTTGCTGTAGAGAGAAACTCAGCAATATTCTATGCTTCAAACTATAGCGTTGGCGTTAATCTTTTTTTTAGATTAAACAAAGTGATGGCAAAATATATTAATGCTGTTAAGGGTTATACTACCTCTATTAAAGAGATTCATCACACCCAAAAGCTTGATGCCCCAAGTGGTACAGCCATTACTTTGGCTCAGATTGTATCAGATTCAATTGATGAGCTAAACGGTTGGACACTTTTACCCGAACGCTCAGATAATAAAATTCCTATTGAGTCAGTTAGAGAGGGAGCGATACCCGGAACCCATGTTATAACTTTTGACTCCGAACAGGATGAAATTATTATTACGCATAGAATTAAGAATAGGAAAGGACTGGCGCTGGGTGCAATTGTGGCCGCTGAATACTTGATTGGAAAGAAAGGTTTTCACTCAATGGATGATCTATTGGTTATTGAATAAATTAAACAAATATTTATAATTGTAAGGATCTTAATAAGATGAATTATGATGGAAAAAGTTAAAGGATTTCTTGCCAACAAGTATTTTAAGTTTGGTTTTGTAGCAACGGTATATTTGCTTTGGCTCATTTGGCTGGGTAACTTTTGGTTATTACCAGGTTTGGTTATTATTTATGATTTATATGTAAGTCGTAAAGTAAACTGGACGTTTTGGAAAAAGCGTGATGGTAAAAAGAAAAGCGCTATAATTGAGTGGGTTGATGCTATCATCTTTGCAGTGGTTGCTGCAACTTTAATTAGGATGTTCTTTATTGAGGCTTATACTATCCCTACATCTTCGATGGAGAAATCATTGCTAATTGGTGATTATCTATTTGTAAGCAAAGTAAGTTATGGTCCTAAGATGCCAAATACTCCACTTTCATTTCCATTTGTGCATCATACAATGCCTTTTTCAAAAGAAACTAAATCGTTCGTAGAATGGATTAAAAGGCCTTACAAAAGGATTGCTGGTTTTGGAGGTATCAAACGCAACGACGTTGTAGTATTCAATTTTCCAGAGGGAGATACTGTAATTCTTCAATATCAGGATGTTAGTTACCATAGCATGGTCAGGGAGTATGGTCGCGATTATTTGTGGAAGAACTTTACAATCATTACTCGTCCTGTCGATAAACGCGAAAATTACATTAAACGTTGTGTTGGCATACCTGGTGATACTATTCAGGTTAAGCACGATCAACTTTATGTAAATGGCGAAATGCAAGCCGTAATTGGCAAAAAACAATATAATTATTTTGTTCAAACCAATGGTACGCCCATTAACCCAATGATTTTTGAAGATTTAAAGGTGTCAAAGGCTGATCAGAACTATAACTCTGCAAATAGTGTTTATCGTATTCCTTTAACAGATGAGGCTGCTGAAAAGGTTAAAACGTTTAATAATGTTGTAAGCGTTACTAAACTTGAGAATACTAACGCAGCTATGATGACTAACGCAATATTCCCTCACAGCCCTAAATATCCTTGGACAGAGGATAACTTTGGACCACTTGGTATCCCTAAGAAAGGTGTAACAGTTAAATTAACTATCGATAATCTTCCATTATATCAAAGAATTATCGATGTATACGAAAATAACGATTTGGCTGTTAAGGACGGAGTTATTTATATAAATGGTAAACCTGAAACAACCTATACCTTCAAAATGAACTATTATTTCATGATGGGTGATAATCGTCACAACTCTGCTGATGGTCGTTTCTGGGGTTTTGTTCCCGAGGATCACGTTGTGGGAAAGGCCGTTTTTATTTGGTTATCTCTGGATAAGGAGAAAGGATTCCCTGGAAACATCAGATGGAGTAGGATGTTCCGGTCAATTCACTAAGCATTTATTAATACATTTTATAGAACCTCAAAGAGATGCTATCTTTGAGGTTCTATTTTTAATATCAACTTAATGAGTAATAGTAAAGCGATTCTCAATACTGCATACTTGCCTCCAATTCAATATATGGCAAAAATAGTAAGTTATGATAGTATTGAAATAGAGGTTTTTGAGTCTTATGCAAAACAGAGTTATCGGAATAGGTGTGTAATCCTTAGTTGTAATGGCCCGCTATCTTTATCAATCCCTATTGTTAAGGTTAATGGAAATAATACATTAACTAAAGATGTGGAAATAGATTACTCAACTAATTGGCAGAAATTGCATTGGAAGGCAATAGAATCAGCTTATCGAAATTCAACCTATTTCGATTTTGTTGCTGATTTTTTATGTCCTTTTTATAGCAGGAGAGAGGATTTGTTGATAGATTTTAATAGTAGGTTACTTGAGGAAATATTAAAGTTTATTGGAGTTGATAAGCAATTTACTTATAGTAATGTTTTTTTAAAGACATACCCTTTTGATGTTGAGGATTTTAGAAGTCTTATTCACCCGAAACTGCAATATCAACATTTAGATGATCGTTTTAATCCAGTTAAATACTATCAGGTTTTTAATAATAAATTTAATTTTTTCCCTAATCTTAGCGTAATTGATTTACTTTTTAATGAAGGCCTAGAAGCCCTGAGTTTATTGGAGCAAACAATAGCAAAAGCCCCTGCTTGATATCAAGCAAGGGCTTCCGTTACAACCTAAACCTTAATCTAAAATTTTAACCCTACCGTGACGAGGAATTTTCCTTCGGTCATCTTTGTTGATACAGGGTTTACGTTATTCAAATCATAAAAGACATATTTCTCTTTTTGAATTGAGTATTGATAAGCTGCATCTATAAAGAAATTTCCTTCTCGATATCCAACTCCTCCAGATATAATTGAACGATTTGAATTTTTATTAAGATATTCCTTTTTATATGGACTAGGATAGAATGCATAACCACCTCGGAAAAACAGATTGTTCATCTTAATTTCTGTGCCAAGTTTAATATTGTTTACGCTTTTGTATGTGTTATTAATATTTTCGTTTTCGGTAGAATAATCATATCCATCTCCTCCATCTCTAAAGCGCATTGTTGAAAAATCTACATGTTCAATATCAAGACTTAGTAGCCCGAAATTCTTAAAAATATATGCCACACTACCAATAACTTTAAAAGGTGTTTCTAAATTGTATTCATATTTACTGTTAGGTGTTTCTGAACTAGATGTTCCATATTTAAATGAAGAGTACATTGAATAAGAGTATGTATCTTCAAGATTATAGTAAGTAGGAGTATGCAGAGCTAGACCAAGCCTTAATCCATCAATTGGTTTGTAAATAGCTCCAATTTTGAGATTGTAGCCATTTCCATTGGTTTCGTAATTTTGGTAATAATCGGAATAATAGAATTGATCCCCATTGTAGATTGTGTCGTTTGATAGGAATGCATCTTCGCTAAAAACTATTGATGAATTATAATTGATATTAGTTAGCCCAAATGTCACACCCAAATATAATTTTTGAGAGAAATTAGCTCCTAATGAGATGATGTAATCTCCTGTTGCTCCTTTATTTGATGTTGTATTCTTCTGAACAACACCATCTCCAGCGTTTAATGCTGCTTCATAATTGTTTATGCCAGCAGCTGGGTTAATTAGGTAAGTATTCCAACCCATTATTGCTTCCCAAGGTGCATTTGAATCGAAGTAAGGATTGTAATTGTTATTCGGTTCTGCTATAGGGTCAGGGAAAGACATATCAGCGCTATTAAAACCATTTGCTTTAATGGCAAAATAATCCATGATTGAATTCACTGAGTTATTCCCTTTTGCAATAGAGTTGGCAAAAAAATCATTTGTTCTATTGTAACCTATTGCTAAATTAAGATTTACTAAACCCTTTTCAGAATCTTTATTTGGTTTATATGAAAAAACAAATCCAAGATTATCAATCCCTAAGCGATTACGAGAATCATTTCCATTTATCCCATTGTAGCTTGAACTAATGTTGCGTTTCTTAAAAGAAGGAGTAAAGGTAAATTCTGAAGAGCGATAAACACCTAAACCCGCAGGGTTAGTTCCTATGGAGCTAAAATCACCTCCTAATGCGCCGAAAGCACCACCCATTCCAACAAAGCGTGCAGTTCCTCCATTAAAGGCTTGTGAGAAATTTAATGCATCAGAGGAACTTTGGGCATATGAAGTTATTGNNCATAGTATTACTTGAAATATCCTTGATTTCATAATAATAGTTTATTAATAATATTTGTTTTTAATAATGTAATTTGTAATTCTTGCTATGTTCTTTACCTTCTTCTTTCACCTCCTCCAGAAGAACTGCTACTATTGTTGGAACCTGAACTCGAACGAGTAGTGGAAGTGTTTCCAGAAGAATTATTGCTTCCGGATCCCCTGTTTGATTCTCTGGTTGAACTACCTGTGTTCGTATTTCTTGTTCTTTCAGTGGAAGTATCAACCCTATTTGGCTTATTATAAGTTGGAGTTGTATTTCTTCCTTCCCTTACATTTGTGCCGCCTCTTGAAGTATTATCTCTTTTTGTTACACCATTTGTCTGATTACGAGTACCTGTCCTGATATATCCATCGTTATTTGTTGAACGAGGTCTTTGGTAGGTGCCGTTATTGTTTCTTCGCGTAGGTTCAGTCATATTAGTGTTACGAGTTAAACTTGTACCTCCTCTTAAATGTGTTGAGTTAGCATCCCCATTGCGACCGCCTCTAGTAATAATTTCTTGGTTTTTATTTCTATTACCTGTGCGTGTATCTGTTCTGTTAGTATTAATTCCCCTAGTTGTGAAACCATCTCTTCTTCTTGATGTTGTAATTTGATTCTCATAGGTGCCACCCCTTCTTAGACGTGGAGTTGAGTTCGTTGTTGTCAATCCATCTCTACGACCGTAATAGTAGTTGCCATAGTTATAGTTAACATTTGTGTAATAATTGTTATTCCAATAGTAAGGACTCCAAGCGTACCAGCTATTGTAGTTATAGTAAGGATGGGAATAACCAGAATACCACCAAGGATCCCAATCCCAATAACTGCTTAATCCAAAGCCAAACCCAAAGCTAATGTGGGTGTGTGGCCATGAAAACATATTTGAAATATACCAGGGTTCAACCCATACCTGATTACCCATTACAACAACATTGTAAAAATAAGGGTCGAAAGCGGTAGCGTACCTGTAATCGTCTGATGAGTACACTGGAAAACTTTCCATCCCATACCAAGGATCCTGAAGCCCACGTAATCTGCGTTCATAAGAATCCCTGTAAGAATCAGAAACAATCCTTTCATACGGATTTGTACTCTCCGCTTTATAAATAACCGTATCAACACTAGTAGTGTCAGAAGCCAAAATCTTTGAATACTTTTCTTCAAGTTGTTCGAAAGATTGAGGAGAAGTAGTTTTATCAGAAGTATTAACCGTCTTAACTTCTACTGGATCTTTTTGTGCTGTAGATGAATATGTTGGAGTATAATAGATATCATCATTAGCAGAAACTGATGATTTGCTCATATTCATACTCGACGAGCATGATGCAAGAATAATTCCTGCTAGAGCAACTGCGGTTAATTGAAGTTTAGTTTTCATAACACACCTCCAGTTTTTATGTTAAATTGTTTTATTTACTTATTTTTGTTACTGATTTATTAACTTATTTGAAACAAAAATCATACCAAGTATTTGAAATGGCTAAGGAAATTACTAGTAGAAAAGAGAATTATTCTCAATGGTATAACGATATCGTTGTAAAGGCTGGATTGGCAGACCATTCAGCTGTTCGTGGTTGCATGGTTATTAAACCTTATGGGTTTGCGATATGGGAGAAAATACAGTCTCAACTTGATAAAATGTTTAAGGAAACTGGGCATCAAAATGCGTATTTTCCGCTATTTATACCAAAATCATTCTTTAGTAAAGAGGCTAGCCATGTTGAAGGGTTCGCCAAAGAGTGTGCCATAGTTACTCATTATCGATTAAAAAATGATCCAAATGGTAAAGGTGTTGTGGTTGACCCAGAAGCAAAGCTCGAGGAGGAGTTAATTGTGCGCCCAACTTCCGAAACCATAATTTGGAACACTTATCGTAGTTGGATTCAATCTTATCGTGATTTACCAATTCTTATTAATCAATGGGCTAATGTAGTCCGTTGGGAGATGCGAACTCGATTGTTTTTAAGAACGGCTGAATTTTTATGGCAAGAAGGTCATACTGCCCATGCTACTAAAGTTGAGGCAATTGCTGAAGCAGAACAAATGGTAAACGTTTATGCAAAATTTGTTCAAGAATGGATGTCGGTACCAGTAATTATTGGAACTAAATCAGAAGCAGAACGCTTTGCTGGAGCAGTTGAGACTTACTGTATCGAGGCTCTAATGCAAGATGGAAAAGCTTTGCAGGCAGGAACTTCTCATTTTCTTGGTCAGAATTTTGCTAAAGCATTTGATGTTAAGTTTTCGAGTAAAGAAGGAACGCTCGATTATGTTTGGGCTACATCATGGGGTGTATCAACAAGGCTGGTAGGTGCTCTGATTATGGCTCATTCTGATGATAACGGACTTGTTTTACCTCCCAAACTTGCACCTACTCAGGTTGTTTTTGTACCTATATATAAATCTGAAGAAGAACTTGTTAAAATAAGCGAGAAGGTGAATGAGTTGAAGAAATCGATAGAGTCCAGAGGAATTACTTGCCTTTATGATGATAGGGATAATTGTAAGCCAGGTTTTAAATTTGCTGAATATGAATTGAAGGGCTTTCCTGTTCGTATTGCTATAGGTCCAAAAGACCTAGAAAAGGGTACTGTAGAGATTGCTCGTCGCGATACTTTAACTAAACAATTTGTTAATCAGAATGGTGTTGCTGAATATGTTGAGAATCTTTTAAATGATATTCAGGATAACCTATTCAATAAAGCGTTAAATTTCAGATCCGAAAACACCACTAAAGTTGATACTTACGATGAGTTTAAACGGGTTCTTGATGATAAAGGTGGTTTTGTACTTGCGCATTGGGATGGTACTAAAGAAACAGAGGAGAAAATAAAAGAGGATACTAAAGCAACTATTCGTTGTATTCCAATTGATGTTCAGGTTGAAGAGGGGAAATGTATTTTAACTGGTAAGCCATCAAATAAACGAGTAATATTTGCTCGTGCATACTAATTAACTTAATGGGTTTATTAAATAACTTTTAACACCTCAAATGTATGGAATCACCTAAACAGCAAGAAACAAGGCAACTAATACTTAATAATCTTTCAGAAAAATCGGGAATGAAGCAGTTAGTGTACGATAACACATTTGCTACTTTCAACCTAATAAAGGAGGTGTTACATGAGATGGCTTCCGATTACAATTCTGCATTTAAAGGGATTGATAAAAGGGTAAAATTAGAATATCATGATAGAGGTAAATTTGAGGCTGAAATTAGGATTGCTGGGGATATTCTGGTTTTTAGTATGCATTCAAATGTATTTCAATTCGATCGTGATCATAATATCTGGAAGCTTTCCTATGTAAAGGATAATAAGAATTCTTCATACTGCGGGATTATTAACATTTACAACTTTTTGAGAGATTCTTTTAAGTATAATCGTTTAGATGATTTGGGTTATTTAATTGGCCGAATTTTTATAAATAGGGATTACCACTACTTTGTTGAAGGTAAACGTCAGATGGGATTTCTTTACAATAACTTTGGCTCAGCAACTATTGATAAAGAGGCGTTGATTAATATTATTCAATCATCGATTCTGTATACTCTTGAATTTGATTTACTGGTACCTCCATATGATGTGGTGAAAATTGCCTCTGTTAATCAAATGAATACTAAAATCGAAAACTCTAAACTACAAACTGGTAAACGTCTTGGCTTTAAATTTAATTCCGATGATGTTCTTGAATAATCAAATTCACTCTAAATAACTTAAATATGAGAAGAAAATATCTTTTATTAAGCCTGTTAATGGCTCTAATTATTTGGTCGTGTGGAACAAAACCAAAACAAGAAAATAGCGAGATGAGAAAAAGAGTTGATGAGTATGTTAAGGTTGATCTCACTTCAGATATTAACCATCTTTCTGAAAAGGAAAAACAGATGCTACCATTGCTTTTTGAGGTTGCTCAAATTATGGATAATCTGTATTGGAAACAAACTTACGGCGATAAAGCAAAATTACTCGAAAGTATAAATGATCAGGCTACTCGTGAGTTTGTTGAAATTAACTATGGACCTTGGGATAGGCTTAATAATAATGCTCCATTCATTGAAGGAGTTGGAGTAAAGCCGCTTGGTGCTTGCTTTTACCCTATAGATATGACAAAGGAAGAGTTCGAGGCTTTTAATTCTGTTGATAAAACAAGCCTTTATACAGTAATAAAACGAAATGCAGAAGGTAAGCTAGAATCAGTTCCATACCATGTTGAATATAAAGAAGAAATTGAAAAAGCAGCTTCTTTACTTAAGCAAGCGGCAGAACTAGCAGACGATGCTGGTCTAAAAAACTATTTGAACCTGAGAGCAGAGGCTATTTTAACCGATGAGTATCTTCAAAGCGATTTGGCTTGGATGGATATGAAAACTAACAACATTGATTTTGTTGTTGGACCAATTGAAAATTACGAAGATGCATTGTATAACTATAAAGCAGCATTTGAATCATTTATACTAATTAAAGACTTGGAGTGGAGTCAAAAACTTGCTCGTTTTGCAAAGTTATTACCCCAACTGCAGACCAGTTTGCCAGTTGATGCAAAGTATAAAAAGGAAGTACCTGGAGCCGATTCAGATTTGGGGGTTTATGATGCTGTTTTTTATGCTGGTGATTGTAACTCTGGAAGTAAGACAATTGCTATTAACTTACCAAATGACCCTAAGGTTCATATTGAAAAGGGTAGCCGCAAGTTACAGTTGAAGAATGCTATGAAGTATAAATTCGATAAAATATTGTTTCCAATTGGTAATATGCTTATTGATTCAACCCAACGTAAGCATATAAAATTCGATGCATTTTTCGAGAATGTTATGTTTCACGAGGTGGCTCACGGCTTAGGAATTAAAAACCTTATCAATAGCAAAGGAACTGTAAGGGAGGCTTTAAAAGAGAAATATAGTGGTTTGGAAGAAGGTAAAGCCGATATTCTTGGTCTTTTCATGGTTAAGCAATTAACTGAAATGGGAGAATTAACCAATAAGGATTTAATGGACAACTATGTAACTTTTATGGCTGGAATATTCAGATCTGTTAGGTTTGGAGCAGCCTCTTCGCATGGTAAAGCAAATATGGTTTGTTTTTATTACTTCCAAGAGAATGGCGCCTTTACTCGTAACTCAGTTGAAGGAGCATATAAGGTTGATTTCGAAAAGATGACAGCAGCCATGAATGGTTTAGCCAATAAGATTTTAACACTCCAAGGCGATGGCGATTATAATGCTGTTGTAAAATTATTTGAAGAAAAAGGTGTAGTTGGAGATGAATTAAAGTCAGATCTAGATAGAGTTGCTGGGGCGAATATTCCTAAAGATTTAAGATATAATCAAGGCCTCCAAGTACTTGGACTATAAAATAAAAAGGGCTGAGAAATCAGTCCTTTTTTGTAACCATTCGTTTTTGTTTTAAAAATTTTGGAAACTCTTTAATCATTATATATCTTTAACCGGATGCTTTTTTTATACCATTGTTTAATCACTAACACATATCAGTATGAACCTGTCCTTTAATTTCATAAAATCGATCTCGAATATTTATGATGAGATGATTGAGAACGGTTTTTCATTGGTTTATTTAGGTGAATTCAGCCATGAGATTACTAAGATGTTTACATCAATGGCCGAATCTGATATGGAAAAGAATAGCGAAGAACGTTCGGTGCAGCGTAAAGTATATCATGTAATGGTTGAAACCCTACAGAATATGAATAAACATTCTGATGAAATTAAAGAGAGGAATATCGGGAATGGCTTGTTTATTATTGGTAAAAAGCATGATATTTACTATGTGATAACCTCAAATAAGGTTGCTAAAAATCACAAAGATCATCTCGAAAAAGCTCTTATTGCGGTAAATAGTGCATCGGCACAAGAGTTAAAGGAAATGTATAAAAGGCAAATTAAAGAAGGCAGCCTATCTAATAAAGGAGGAGCAGGTTTAGGCCTTATTGATATTGCTCGCAAAACGGGGGAAACCCTGAACTATCAGTTTCTTCCTCTTGATGAAGATAATTACTTTTTTATTTTAAAAGTAGAAATTAACTCTAAAAAGTTTGCTAAAGATGCTATTTAAACCTTTATTTACATCCAAGGTTTGATCGGTCAATGCACATCTTAAATAATCGATATAATTATAGGTTTATAGCCATCTTTTTATTTTTGAAGATGGCTTTTTTTAATTATGCCTTGTTAAGTGCATCTCCTTATTTTGGGAACAAATATTTATATTTTAGTAGTCAAAGAAATGCACTAAGAGTTTATCAGGATACTGTAATCGGTAAATTGAAAATTGACTCAATTAAAGTAAAAAAAAATAAGCACGATAATCTTTACCTCAGAATACAAAACTCTGCCGATAAGAATTATATAACCCGTAGGCTCTATGGCTTGTTTTTCAGAAAGCAAAACCTTGATGCCGCAGCTAGGGTATACGTCAAATCAAATGCCGTTGAAAGATTTGCAGAGTTTAATGGTAAAGTAATTAATCGTATATATTTTGTAGGGCTTAATGCCTTTGGGCAATCAATTAACGATACAACTCTTAAACCAACCTCTTTAATAGAAAATACTGCAAATCGAATACATGTAAAAACTGCAAAATCGATGATTCGAAACAGCCTCCTTTTTAAGGAAGGCGATATTTTAAGTCCTGTTGATTTTGCAGAATCTGAGCAGTTGATTCGTAGTCATGAGTATATTGAAGATGCAAGTATTGTAGTTGAAAGACTTGATGATTCAACTAAAGTTGATGTAACTGTGATAACCAAAGATACTTGGTCAATAGGTGTCGATTATCGATATGGAAATCAGTATTCGAGTCAACTTCAGATTTATGATAAGAATTTTGTGGGTTATGGGATCTTTTTAAGTGGAGATCTTTTTTATGATTCTCGAGAGTCTACGATTTTTGGTCGAAAGTATGAATTGGGGATATCTAATATTAGGGGTTCGTTTGTAGATGCAAACGTTTGGGAGAGGCTTGGTCAAGGATATAAATCATATGCTTTAGATCTTAAACGTGATTTTTATGCATCAAAAACTCATTATGGTGGTGGATTTGGTTATATCAACAGCTGCGAACCATACCGTTTTAGAACAATTGATACAGTTCAGAAGATATGTTACAATGGTTATGATTATTGGCTAGGGCGTTCGTTTCGTGTGAGTCGAAAAGATCCATTAAAATCACCTCATAACTTAGTATTTGCTTTTCGTTATATAGATAAGCACTTTAGTAACCGACCAATTGTTGACCCTACTAAGAATTTTTATTTTCAAAATCGTAAATACTATTTAGTTGGATTAAGTTTTACTAAACAAGATTTGTTTCGTGCAAACCTTATTTACTCTCAAGGGTCAACAGAAGATATTCCCACAGGCTTTCGGGTTCAGGTAACCACAGGGATTGAAAAAGGCGAATTTGAGGATCGATACTACCTTGGCAATGAATTCTCCGCTGCTGAAATTTCCCCGTGGGGTTACCTTTTTTCATCGGTTAGGATTGGCGGATTTATTGCTTATCCTCAACAATTTCAACAAGTTACATCGAATATTAGGACAACTTATTTTTCAAACCTTTTCAATATTGGAAACTTAAAAACCAGACAATTTCTTCACGTTGACTATACTAGGGGGATTAGTCGTTTTTATGGCGTAGGAGAGGAGGGAGAATCTATTTTCTTGGATGAAAATAATGGTATTAGGGGATTATCAAGCCGCGAAATGAAAGGTACCTCAAGGTTGGTTATTAACATTGAAACTGTTGCGTTTAGCCCATTATACTTATATGGATTTCGCTTTGCTTTTTATGGTTTTTATGATTTTGGAGTGATAGGTGATGCTCGTGAATCTATTATTGGTGATCAAACATTCTCAGGTTTTGGGCTAGGTGTAAGAATCAGAAACGAAAACTTGGTTTTAAACTCTATCAGCATTCGCTTAGGGTATTATCCTAATTTGCCTGCAAATGCAGATGTTTCATATTGGTTGATTACTGGACAGCAACGAACACGCTTTGAGAATTTTAGACCACGTGAACCTCAAATTGTTCCTTTCAATTAGTTGTTTTTTTTCATGAACAAAGTTGAAACCCTATTGTTAAACGTTTACTTAAACAATAAAATCTTTTAAATATGTCAGTACTTGTAGGAAACTCTGCACCAAAATTTAAAGCAAAAGCAGTTGTAAATGGAAATGAGATTGTTGATAATTTCTCACTTGAACAATATCTAAATAAAAAATATGTTCTTTTTTTCTTTTACCCTGCTGATTTTACGTTTGTTTGTCCAACTGAACTATTAGCATTTCAGGATCAACTTAGCGAATTTGAAAAGCGTGAAACAGTTGTTGTGGCTTGTTCCGTTGATTCTGAATTCTCGCACTGGAAATGGCTTCAAACACCGCTCAATGAGGGTGGAATCAGAGGGGTGAAATACCCAATAGTTTCAGATCTATCAAAAACTATTTCAGAGAATTACGATGTTTTGGCTGGAGGTTATGAATATTCAGATAGTGGCGAGGTAACCTTTGTGGGAACCCCAATGTCGTATCGCGGTTTGTTTATAATTGATAAAAAGGGCGTTGTTCGTCATCAATTGGTAAACGATATGCCTCTTGGACGTAGCGTAGATGAGGCTATTCGTGTTATTGATGCGCTTCAGTTCTTTGAGTTGAATGGTGAAGTTTGTCCTGCTAATTGGAAAAAGGGAGATAAGGCTATGAAACCTACCCAAGAGGGAGTTTCTAAATTTCTTGCAGAAAAAAACTAGTTTTTTTAAAATACTGATTGAAACCGTAACCAATAAGTTGCGGTTTTTTTGTTTATTTATACCTTATTATCTCTTCAATATATTACATTTGTAGGTATGATAGAAATCCTAAAATATGACCTTACANNCAGTTATTAGATTGTGGAATTATCCTAAGAAGCAATAGCTATTTATCGAAAAAGGATAAGCACTCTGTTCGCAGTAGCTATGATTTTCTGGCTGGTTTATCAGCCCTTACCATCTGTAAACCAACATCAGATAAACTTAATACCCTTCGCAAAAAATATTCTGATGTATCCGATTGGATTTTTGGCTATATCGGCTACGATATAAAAAATGAGATTGAAGAGTTAACCTCTGGAAATATTGATGGTATTGGGTTTAGTGATTTGTTCTTTTTTCAACCTAAAGTTGTAATTCTTTACAAAGAGGAAAAACTTAACGTAAAGTATTTCCCGAATATAACTTCCGTTGATGAATTAAATGCTCTAGTTAAGGAACTTGATAAACCATGTATTGATTGCGATTTTAAAAGCCCCATAAGGTATTTTAGAGGTAGGTTTACAAAGAAAGAGTACATTAATGCTGTTAATGAGATTAAAAATCATATTCAGAAAGGTGATATCTATGAAATGAACTTCTGTCAAGAGTTCTATAATGACGATGCAGTGATTCATCCTGCCGATACCTTTGTTGCTCTTAATAGATATTCTCCTACACCATTTGCCACTTTTTTGAAAAAGGGTAACAATTATATTATTTCTGCCAGTCCTGAACGGTTTTTAAAGAAGAAGGGCGATGTGATTGTTAGCCAACCCATAAAAGGAACAATTGCACGCAGTATTGATCCGGATGAGGATGAAAGTATCAAGCAGCATTTAAAAAACGATCCTAAAGAGCGTGCGGAAAATATAATGATTGTTGATCTTGTTCGAAATGATTTATCGAAGATTGCCGAAATTGGCTCTGTTAATGTTGATGAACTTTGTGGAGTTTACCCATTCCGCCAGCTATATCAAATGATTTCTACAATATCTTGTAAACTTAAAAAAGAGCATGATTTTGTTGATGTTTTAAAGGCAACATTCCCTATGGGTTCAATGACCGGTGCGCCAAAAATCAGGGCAATGCAGCTAATTGAACAATTTGAGCGTACTAAGCGAGGATTGTACTCGGGGTCAATTGGTTATATCACACCTGATCATAACTTCGATTTAAATGTTGTAATTCGGACGCTACTCTACAATAAAGATAAAGAATACCTATCGTTTAGCGTAGGAGGTGCCATTACTATTAACTCTGATCCTGAAAAGGAGTATCAGGAGTGCATGCTTAAAGCCCGTGCAATTCTTTCCACTCTTAAAGCTGAAATAATTGATGCAGAGTAGGTTTATTGATTTTGCTCTAAGCAATAACCTTTTACATTCTGACGATAAGATTTTGCTTGGGGTTAGCGGTGGCATCGACTCAATGGTAATGCTAAACCTTTTTTATAAAGCAGGATTTAACTTTTCAGTAGCGCATTGCAATTTTTCACTTCGCGGTAATGAATCCGATGGCGATGAGCATCTGGTTATAGATGTTTGTCGAGAAAAAGGAATTAAATTACATCGTATTAAGTTTGAAACCGGGAGGTATGCCATAGATAATAAACTTTCCATACAGGTTGCAGCCCGAGATTTACGATATCGCTGGTTTAATAGCCTATGTGATGAGCATGGTTACAACAAAATCGCCATTGCACATAATCGCGATGATGTTGCTGAAACGGTGATTTTCAATCTTTCTCGAGGTACCGGTTTAAAAGGCTTGTCGGGAATTAAAGTTGTTAATGGTAGAGTTATTCGACCACTACTCGCATTTAGTCGTAACGAGATAGTTGATTACGCAAAAGAGAATCAGATTCATTTTCGTGATGACTCAAGCAACTCATCAGTAAAATACGCTCGCAATCGTATTCGCCATAATGTGTTACCCGAACTTGAAAAGTTAAACCCTTCTGTAAAGAAATCAATTGCCGAAACGGCAAGTCATATACATGAGGCATGGAATCTTGTTGAAAATTATCTGTTGAAACTAAAAGAGAAAGTTGTAACTTTTGAGAATGAAAAAGTACTGTATAGTATTCAGCTGTTGTTAAATGAAAGGTATTGCAAACTTTTTCTGTTAGAGGAACTTGTACCATATGGTTTTTCACATGATTCCATTGAGCAAGTTGTAGAATCACTGCAAAGTCAGCCGGGGAAAATCTTTTACTCATCTACACATCAGTTGCTGCGCGATAGAAAACATTTTGTGTTGACCGAGAAGCATAAAGAAGAACAATCCGTTGTCAAAATAGATAAGGACTGCAAATCAATTAATAATCCAGTTAGTCTCAAATTTGATTTAGTTGATAGACCTGATGTGCTTGACTTAATTAACGACCCGTTTGTTGCAACTTTGGACTATGATAAATTGATTTTTCCACTTGAATTAAGACTCTGGCAACCAGGTGATAGATTTATGCCATTTGGAATGAACCAGTTCAAAAAGATTAGCGATTTTTTAATAGATAAAAAAGTATCGTTAGTGGATAAAGAAAAGGTATATGTGTTAATCTCAAACGATGATATTGTTTGGGTTGTAGGATATAGGATCGACAATAGATTTAAAATAACTGAAAATACAAAAAGATTAATGATTAGCAGGGTGGTAAGTTATTGACAAAAGCAATATCTTTATTGCACTAACTCGTTTGGTATGAATCGTATTCTACTTTTTGGGTTTTTGGTATTATTTTCATTTTGTGGCTATCCTCAAAATACGGATAGTTTGAAAACGCTGCTAAAGACGAATACTAATGATTCTATAAAAGCATCTTTGTGCTTTCAACTTGCCGATGCATACTACTACACTGAGCCTGATTCCTCGATATTTTACTATGGCGAGTGCAAACTCTATTCTTCTTCCAATCAAGTACGGTTGGTTGTAAAGGCATTATCTAACTTGGCTTCAATATATTTGAACCAATCTGAATATTCTAAAGCTCAGGATTGTTTCCTTGAATGTTTGTCAATAGTTGAAAGGGAAAAGGATTCTTTGCTATTGGCAACAACTCATAATAATTTGGGTAATCTTTATTTGCAAATTGAACTTAATGATAAGGCGATTTATCATTTTAAAGAAGCTAATAAATTTTTAAATATTCATAAAAACCCAAATGAGGCTGGTAAATTGTATGGTAGGATTGGAAATTTCTACTTGCAGCAAGAATATTACAATGACGCTGAAAACTACTATAAACTTGCAATTGAATTTTTCGATAAAGCGAATAACCTTAAAGGTATTATTATTGCAACTCAGAATCTTGGAGTTATCGAAAAAAGGAGGAAGAACTATTCAAAAGCAATTGAGTACTATCAAAAATCTTTGGCTTCTTACGAGTCAATTGGATTTGAAATTGGGGTTGGTCAATGTTTGGCAAATATTGGTAATATTTTTACAGAAAAAAAGGAATACGATAAAGCTCTGATAAATCTATTTGATGCATTAAAACTGTTTAAAAAAGCGAGACAAGTAAATGATGAGATTCTTTGCTACTCTGAGATAGCTGAGATTTATAAAATTCAAAAAGACTATTCAAAAGCTTTAGCTATAATTAGTCAGGCGGAACTCTTATTGAGTAATTTGCCCGAAAACAATGGATTGCGAATTAATGTTCTTGAACAGTTACACTCTATTTATAAAGGAACAGGTAATACAGAAATGGCATATAGCTACTTGTTAGACTATAGTCGGCTAAACGATTCTATTTATAAAAGTAAGATAAATAACAAGATTCAATCTCTTAGAATTCAGTTTGAGGTGGAACAAAAGGATAAAGATTTAAAATTTTTATCGCTTGAAAATGAGTTAAAGGATGCACAAATTAAAAGAAAGTCTATCTTCCAAATCTTTTACCTGATTGTCATTGGGCTTTCTGCTTTGGTTATTTTATCCTTGTTTTATCTATTTATTTCCAAGAAGAGAGCGAACCAAGAGTTGGTATTGAAGAATAATGAAATTTCTCAACAGAAGGAGGAAATCGAGGCTCAACGCGAAGAAATTGAAGCCCAGAGAGATGATTTAGAGATTCAACGTAGTTTGGCTGTTCAACAACGCGATGAGATTACCCGTCAGAAAAAAAATATAACCGATAGCATTTTGTATGCAAAGCATATTCAGACTGCTTTGTTACCTAATTCACATGAGGTTGATGAGGTAATTCCCAATGGTTTTATTTTTTTTAAGCCATTGGATATTGTTAGTGGTGATTTTTATTGGATGAATAACATCAATGGTAAACGCATAATATCCGTTGCTGATTGTACTGGACATGGTGTGCCTGGTGCTTTTATGAGCGTGATGGGAATTAATTTCCTTAATTCATTGATTATTGAGCAAGAGAAAATTGATGCTGGTTTAGTTCTCACCGATTTAAATGAATATGTGATTAAGGCTTTAAGCCATGCCGACAGCCATTTGCAAGATAAAGATGGGATGGATATTTCCATTTGTTGCATTGACTCGTCAACTTTAGCGATGAACTATGCCTGCGCAAAAATAAAGGTTATTGTTTTTCGAAAAGGAGAAATTATACAGTTGGACTCTGATTGTTTCTCTATTGGTAAAACTCCGTTTTTCGATAAAGCAGAATTCACATCAAGGACGATTCAGCTGCAAAAAGGGGATATGATTTATATGATGACTGATGGTTATACTGATCAATTTGGGGGCAGTGAACGAACAAAGTTCTTAACGAGTAGATTTAAAAATATGATACTTGATATTGCTCCTTTGGATGCCAAAGATCAGTTAGGAGTTATAGAAAAGACAATTGCTGATTGGCAAGGAGATAACTCACAAATTGATGATATGTTGGTAGTTGGCTTTAGGGTTTAGTGTCTTTTATTAAAGAACTTATTTATTCAATCTCACTGAGTTCAAACCATCTTTCGCTTTTTGTATCGAGCAATTTCATAACCTCAGAGTATCTATTAGATTTTTTAGTGATTTCATCATGCGCTAGAGAACCACTGCTAATCTCTTCTTCAAGTTTTGTCTTTTCGCTCTCAAGTTCTGCTATTTCTTTGGTAATAGTTTCGAGTTCTCGTTTTTCGTTAAAAGTTAACTTTCTTATTTTTTCGCGCTCAGGCCTTGCTTTTTCTAATTTTGTGGTCGATTTTTCTTTTACCTCTTTTGATTGTATCAGTTCATTTTCTTTAACCCATTCGCGATAATCTGAATAGCTGCCCGGAAATCCACTTACTTCGCCATCGCCTTCAAAAACTAAAAGCCCATCAACAACCTTATCCATGAAATGTCGGTCGTGAGATACAACTATTACAACTCCATTAAAGTTTCTTAAATAATCCTCAAGAACGTTTAGCGTTAGAATATCGAGATCATTTGTTGGCTCATCGAGGATAAGAAAATTGGGATTACGCATCAGTATTGTTAGCAAGAAAAGTCTACGCTTTTCTCCGCCACTCAGTTTATGAACAAAGGAGTATTGCGTTTCAGGAGAAAAAAGGAAAAGGTTAAGAAACTGAGATGCGGTAAGCGTTTTACCATCGCCAAGTGTAACCACTTCGGCGATTTCGCGGGCAACGTCAATTACTTTTTGATCCTCGTTAATTTTCATCCCCTCTTGTTTGTAATAGCCTACCACAAGGGTTTCGCCAGGATCAATTGTGCCCAAATCGGGCATAAGACTTCCAGTTATAATATTTAAGAATGTTGATTTACCTGTTCCGTTTCGTCCAATGATACCTAGCTTCTCAAATCGATTAAATCGGTATGAGAAATCTTTTAAAATAACTTTGTCGCCAAAACTCTTTGATATTGAGTTGAGCTCAAGAACCTTTTTGCCTAATCTTGATGTTTTAACATTAATTTCTACCTCTGAGTCGTTGCGCCTTTGGCTTGCTTTTTCTTGAATCTGGTAAAAAGCATCAATTCTATATTTTGCTTTTGTTCCTCTTGCTTGAGGCATTCTGCCCATCCACTCTGATTCTTTGCGAAGCAAGTTCGTTGCTTTTTCTACTTCAGCATTTTGGTATGAAATACGCTCCTGTCTTTTTTCAAGAAAGTAGGCGTAGTTACCCTTATACCAGTATAGCTGCTTTTGATCGAACTCAATTATATCAGTGCAAACTCTATCAAGGAAGAATCTATCGTGTGTTACCATTAAAAGCGTGATACGATTTCTAAGAAGGTGATCCTCGAGCCATTCAACCATATCAAGATCGAGGTGGTTGGTAGGTTCATCAAGAATAAGTATATCTGGATTATTGATTAATGTTGATGCTAAAGCAACTCGTTTTCGTTGCCCACCAGATAGCTGGGAGACAGGTTTATTAAAGTCATCAAGTTTTAGTTTTGATAATATTT